>CAZXOC010000450.1:0-4477 GCA_964642165.1 uncultured Planctomycetaceae bacterium | reverse complement strand
GAAGCGCCCCGGTTCACGGCACGGCCGCGGGTAAGGGCCGATCCAGGACTGAGAACAGACGGATTACCAGACGACTTGCTCATGGATGTCCTTCTCCGCGGCGTCGTCGCGGGTGGGGACATCCGAGTCGCTCACTCGGCGTCCCGCACGGGCCGCTTGCGCGTGGGCCAGTTCAAGCCGTCGGTCGGCCGGCTCGCCCGCGGCGTGGCCAGGCTGACGACGTAGCCCACGGCGACGCAGGTGAGGATGCCGATGACGGCGTACAGGTAGAAGTGCAGTTGGGTGTAGAAGAAGATGTACAGCAGCAGGCCCAGGCTGGCCGCCGCCCCGGCCAGCGCCCCGGCCGTGTTCGCCCTCCTGGTGAACACGCCGAGGATGAAGATGCCCACCAGCGCGCTGCTGATCAGCCCGAGGATCTTCTGGAACAGGAAGAACGCGCTCTTGATGTCGCTGCGGGCCATGTAGGCAGCCGTGCCCATCGCGAGCAGACCCACGATCACCACGATTGCGCGGGCCAGGAAGAGGCTCTGGCGGTCCGTGGCCCGGGGGCGGAAGCGCCGGTACCAGTCGGTCGTGATCGCCGTGGCGATGCTGTGCATGCTGCTGTCGAGGGTGGACATCGACGCCGCGAACACCCCCGCGATCACCAGCCCGGACACCCCCGCGGGCAGTTGCTGCACGATGAACAGGGGAAAGACCTCGTCGTTCCTCATGCCCACCGTGGTCAGCTCGGGGCTGCGCTTCAGGTAGACGTACAGGCACGTGCCCAACGCCATGAACAGGAACCCGAACGGGATCGACAGGATGCCGTTGGTCCAGATGCCCTTCGCGGCGGCCTTCTCGTCCTTCGTGGACAGGTACCGCTGGATGACGGCCTGGTCGGTCGTGTACGGCCCGAACTGCAGCGCGAACGAGCCGATGAACATCGACCAGGTCGCCAGCGTGGTCGAATCCCACGACCAGTTGAACATGCGGAGCTTGTCGTCGGCCATCGCGGTCCGCCAGACCACGCCGACCCCGCCGACGAGCCAGAGCACCACCACGAGGCTCACCAGCATCCCGCCGAGAAGGACGACGGTCTGCACCACGTCGGTCCATACCACCGCCTCCATGCCGCCCAGCGCCGTGTATACGATCGACAGCGCGGCCATGACGACCACGCAGGCGTACAGGTTGATCCCCGTCACCGCCGACAGGGCCAGGGCGGGCAGGTAGACCACGACGGCCATGCGCCCCAACTGGAACACGATGAACGACGCGCTGCCGAACAGCCGCACCGGCGTGGAGAACCGCTTCTCCAGGTATTCATAGGCCGTGGTGATCTTCAACCGGCGGAAGAACGGCAGGTAGAAGAAGACCACCACCGGCGCCATGAGGAACAGCGTGATCTTGCCCGGATAGATGAGCCAGTCCTTGGAGTAGCTCACGGCGGGCGAGGCGATGAACGTGATCGCGCTGAGTTGCGTCGCGTAGATGCTGAGCCCCGCCGCCCACCAGGGGATCCGCTTGCCGGCCAGGAAGAAATCCTCGGTGCTCTTCTCGCGGCGAGAGAAGTAGACCCCCATAGCGACCAGCAGCACCAGATACCCGCTGAGCACGCCGTAGTTGATCCAGCCGAACTTCATCTCGGGCTGGGTCGGCCGGGCCGCCTGCACGCCGGGCGTCCGCACGCCGGGGCGGGTCTCGCCGCTGGGGATCACGATACGGTCGCCCCACCGCACGGCCGGGGTGGTCACCACGCCTTCGGGCATCAGGCCGCCGCGGACCCACGTGTCGGTGAGCGTGTGGTAGACGAGGACATTCCGCCGGAACAGGGGCCGGTCCTCGATGGGCTTGGGAATGTGCTTTCCGGTCGACCCGCTGAACAGCAGCACGTGCGACTGGCCGAAGTCGATCACGGACATGGCCGCCAGGGCGTCGGGCATGTCGGCCATCCGCCGCCACCGGCCCTTGCCCTCGCCCGCGCGCGGGTCGAGCCGCCACACCTCCGACAGGGACGTCTGCCGGACTTCGTCGCCGTCGCCCGCCTCGGCATGCACGCCCCCGAAGACGTACAGGAACTTCGGCTTATCTCCCGCGGACTGCACGGCCGCGGCGGCCTTTAGGCGTCCCCGGCTGGGCAGGTCCGTGATACGCCGCCAGGCGAGCTCCTTCGCGGAGGGGCCCAGGTCGAGCTTCCAGAACCGGTTCGAGCACGTGGCAGGGTCCTTCGTCGTCTTGCCGGAGCCGGCATAGACGATCTCGCCGATCCGGCCCGCGACCAGGAATGCCGCCGGCTCGGGCAGCGCGGGCAGCGTCTCCCGCTCGACCGTGCCGGACGCGGCGTCCCACGTCAGCCGCGTGACGTCGGCGCGGGTCTTCTCGGAATCGGACCCGCCGATGACGAGCAGCCCGTCGACGGTTGGAACGCAGGCGGCGTAGGCCAGGGGGCGGGCCAGCTTGCCCACTGTCTTCCACTGCCCGGCCGCGGGCGATTCCAGCACGAAGATGCCGTCGTGCCAGACCTTCTTCCCGTCCTCCCACGGCGGCTTGGCGGGGAAGTTGGCCCCGCCGGCGACGAGGAGCGCGCCGTTGTGCACGCCGCAGATCGGCCCGCCGAACCCGATGCGATCCGGCAAGGCGGGGAGTCGGCCCCACTCGACCGGAACGCGGACCTGCTCGGCCTGGCCACCCGGAAGCCCTGGCGCCATGCAGGCGACCACACCCGCGATCACGCAAACATTCAATCTCATCCGTCCGCCTCTATGTCTTCCGGTATCGGGAGTGCTCGGCTCACCGGGCATGATCCTCCCCGGCCGCGTCCACGCCCCGGGCCGGCGGTACGTCGCGTCGGGCGCACGCCTGTCCACGAGACATGAGAAGGCCTCGCGGGGCTACGGACCGGCCGGGCACAGGTAGTCCAGATATTGCCGGCGGAAGCCCTTCTTCCGACGGTAGTTGATCTTCCGGGCAGTCGAGGCGAACCGGCGCATGTCGCGCTTGTGGAAGTTGCTGCCGGGCAGCGGGTGGTAGTCCAGCGGGAACGCCGAGGCCGGGTTGACGTGGAGCTTGCCGACCATTCCTGTTCGGTAGCCGGCGCCGCGGGTCAGGCTGACAATGTTGGGCCACTTGCGGTACATGGCGTACCTGTGCGTCGCCAGGCCGATCTGCCCGTTCTGGTGCGGGTACAGCCCGGTCAGGATGCTGCCCCGGGGCGGACTGCAGACGGGGTTGGTGATGTAGGCGTGGGCGAAGCGCGTCCCCCGGGCGGCCAGGCGATCCAGGTGCGGCGTCTTCGCGTAGGGATCGCCGTAGCAGCCCAGGTGCGGGCCGTTGTCCTCCGACGTGATCAGCAGCACGTTCTGCCGGACCTTCCGTTCTGCCGCCATGGCGTTGCTCCCGTGGATGAGGCCCGTCGCCGCGCCCAGTCCCGCGGCCCTCAGAACGTCGCGTCGCGTGAACCGCCCGCGTCTCATCGCCGTCTCCTTGGACGGGTGAACGTCCTTGGCATTCTCCTAGTCATTCGCGTGCTCCGGCTCGCCGCCGGCCGGCGACGGCAGCGCTTCCCCGGCGGCTTGGCGGGCTTTGACTTCGGCGGTGACGGCCCCCCGGTAGAGCTCACTGACTCGCCGCGTGATCTCGCCCTCGCCGGGTTGGCCGATCGCCCGGCCGTCCACCTCGGTTACGGGCGTCAGTCCCCCGAACGTGCCGGTCACGAACGCTTCGTCGGCGTCGTAGACGTCGGTAAGCGAGAAGTTCTTCTGTCTCGCGGTGATGCCGTTGGCACCGCACAGTTCCAGGATCATCCCCCGCGTGATGCCGTTCATGCAGTACTGCCCCGTCGACGTCCACACCTCCCCCTTGCGGGCGATAAAGAAGTTCGTCGCATTGCACGTGCTGACGAACCCGTGAATGTCGAGCATCAGCGCCTCGTCGGCGCCGGCGTGGAGGGCCTGCGTCAGGGCGATCACCTCGTGCAGCTTGCTGTGGCAGTTCAGCCGCGGGTCCAGGTAGTCCGGCGAGCCGCGGCGCACGGTCGACGTCAGCAGCCGAATCCCCGCCTGTCGTGCGGCCGGGTCCGCGAGCTTGTGCTCGGCGATGATGACGATCGTCGGCCCGCCCACGGTCAGCCTGGGGTCCTGCGAGGGCGTCGCCTTCACGCCCCGCGTCACCATCAGCCGCACGTGAACGCCCGTGTACATGCCGTTGGCTTCGACGGTCCGGCGCAGTGCGGCCGTCAGCTCCTGACGGGTCATGCCGATCTCCAGCGCGATCGCCTTGGCGCCCTGCATCAGCCGATCGAGGTGGCGGTCCAGGAACACGAACACGCCGTCGTGGAGGCGGAGGCTTTCCCACACGCCGTCGCCGACGAGATAGCCCCCGTCGAACACGGAGACCTTCGCCTGGGCCCGCGGGACCAGGTCACCGTTGATGTAGATCAGGATCCCGTCATTCCGCGGATCGTGCACCGCGTTGTGCGTTCCTCTCGCCATCACTT
>CAZXOC010000449.1:0-4551 GCA_964642165.1 uncultured Planctomycetaceae bacterium | reverse complement strand
ACGTTGGCGAGGCCGAGCCGAACGGCTTCATCCCCTACTGCCGGATCGACTACGTGAACTACGACGACAGCGCCCCCTGGCCGGTCGAGCCGGACGGGATGGGCGCGTCGCTCAACCGCGTCGACGTCGACGCCTACGGGAACGACGCGGCCAACTGGCGCCCCGGCGCCAAGCAGGGCTCGCCGGGGAGGGTCAACGAGTCCATCGACCCGAGCCCGCCGACGGTGCCGCAGAACCTGTCGGGCGTCGTCGCCCTCGTGCCGGGCACGCAGATCGAGCTGGCCTGGGACGCCGCTGACGACCCGGACAGCTACGTGGATCACTACGTCATCTACCGCGACGACGAGCAGATCGGTACGGCGGCGACGCCGGCCTTCGTGGACACCGACGTCGAGCCGGTCGCGGCGTACCTGTACCGCGTGACGGCGGTCAACCGCGACGGGTACACCAGCAGCGCGTCGGCGCCGGCGGCGATCACCATCCCGGGCATCGCCTCCTACGCCGTGCCGGACGAGTTCACGGTGCAGCTCACGTTCACCGAGCCGCTGGTCGAGTCGTCCGCCGAGTCGCTGGGCAACTACACGTTCGCGGGGGGCACCCTCCAGCAGGCGACGTTGGGCGCCGGCGGCATGACGGTGACGCTGGCTACCGCCGAGCTCGAGATCGAGCGCCAGTACACGCTGACCGTCGCCGGCATCGAGACCGTTTCCGGGTCGCTCATGCCGCCCGGGCAGGAGATCACCTTCCAGTACGCCCCGCACGGCTCGGGACTCATCCTGCGCGAGTGGTGGACGGGCATCGACGGCACGGCGATTGCGAACCTCACCTCCAACGCCAACTACCCCGACGATCCCACCGGGCGCGACCTGCGGACGAGCTTCGAGGCCCCGATCAACTGGGCCGAGTACTACGGCACGCGGATGCGCGGCTACGTCCACCCGCCCGTCAGCGGCTTCTACACGTTCTGGATCGCCACCGACGACAACGGCGTGCTGCTGCTGTCCACGGACGCCGAGCCCGCCCACGCCGTCCAGATCGCCTCCGTCGACACGTGGACCGGCTCGCGGCAGTGGAACACGTTCCCGTCGCAGAAGTCGGCGCCGATCTACCTGGCGGCCGGGCAGAAGTACTACGTCGAGGCCCTCCAGAAAGAAGGGGGCGGCGGGGACAACCTAGCCGTTGCCTGGCAGCGCGAAGGGGCGGCGTTCGAGGGCCCGATTCCCGGGGAGCACCTCTCGGCGTACGAGGCCGCCGGCGTGGACCTGACCCCGCCGACGGCGCCGGTCAACGTGACGGCCAGCCCCGCCACGAGCAGCCGGATCGACCTGGCGTGGCTGCCCGCGGCGGACCCCGAGAGCGGCGTGGACCACTACGTCGTCTACCGCGGCGGCGCGCAGGTCACCACGACCACGACGACGAGCTTCCAGGACACGCACCTGGACCAGACCCGCAGCTACACCTACACCGTTGCCGCCGTCAACGGCAACGACATGGAAGGACCCGCCGCCCTCGCCAGCCCCAACCCCGTCACGCCGCGCCCGGGCCTGGCGTCCGCCCTCGCCCTCGGCGCCACCGAGGTGCGCGTGACCTTCGGCAAGGCCGTCACCGAGGCGACGGCCGAGACCGTCGCCAACTACACCATCAGCGACGTGCTGTCCCAGCCGGTGGCGATCGCGTCGGCCACGTGGAGCGCGGGCGCGCCCGACCAGGTCGTGCTGGGCCTCTCGGCGGCGCTCGAGGAGGGCGCGACCTACGTCCTGGCGGCCGAGAACGTCCAGGACGCCGTCGGCAACCCCCTCGAGCCCGACGCGGAGATGCCCTTCATCTACGCCGACGTCCACCCGAACCTGATTGCGTGGTGGACCTTCGACAACGAGGACGACGCGGTGGCGACGGACTTCAGCGGCCACGGGCGGCACCTCGACGTCCAGGGGGCGACGTGGACCAGCAGCGGGCGCGTCGGCGCGGCGTACGAGTTCGACGGGACGGACGACTACCTGCTCGACGAAGACGCCGAGGGCTACCTCAACGGGTTGGCGGGCTTTACGTTTGCGGCGTGGGTCCAGTCGGACATCACGGGCACGGACCGCGGGTTCTACTGCCTCAAGAGCCCCGTCGCCGGGGACGAGTACGGCTTCCGCTACGACGCCAGCCTGTTCAACCAGGCCGGCGCCGCCAACGGCATCAAGGGGGGCGTCCAGGCCACCGGCGGCAGCCAGCAGTGGGAGAGCGCCCCCGGCGTGCAGACCGCCGACTGGCAGCACGTGGCCGTCACCTGGCAGTCCGGGCAGGACGTGCAGGTCTACCTCAACGGCCTGGCGCACACGGCCGGGTGGCTCGGCAGCGCCGTCAGCGGAAGCCTCACGGGCGTCCAGCGCCTGCTGATCGGCAAGGGCCCGCAGGACAGCGGCTCGTCGTGGGACGGGCTGATTGACGACGTGCGACTCTACGACAAGGCGCTCAGCGCCGCCGAGGTCACCGGCCTGCTGGATCCGGACCCGACCGCCTCCGACGACGCCTACGACGTCGACCAGGGCTACGCCCGGAACGTCGATGCCGCCCACGGCGTGCTCGCCAACGACATTGACCCGGACCCCGGCCCGCAGGCCATGACGGCCGTGCTGATCGGCGACGTGTCGCACGGCACGCTCCAGTTCCGTTCCGACGGCTCGTTCGACTACACGGCCGACGTGGGCTACACGGGGAGCGATTCCTTCGCCTACCAGGCCTACGACGGGGAGACCTACAGCAAGACCGCCGTGGTGAGCCTCACCGTCCGGAACGCGGTGCGGGTCGTCGGGGCGGAGGCCGTGGACGGCCAGCACGTCGCGCTGCTGTTCAGCCAGGACCTGGACCAGTCCGTCGCCGAGACGGAGGCGAACTACGAGATCGACGGGGGGCTGGCCATTCAGACGGCCGTGCTTGGCGGCGACCAGCGGACCGTCACGCTGACGCTCACGGACGCCATGGCCGGCGGGCGGACCTACACACTCACCGTCAGCAACGTCGAGGACCTGCTGGGCCACGTGATTGCCCCCGACACGCAGGTCCGCGTGGAGCACGTCTCCTGGGTGGGGCAGGACATCGGCGCGGTGGGGGCCGCCGGCAGCGACAGCGAAAGCGACGGCACGTGGACGATCGACGCCTCCGGCGCGGACATCTGGGGCGTGGCCGACGAGTTCCACTACGTCTACATGCCGTTCGAGGGCGACGGGACCGTGTCCGCCCGGGTGGTGAGCGTCGAGGCCACGAACAACTGGGCCAAGGCCGGCGTGATGATCCGCGAGACGCTGAACGCCAATTCCGTCCACGCGATGACCGTGGTCACGCCGGGCAACGGCGTGTCCTTCCAGCGGCGGCTCGTCACCGGCGGGGGGAGCTACCACACCACGGGCGGCGGCCTCAACGCCCCATATTGGGTCCGGATCGAGCGCGAGGGCAGCACGTTCCGCTCCTACCGATCGCCCGACGGGGACACTTGGACGCTCATCGACACCGACACGATCCCCATGTCCCAGAGTGCCCACGTCGGGCTGGCGGTCACCAGCCACAGCGACGGCGTGGTCTGCACGGCCGTTCTCGACAACGTCGCTCTCGTCCCCGCCGACACGGAGCCCCCGATCGGCGACGTGGTCAACGTCGCCCCCGACCCGCGCAACACGCCCGTCGAGCAGATCCGGATCGTCTTCACCGAGGCCGTCACGGGCCTGAATCCGGCGGACCTGAGCCTCACCTGCGACGGCGGGGCGAACCTCCTGACCGGCACCGAGCCGCTCACGACGACCGACGAGATCACCTACACGCTCGCGGGGCTGGGTGGCCTGACGACCGGCGGCGGCACGTACACGCTTGCCCTGACGGCCGCCGGATCGGGCATCCAGGACGCCCCGGGCAATCCGCTCAACGGCGACGCGTCGGACACCTGGCGAATGGATGTCCAGGCGCCCGCCGTCACGGTCGATTTGCTCCTCACGAACGACAGCACGCCGACGCTGACGGGCGTTGTCGACGACCCCCAGGCGACGATCACCGTGACCGTCGACGAGACGAGCTACGAGGCCGCCAACCACGGCGCGACCTGGTCCGTCACCATCGGCCACGTGGACGACGGGACCTACGACGTGGCGGCCACGGCCACCGATCCGGCGGGGAACGTGGCTGCCGACGGTTCGGCCGACGAGCTCACCGTCGACACCAGCCCCCCGACCATCGCCGTGGACGAGATCATCACCAACGACCCGACGCCCGAGCTCACCGGCGCGGTGAGTGACCCCACGGCCACGATCCGGGTCTTCGTCAACAGCCAGCCGTACGACGCCCTCAACAACGGCGACGGCACGTGGGTCCTGCCGGACGACACGCTGCCGGCGCTGCCCGACGGCGACCACGAGGTTTCGGCCTCGGCGACGGACCCGGCCGGGAACATCGGTTACGACCAGGCCAGCGTGCTGAACCTGACCGTCGACACCACCGTTGCGAGCGTCACCGTGGATGATCTGACCACCTACGACGCCACGCCCGTGCTGACCGGCAGCATCGACGACCCCGACG
>CAZXOC010000448.1:0-4559 GCA_964642165.1 uncultured Planctomycetaceae bacterium | reverse complement strand
CCCCGCCGCGCCCCCCGTGCGCGCCGCGGGCGTGGGCGGATGGCGCCGTCGGCGGCCGCGGCGGCGTGCTGCCCCCGCGGCCCGCTCCGTCAACGCAGGAGCAGTCCGAGGAGCCGGCAAGGCAATTCCGGCCGGCGGCCGACCTGACTCCGGAGGGCTCCGACGGCACTCGAAGGGACGTGTGCCCATCGCATCCCCGGGAGACTGCCCAGATGCCTATGGCGCACCTCGCTTGACGTCGCCCAGAATCCGGTTGCATGATGTCACGTCCTGGCGTAGGATAGTGGGGAACACGTCGCACATCTTGTGCAGGGAGTTGGGAACGTGGCCGGACTGACCGCACCAAGGTGGGGCGGGCGTTGGAGTGCACGTGCCGGCGGCAGGGGCTGCCTGCGTCGGGCCGGGGCATTCACGCTCGCCGAACTGCTCGTCGTGCTGATCATCATCGGGCTGCTGACGGCCATCCTCGTGCCGTTCCTCGGCGGCACGAAGGAGCAGACCTACAACACGATGTGCCAGAGCAACCTCCAGCAGATCGCCCAGGCCCTGGGCACGCAGGCGGCCAAGGGGGCGATCGGCTCGGGCGCGCTGCCCAGGCTGGCCACGGGCCCGTCATGGTACGGGACGGCCATGGTCCACGGGTCTCCGGAGATCCTCGTGTGCCCCAAGGAGAGCTTTCGCGTCAGCGGGGGTGCGAGCCCGGAGCAATGGTTCACTCCCATCGACCCGCCTCCCTCGGCCCGATTTGACGAGCAGTTGGAGCACCCCAAGGAGATCCGCTTCTGGAAGGAGCGGGAGGCCTACACGCTGCCCACCGCCATCACCGTGGACATCCACGTGCCGGGCTTCTACAACAAGGGCTCCCAATGGAAGAACAACCGGAAGCAGATCCCGGCGGGGACGGTGGTGGACATCTGGTTCTGCCACTACGACAACGTCGGCAAGTCGAGCGCCACCAGCGAGGGCGCGGTCACGTTCGAGTACGAGGTGCTCGGCCTCATCGTTGAGGACGACACGCTGGACGCCAGCGACAACGTATGCGGATATCCGGGCACGGTGTATCACGGGGGACGCGGCGCCCGCGGCTTCGAGGACAACGGGGCCGAGCGGCTCACCTTCGACGCCGATCGCAGGAGGGTGATCGTCGACCGCTTCCAGATCAGCTCGCCCGGCGAGGAGATCCGCTTCCTCGTTTCCACGCCCGCCACTCCGAACGGTCGCCATCTTCGGTGCAGCTACGGGATGAGCAACATCGTCGTCCCGGAGATGACGACCCCCGACCAGGTCATGATCGTGGAGTACGACAAGCTGGTGGCCGACGTGGACGGGGACACCTCGGACCACGACTTGAGCGTGCACCTGCGGCCCCGGCACTTCGACAAGGTCAACACGCTGTTCGTGGACGGCGGGGTTCGCCTCGTTCCCCCGGAAGAGCTGAGAACGGACACGAACAAGCCGACGCGGATGTGGCAGCGCTGAGGTCGCGGCGCGGCGGCGTCGGGCGCCCGGGCGGCGCGGTTCGGCGATGGAGCTAGGGCCCGATCTTCTTGAGGACCTCGCGGGCCAGATTGCGCGTGGGCCCGACGGGCTCGACCCGAATCAGGTCGCGGATGGCGGGGGCGGCGTCGCGTGCCAGGGGGCCCATCTCACCCAGCGCCCAGACGGCCTCGGCGCGGACCGAGTGGTTCTCGTCGCGGAGGGCCTGGGTGAGTTGAGGGATGGCGCTGCTGGCCCCCGTGCCGATCTCCCCGATGGCCCGGGCTGCGCGGGCCCGCACCCAGTCGGCGTTGTCCTGAGCCACGACGATCTTGGCCAGCCTGTCCGCGGTGAGCTTGGCTTCGGCCCCGATCTTGCCCAGCGTGAGGATCGCATACCCGCGGATCTGGGGGTCGGAATTCTCGAGGGCCGTGGCCAACTGCGGCACGGCCGGGGCGGCGGCTTGCTCCATCTTCGACAGCGCGATGGCCGCACTGCGGAAGACCTTCTGGTTGCCCTCTTCCTTCAGCACGGCAATGAGGTCCGGGACGGCATCCTTGGCCTCGGCGCCCATGGCAGCCAGCGCGATGGCCGCCTCGACCCGGACGTCCGGGCTCTCGTCGCGAAGCGCGGTCTGAAGCTCCGGTATCGCGTCCGTCGCTTCCGCGCCCAACCGGGCGATCTCCTTGGCGGCCTCTTTCCGGACGGCGGGCGACTTCGACTTCAGCCGCTTCTTCTGCTCGGAGACCTCCTTGTTCTCGCTGCACCCGCCGCACAGCAGCGCCACGCTCACGCAGATCCCCGCAGCCAGCAGTCGTCGAGCCATCTTGTCCTCCCGTCTCGGGAACGTGCCGCGTCCGGAAGCCCCGGGCTGTCCGCGGGGCCCTGACGCATGTCCCATCCACTATCCCACGCGGGCCACGTCCACGCAAGGGGCGGTTGGCCTCACACGACGCGCCGCGATCGCCGGCCCCGCTCGTGCCTACATGTACTTCCGCAGCAGGGCGATGCCGGCGGCGCAGGTGTCGGCGGGCTGCTCGGCCGGGCCGTAGACCTCCAGGACGACGTGCCCGTCGTAGCCGGCGTCGCGGAGGATGCCCAGGAGGCGCTTCGTGTCGAGGAAGGCGTGCTCGCCGTCGTCGGTGAAGTCGCCGACCTTCAGGTGCGCGTTGCCGGCCAGCGGGGCGATCTTGGCCGTCTCGGTGTAGATGGCCTCGCGGGCGCGCTCGCCGCGGAGCTGGAACTCCGGCACGAAGTTGCTCGGGTCGGGGTTGGTCCGCAGGGCCTCGCTGCCCACGGCGCGGAGGACCGCCAGCAGCCCGTCGCCGTCGCGGGCCACGCTCGAGTGGTTCTCGATGCACAGCCGCACGCCCTTGTCCTCCGCCAGCGGGCAGACCTCGCGGTAGGCGTCCACGACGCGATAGAAGTCCATCACCGGGTCCGCGCCGTCGGCGTGATAGCCGGTGAAGCAGTTGATCCGCTCGATCCCGGCGGCCGCGGCGTGCTCGATCGCCCGCTTGAACCGCTCCACCTGCTCGCCTCGTTCGGCGGCCGTGCCCCGGGCGAAGTCGTTCCCCGCGATCAGGCTGGAGACCTCCAGCCCCAGCTCCATGCCCCTCTCGACGGCGGCCTTCAGGTCGCCGACGGGGTCCTCCCGCCCGTAGTGCCCGCCAAGGATCTCGAACCCGTCGGCGCCGAGGCGCTTCACCTCGTCGACGAAGCCCGACAGGTCCATCTCGCCCTTGTCGAACGGGACCCGATAGCTCCACGAGCTGACCGATGCCTTCATTGCTCTTCCTCGCTCCCGGGGGGGCAGGTGTCGGTGCGTCCCGCGGCTCACTCCGCGGGCGGGTACCCATCGTACAGCCCGCGCTCGGCGGTGCAAACGGAGTGTTCCAGGACCTCCTCGGGCGTGACCTCGCGCCCGAGCCGCTGGGAGAGGTACACGCCCTCCATGATCCCCATGGTCTTCAGGCCGACCTCCTTCGTGGGCAGCAGCTCGCAGTCGCCCTTCAGCGCGGCGGCCCAGTGGTGCTGGGCGCTCCGGTAGGCGAGCGTCTCGGGGAAGCAGCGTCCCCAGCGGGTCTCGGCGGCCTTCAGGCCGAGCGTCGCGTCCATCTCCATGTCGCTGAGGGTGGTGTGGAACGCGAACGGCGAGAAGCTCACGCCGCCCTTGGAGCCGGCGATCTTGCTGCCGTCGGTGCCGCCGAGGTGGATCGCCCAGGCCTCCTCGATGAAGAACGTGACGCCGCCTTCCAGGCGCACGAGGGCGACGCCGAGCTCCTCGACGCTGTAGCCGCCGCTCTCGCGGCGCTGGGGGTACATTGCGATCTCCTGGTGCGTCGCGCCGCTGATGGTGAGCACCTCGGGATTGCCCAGCAGGTAGAGGATCTGCGAGATGTGGTAGACGCCCATGTCGTAGAGCGCCCCGCCGCCGGCGACGGCCTTCCGCACGAAGGGCTCGCGCCCGTAGCCGTCCACGTAGGGGCGCCCGCGCCGGCGGTAGTAGCTGCTCTTGGCGTAGTAGCACCGCCCGAGGTGGCCGTCGTCGATGAGGCGCTTGGCGGCCTTCGTTTCCCGCGAGAACAACGTGCCGAGCTGCATCGACAGCATCCGCCCGGTGCGCTGCGAGGCGTCGACCATGGCCTTGGCGTCCACGTACGCCCCGGCCATGGGCTTCTCGGTGTAGACGCACTTGCCCGCCTCGAGCGCGGCGATGGCGATCGGCGCGTGCTTGTTGTTGTGCACGCAGACGTCGACGGCGTCGATGTCCTCCCGCTCGATCAGCTCGGCGAACCACTTGTAGGTGTGGGGCACGCCGTACTGGGCGGCGAGCTCTTCGGCCCGCTCGGGGATGATGTCGCACAGCGCGACGATCTTCACGTCCGGCACGTCCTGCCACTTGCGCGTGTGGATCGTGCCGATCTGCCCGTTGCCGATGATGCCGATCTTCACTTCCTTGGCCATCGAGCTCTCCTGCCGGCGCCCGCCCGGGATTACCACAGCACCCGGCCCCGCGCCGGGCGCGCCATCGCCGCAGTGTACTGCCCGCGCCGCGGGTCTCAAGGGCGTTTCCGGGGGGG
>CAZXOC010000447.1:0-4567 GCA_964642165.1 uncultured Planctomycetaceae bacterium | reverse complement strand
GGCTTGTCCAGTTGCCCGCACGGCGCATCCTTGCGCTTCTTGCCGCCCTTGGGCGCCTTGACGCCGTCGACGTAGATCTCGAACGCCTTGCGCGACCCGTCGTACATGACCACCACGTGACGCCATTCGTTCCCGTCGGAGATGACGGTTCCGGGGCCGCCGTTGAACTTGAACCCCTTGGTGCCGCCGCGGAACCCGGCCGTCAGAAAGACGCCGCCCTTGGTTCCTATGCACGTGGCGTCCCAGCCGGCGGCGTTGGCGGTGCGGCTGTAGTACCAGTTGGTTGGGCCGCGCTGCACCTGCTTGCCCACGCCCTTGCCGATGCGGCCGCAACCGTGGTAGTTGGCGCGGTACCAGTAGGAAACCGTCAGGTTCTCGATATGGCCGCCGGGGCCGAGGACGTCCTTGTAGCCGGGGAATTGCACGTGCTGCTCTCCGGTCAACTGCAGGCCCTTGCCGAGCACGCCTTCGACCCACGGGGGATTGCCGACGAGCTTGCCGTTCGCGCTGCCGGCGTGGTCCCTGGTGGTCGTGCCCCTGCCCTCATCGAACGACCAATAGGCGACCAGGCCGTCGCTGAGCCTGGTCAGGTCGTAATCGGACTTCACCGGCTTGGGTCGGGCGGTGTACTTCCGGCCCACCTTGAGCGTCCTGGCGTTATCCTGCCGGACGGTGGTTTTGGCGAACGGCAGGAGCGCCTTGCCCGCCCGCTCGCCGATCGTGAGCATGCTCGGGGTGTTGTAGTGGGCCTTGGGGTGCAGGTCCATGGTCGAGAACCACGCGGCGTGGTCGTCTTGCTCGGCCACCTTCTTTTGCGCGGCCCGGATCACGTCGCCGCCGCCCTTGCGGTTCCACACGGGGGCCGGACCGATCTGGATGATCAGGACGGGGAGCTTGGGCACGGCCAGCTCGGCGCGCACGTCCTTGATCAGGTCGCGCAGGTTGTCCTCGTAGTAGTTCCAGAAGCCGGTTGCGGGGTCGTTGGGGTCCGTCTGGGCGAGGGAATCGTTCTCGCCCTGGAACCAGACGAAGCCGGCAATCTCGAATTCCCGGCCGTCGTACTTCGGGTAGTCGATCCTGGGGTCGGCCAGGAAGCGGTGGAACCGGCGCATCATGCGTTGGTACAGGTCGCCCACCTCGCCGCCGGCCCGCTTGACCGCACTGGGCGGGCGCCAGCGCGTGTGCAGTTGCGTTCCGCCCAGGGCCGACTTGTAGAGGATGATGGGATTGTCGACGGCATCGCCGAGGATCCTGCCCATCACCAGTTCCGGCCCGAAGACGTTGTCGGCTCCCGGGCCGCCGCCGAAGCCGGGCTTCAGCGGGCCGGAGATCTTCCTCCCCGGCCGTACGCACCAGACGTCGTCGCGCGCCGCATCCAGTCCGGGAAACCGCTCGTTGCATATCGGGCCGAAGTAATTGTGGCCTTCGATGTTGGACTGCCCGGCCATCAGGTAGACCTTGATCGGCTTCCTGTCGGCGCCGAGGGCCGCCGCGGGGGCGACCGAGCACAGCAGGGCGAGGGCACGGAGTGTTCTGTGGAACATGTGCAACTCCTTTGGAGCGGATGCTGTCTCGCTGGTGGTGATGCTCAGCCCCGCTTCCTTCTCCCGGGGCGTTTCCCGGCCGGCCTGGCGGGGGCATTCATCTTGTCAATGACGCCTTGCCAGCTCCTGAGCTGTTTCTCGAGCCGTTTCTTCGTGCCCGCGTCCGTGGTTCCGGCGAGCCGCTCCCTGGCCTCGGCGAGCTTCTCCTGGAAGATGGGCAGGGCGGCCTTGGCGTTGAGCCCGATGCTGCGCAAAGCCCCGACGGCCGTGCCGGCGTCGAATCCGTCGGCGCCCCGGGCGTCGGCGATCAGGGCCGCGACGATCGCTTCGTGGCCGTGGCCGCGACGCGCCATCGCCACCAGCGACTCGCGCAGGCGGTTCTTGCCGAAGACACTCCGCTCGGTGCGGAAGTTGCCGACGGTGGACGCGGCGTGGTCGGCGGTCTCGGGCTCCTCGACGTAGTTCAGCACGTAGGCCACGCCCGCGCGGACCCACCAGTCGTCGTCGTCGGCCAGGCGGGTGATCGTGTCGAGATGCGCCGCGGCGGCCTTGCCGCAGTTGGCCAGGGCCATCAGCGCCCCCTCGCGGATGTAGGTGTCCTCGTGCTCCAGCAGGGGCAGGAGCTTGGGCACGGCCTGGCCGGCGATCTCGGGGGTCATCGCTTCCCGGAGGTCCTTGCGGTCTCGCCCGTTCATGGCGTACTTGCCGGCCAGCGCGTCGCAGCCGCCGCGGATCACGCGGATGTCCTTGGAGCCGAGGGCCTTGAGGATGTACGGCATGGCCTTGGCGCCCTCGGCCATCAGCGAGAACGCGGCGCTGCGGCGGATCCGCGGATCGAGGTGGCCCAGGTGCCGGGCCCGCTCGTCGATGGGGATTGCTCCGGTCTCCAGCTCCCGGGCGAACTCGCCGATCGCCAGGTTGGGCTTGCCCCGCGGGTCGATCGTCAGGGCGGTCGTGTTGGGCGGCAGGACGGTCGTGAGCTTCGGCCGGGCCGCCGTCCTGGCCGACAGGTCGGGCGCGGGCAGCTTCGGCCCCGGCGCCCAGTCGGCCGGGCGCTGCGCGAAGGCCAGCGAGTCGCCGGCGGCCGTGGCGTACAGGCCGAAGTCCGCCCCGTTGCTCCCCGAGACGCGGGCGGCCAGGACGTTGCGGCCCGTGCGGAGGAGCTTGACCGCGGCCGGCGGCAGGGGGATGGTCACCAGCGCGTTCATTCGCATGCGGGGTCCCTGCGTGGCGTGGGACCACAGCACGGGCGTGCCGTTGAGGTACACGACGGCCTGGGAACGCTTCAGCAGGCGAAGGAGGAGCACGACGGACTTGTAGTCGGTCCGCCGGCAGTCGAAGGCGATGCGGAGATACGGAGTGGATCTCGGCTCTGCCCGCATGCCCTCCTCGCCGCGGCCGGAGATCGGCCCCGCGCCGGCGACCCACGTGCTGTCGTCGAATCCCACGCCCGCCCATCCGGCCGGCGGGGCCTGGCCCTTCGCCACCGAGAGCAGGCGCCACGTCGGCCTCTTGCCCGGGTACCCCTTGCTGTAGGGCCCGGCCAGGGCCGTCCAGTCCTTCTCCATCCGGGCGGTCAGCACGCCGGCCTCGTACAGCGTGTTGAGCGAGGCGATCTGGGTCCAGTTGCCGCTGCGAATCCCCGAGGCCCGGAGCATGGCCGCCAGGGCCGTCTCGTCGATCCGCCAGGTGTCGGCGTTGTTCTTGTAGAGCAGCTCGCCGTAAAACGTCCACCGTGACGCATCCGGCGGGGTGGCCAGCTCGCGACGGGCGAGCTTCCGGTACGGCCCCGCGTTGGGGTCGGACGCGAGCTTCTCGAACGCCTCGCGGGCCTTGGGATGCGTGTAGGTCAGCCACTTGTATCGCTTGTAGAGCTGGTGCGCGGTGGCCAGGGCGGTGGCGTTGCGGTGTGTCCTGATCCGCCAACGGAACGAGCCCAGCCGCAGGTCCCTCGCTCCGCCGGTGTAGCGGGCGAGGTCGCTGGTCAACTGCCTCGCCAGGGCCAGGTCGTCACCCGCGAGGGCCGCCTCGATCTTCGCGAAGGTCAGCTCGAGGTCCTTTTCCTTGCGGTCGGCGGCGGCGAGCAGTTGACGGGCCAGGTCGCCGGCGGGCTTGACCGCCTTTCGGAGCTCGGCGAACTTGCGGCCGCGGTACAGCTCGACGCCCTTGCGGATGTCCGCGGGCAGGTCCTGTGCGGCGAAGACGCTCCTGGGCCCGCCGTGGATCCGCAACCGGCGCGAGGGCATGGCGTAGACCTGGGCCATGCCTCCGGTGGCCAGCACGGGCCCTCGGTAGGTGTAGATGTGCCCGATCACCGACTCGGGCAGGAGGAACCCGCCGTCCCAGCGTCGCGAGACGTTCATCAGCCACGTCCAGTGATCCAGCATGCGGCGGTAGTCCGGGTAGTGCGGATTGCGTGCCCCGTGGACGTTTCCCCAGATGAACCCCATGAACCCGCCGGTGTGCCCCCGCGTCCGGCCGAGGTAGCTGCCCGTCACCATGCGGGCGAAGTACTCGCTCTTGGCCCGGTCGCCCAGGATCGTGAAGCACACGCCGGGGATGGCGTTCTTTCCGTTGCCCCCGCCGAACTCCGGGCGATGGTCGCCGTAGGGCACCGTGCCGCGGAAGGCGAACCGCGAGAAGAACTTCGTCGCCCGCCTCAGGGCCGGCTCGCTGACCCGCGTGCCGGTCTCCTTGATCAGCACGAGGGCCGTCCAGCAGACCAGTCCGCAGTTGTTCAGGTCGCCGCCCTGGACGTACCCCTTGGCCGGGTACGGCCCATGCCCCCACGAGCCGGAGGTCTGCTGGCTCAGGGCGAGCGTCTGGGCGATCTTCCGGCACATCGGCAGGACGCTGCGGTCTCCCGTCTGGAGGTAGTACTCGGCCAGGAAGACGCCCATGTACCCCCAGCCCCAGTTCGTCGTGGCGGTCGCCTCGGGGTCGAAGTGCTTGCGGTATCCGTAGGCCAGCCGGCGGGCGTGCTCCCAGTACTTCGGATCGCCCGACGCCAGCCAGGTCAGGCC
>CAZXOC010000446.1:0-4575 GCA_964642165.1 uncultured Planctomycetaceae bacterium | reverse complement strand
GAGACCGCGATGCCCGCCGGACCCTTGAGGACGATGGGAGCGGGCACGCGCCAGACCGCCTTGCCGTTCGCGCGGTCGAGGCAGACGAGCTCCTTCGCGGTCGCAAAGAGCACGCGGTCGCCGATCACGCCGAGCGTCGCCCCTTCGTAGCCTTTCGTGTCGGCCCCGGATACCTTCCAGAGCTCCTTGCCCGACTCGGCGTCGACGGCCAGGATGTCGTTCTTGGGCTCGTCCGGCTTCCGGATCACCGGCCCATAGGCCTCGCGCCGGAACAGGCTCGACTTGAGCGCGGATCGCGACGGATCGGCCATGGCCGAGGAGACGTCGGACTGGTCCCCCGTCACGGCGAACAGGACGCCCCGGTCGTACACGAACTCCATCGTCCCCGCCGTGGCCGCGTGCTTCCGGATGACCTTGCCGGTCGCCGCGTCGAACACGGTGATGGGCGCCGTGTAGCCGGGGGTGCAGTAGACCACGTCCCCCACGGCAGCGGCCCGCCGCTGGATCTGGACGGGCATCTCCTTGTTGCGGATGTAGGTCGGGTGCCAGTCGGCAAACATGACCCGCCAGAGGACGACCCCGTTGTAGGCGTCGCGGGCCACGAGCGCCTGCTTGCCCGGCAGGGCCGGGTGCTCCGCCGAGGCGAGGTCCTCCACGGTGAACAGGCGGCCCTTCGTCGAGATCATGCTGTTGATCGAAGGCATCGCAAGGTGGGATCGCTGCCACTGGGGCTCGCCCAGCCACTGGTACCGCCGGGGCGGGCCGACGACGGTGTCCCGGGCGACGGCGTTGTTGTCCGCGCCGTGGAAGTGCTGCTCCCACTCGTCCGTGCCCTGCAGCTTGGGCTTGACGGTCACCGTCCACTTGCCGTCCCGCTTGACCGCCATCGCACCGTAGGGCCGGAGCACTCGCATGAGCTCCGCCGGCGGAACCGCGCCGGCGTCCTCGCAGACGACGAGCGTGGCCAGGTTGTCCACGTACGGGAGCTTCTTCCCGCGCCAGTGGATAACCGACACCGGGCCGTACGCTCCGGCCGCTCGGATGGCCGCGCGGGCCGCCTCGACACGTTTCGCGTCGGCCTCCAGCCCCTGGACGACGCAGTTGTCGGCCAGGCGCAGCGCCGCCGTGAGCCTCCCGTCCCCGCAGCCGACGTGGATGACCAGGCCCCCGTGGAAGCCGGCCAGGGAAGCGATCTGCCGGGCCTCGTCCGCCGGACCGCCCAAGGCAGCCGGGGCCGTCGCCGCCAGCACGAGGCCAAGGACCGAAGCAATCCGCAACGAAACAGACGCCGCACGAAGAGACCCTATCGTCCGCATGAGATGCTCCTCCATCTGCCGTGCATGTCGACCTAACGTCGTGCAGACGCACGCCGGGAAGTGCTCGATGAGAAACCAATCGCCTGTTCACCGCAGCCGCCCGCCACGGCGCCCGACTGTAGCGACGCCGGCGGCACGGGTGCAACTGCTTTCCTGCGGCCTGTCGTCTGTCCCGATCGCCCACTGTCCCTGCCGAAAGGCGGACAGCGCTTCCGGGAGGCACAGCCGGTACAATCACGATGGCGATCGTCCTGCTATGGGAGAATGTGACATGAGTGCACCGTTCTTCGCCGTCTGCCTGGTGTCCCTCGCAATCCTCGTGGCGGTTCCCTCCTGGTCGCAGGCGGAAGCGCCGGGCGGCTTGCGTGTGGGCGCGGCCCGGATCGACATCACGCCCGGCAAGCCGGTCCGGATGTCCGGTTACGCCGGCCGTAAGGACCCGTCCACCGGCGTGCACGACCCGCTCTCGGCCAGGGTGCTGGCCTTCGAGGCGGGCAAGAGGCGGCTCGTCCTGGTCTCGACCGACCTGATCGGCTTCTACGACGGGACGGCCCAGACCATGCGCAGTGCCTTGCTGGCCAAGGCCAAGCTGAAGCCCTCGGAGCTGTTCCTGACCGCCATTCACGCGCACGCGGGTCCCAGCCTGACGACCGACAAGAAACGCGGCCACGCGAACAATCTCGAATACACCGAATCGCTGAAGGGCAAGCTGGTCAAGGTCGTTCGGCAGGCCCTCGACGCGATGGAGCCGGCCGGCATCGGCCTGGGCGTCGGCTACAGCCCGGTCGGGATGAACCGCCGCGAGCTGCGCGTCGGCCGTGACGGCAGGAGCTCCATCGTGCTCGGACGGAATCCCTACGGGCCGACCGACAAGGAGGTCCTGGTGATGAAGGTTGCCTCGGCCGAGGGCAGAACGCGGGCCGTCGCCTTCAGCTACGCCGTACACGGGACCTCCCTGGGCCCCAAGAACCGCACGATCAGCGGCGACGTGCTGGGCCTGGCCGAGCAGCTCGTCGAGAAGGTCCTCGGGCCGAAGACCATCGTGCCGGCGTTCGCGGGCGCCTCGGGCGACATCGACCCGTGGTTCCGCGTCCTGCCGGGGTTCAACACCGAGCCGGGCTGGACCCCCGAGCCGGTGCTGCTCGGCACGCTCCTCGGCCAGGAAGTCGTGCACGTCTATCGCGGCATCAAACAGACCGCCCCGACGGATCGCCTCGCGACGGATCTCGTCACGCTGCAGTTGCCCGCCAAGCCGGGCGACGACGCCTCCGCTCGGAAGCCCGGCACCGCCGCGTTCAACATCACGGTTGCCCGGCTGGGCGACGTGGGCTTCGTCGGCCTCGGCGGCGAGGTCCTCACGGAGATCGGCAAGGCCATCAAGGCAGGCTCGCCCTTCAGGCACACGTTCATCATCACCCACTGCAACGGCGCGGCCGGCTACCTGGCCCCGAAGGAAGCGCACGTGCAGGGGGGCTACGAGGTCCGGACCAGCCCCTTCGCCCCGCAGGCGGCCGACATCGTCATCCGCGAAGCCATCCGCATGCTGCACGCTCTGTGAAGCTCAAGCGCGTCGTGTGAGCTGTCAAGCAGCCGACGCCGCGCGCATTACGCCAGCTTGTCGAGGTTGCGGGCGACTTTGTGAACGGCCTCGATGATCTGGTCCATTTCTTCTCGCGAGCCGAGGAACGGGATCTTGCTGTTCATGGTGAGCCTCTCCCTGCCCGCCCCGGCTCCGCCGTCCATGACCGGCAGGCGCAGAGACCGTCGGTACTCGTCCAGCCGGGCCTTGGAGAAGGCCGCCCGGAAGGCCCGCGAGCCGAGGTGCGCTTCCAGCATCTTCTCCCTGTGACAGCCGCCGGAGTACCGCCTCGGGCCGCCCCGCATCGGGATGTTCTCCGCCCGCAGGGCCTCGGCGAACCGGGCCGCCGGCACGTTCCGGAACTGCGCGCGGTCGTAGTCCATGTCGAGCTGGACGTAGGTGATCCGCGTGTTGTCCGAGTAGCGTTTCCGGGGCGTCAGGCCGGGGATCTTCGCCAGGGCCTCTTCCACGTGCCGCCCATTTTCGTGACGCCGGGGCGCGTCCTTCCGGAACCGCTTGAACTGCTCGGTCAGGACCGCCGCCTGGAACTCGGTCATGCGGTGGTTCGAGCCGGGGAAGGGGTAGCCCCGCAGCCGCCGCTTCGGGTCGCGCCCGTTGTTGACGAACGCCGCGCAGCGCCGCATGAACTCGTCGTCCTTGCCCAGGATCGCGCCGCCCTCGCCGCAGACGAGCGACTTCCACTCCTGGAAGCTGATGCACCCGCTCAGGCCGAACGTGCCCACCTTCCGCCCGTTCACCTCGGCGAACGCCGACTGGCACGCGTCCTCGATCACCGGGATGTCGTGCTTGCGGGATATCGCCATGATCTTCTCGATATCCGCCGGCCAGCCCGCCAGGTGAACGGGCATGATCGCCCGGGTGTGCTCCGTGACGGCAGCCTCGATCCGGTCGGCGTCGATGGAGCCGGTGTCCGCGTCCACGTCCACGAAGATCGGCAGGGCGTGCAGGTTCGTGATCGTGTTGATCGTCGCGATGAACGTGTGCGGCGACGTGATCACCTCGTCGCCGGGCCCCACGCCGATCACGTGCAGCGAGGCGCTCAGGGCGGTCGTGCCCCCGTTGGTCAGGATGCACCGGGCCGCGCCCATCGCCTCGGCGAACACCTTCTCGAAGTCGTATGCCGCGCTGCCCCGCAGGCAGCACCAGTTGCGGCTTCGCAGCGCCTTGATCAGGGCCTTCTCCTCCCGCTCGTCGATGATGGGCCAGGTGGTGGAGAAGCGCTTGGCGCGGACGGGCGTGCCGCCGTGCAGCGCCAGCGTGTTGGCTTTGCTCGCGACGGCCGCGTAGAGCGACCGGGCCCCGGCGGCCAGGAAACCAGCCCCCGCCAGACCGGCGGAAGCGGCCTTCACAAAGGATCGGCGTGTCAGAGAGGGCTTCATGGTTGGATGCCTCCATTGCGCATGGGCCTCGACAATGTGGACAGGCTCCGAAGCGGCATGCTGCTCACCGCGAAGGTGGCGGTCCCCAGCCTCTTCGGCTGCCGTCTCAGGGCTCCCGGCTTGCGTGGTGTCGCTGGTTTCATTGCCGTTTCCACCGGCAAGGGTGCCCCGGGGGTCTGTTGCGGGCGCGTCGCGGGGCGACCCACCCATGGCGGCCCTCGCCGAAGGCACGAATCCAGACGCTGCCATCCATTATGCCCCCGCTGCCGGCGGCGTCAAG
>CAZXOC010000445.1:0-4607 GCA_964642165.1 uncultured Planctomycetaceae bacterium | reverse complement strand
TGTTCTCCGTGCTGGTCAGCTCCTCCTGGAGCTGGGCGAAGTTCTCGTTGGCCTTGAGCTGCGGGTAGCTCTCCGACAGGGCGAAGAGCTGGCGCAGCGCGCCGGTGAGCATGTTCTCGGCCTGGGCCTGCTCGGCGACGCCCTGGGCGCCGATGGCCTGGTTCCGCGCCTGGATGACGCGCTCCAGCGTCTCCTTCTCGTGGGCGGCGTAGCCCTTGACCGTCTCGACCAGGTTGGGGATCAGGTCGTAGCGGCGCTTGAGCTGCACGTCGATCTGGCTCCATGCCTCGCGGCAGCGGACGCGCCGGGTGACCAGCCCGTTGTAGAGGTAAATGGCGCCCAGCGCGAGAAACAGCAGCACACCCAGAGCGATGATCCAGGGCATGGCTCGTCCTTTCCTTTCGGGGCCGCGCGCCGCCGCGCCGCGACGCCCCACCCATTGAGGGTACAGCCCCTCTATCGGCAGTGCAAGCCGCCCATCGACAGGCGGGGCCGGGTCGCGCGCCCCCGCCCCGGCCGGCAGGGCCGTCGGCCGTTCACCCGAAGGATCGGCGCTTCCGCCGCAGGAGCAGGGGCCCCAACGAGGCCAGCAGCAGGATCGCGCCGGGCTCGGGAACGCCCTGGAAGAGATGGACCTCGCCGTCGCCGTAGCCGACCAGCACGTCGAGCCGCCCGTCGCCGGTCCAGTCGGTCACGAACGGACGCGCCCGCAGCCCGCCGGGCAGGTCGATCGGTGCGCCGTCCGCCTCGACCATCGTGACGAACGCCGACGAGAAGACCGGCTCGACATCCGTGCCCTGGTTGGCGTAGAGCAGCAGTTGCCCGTCCGTGTTGCCCACCAGCAGGTCCTTCCTCCCGTCGCCGTCCAGCTCCATGACGACGGGGCTGGAGCGCTGCGACGGCACGACCAGGTCGGACCCGGTGGCGGCGTCCCGGATGGCCTGGCCCGCGCGGAAGTCCGGCGCGATGTCGCTGCCCGCGTTGGTGAACAGGCGGACCTTCCCGTCCAGCGCGCCCATGACCAGGTCGCGGTCGCCGTCGTTGTCCCAGTCCACCAGGTCGAGCGTCGCGCGGTTGCCGACGTCGATGGTCGAGGAGGAGCCCCCCTCGTAGAGGCGGTACGTCAGCTTCGCGCCGCCGTCGAACTCCGGCGCGGCGTCCGTGCCGAGGTTCAGGAACAGCGTCACGTTGCCGTAGCTGTCGCCGACGACCAGGTCCTTCTTCGTATCGCCGTACCAGTCCACCACGCGCGGGAACGCCCCGAGGCACCCGCTCGCGGACACGCTGACCTCGCCGCCGGCGAGCTTCTGGGCGTAGGACCCGCCGGAGAAGGCCGGCGCGTCGGCCGCGCCCGTGTTGAGGTAGATCAGCACCTTGCCCGAGTAGGTCCGGGGGTATACATAGCCGCCCTCGCCGACGACCAGGTCCCTCCTGCCGTCGTTGTTCCAGTCCACGTAGCTCGGCACGGAATACCCAGAGACCGGCGGGTCACCGCCGGCCTGGATGATCTCCTGCGGGCCGAGCTCCAGCGCCGCCCCCGCCGCCCTGCCGCCGGCGCCCAAGGACGCGCCCAGACCGATCCCCAGCCACACCGACCACAGGAGCCGCTTCGGGTGCATGGGCGTCCTCCATCGCATCCCACCGGTGGCAGTCGTCCAAGCCCATATGATACGGCAGGATCCGGTTTCCCGCAAGCCGGCCGGGCCGTCGGACGCGTTTTTGGTTTGCCGCCTCCCCAATGCCGTTATAATTGGCGTTTCTCTGTGGAGGCAGATTCGTGGATGCCTTTACGCTGAAGAAGGTGGAGTTCAACGAGGTCCGCCGGATCCTCTCGGGTTTCTGCGCCTGCTCGCTGGGCAAGGCGCTGGCCGCGCGCATCAACCCCTCGCGCAATCCGGCCACGATCCGGCACTGGCTGAGGCAGACCTCGCAGATGGTCCGGGCCATCCGCGACGTGGCGCTGCCCCCGCTGGCGGGGGCGACGGACATCCGCGAGGCGCTGGCCCGCGCCCACCCCGGCGGCGGGGCCGGCGGCGAGGACTTCGCCGCCATCGCCGCCGCGCTGGAAGCCGCCGGCTGCCTCCAGGACTACCTCAACGCCCTGCCCGAGGAGCTCGACACCCTCCACGAGCTCGCCGCGGGCATCGGGCGCTTCGACAGCGAACGCAACGCCATCCGCGGCGTGATCGATCCCGACGGCACCGTCCGCGACGACGCCTCGCAGCGCCTCTCGCGACTCCGCCTCGAGATCCAGGCCACCAGCCGGAAGATCCACGACGTGATCTACGGCTACCTCCAGAACGCCGACGTGGCCAAGCTGCTCCAGACGTCCACCGTCACGCTGCACGGCGACCGCTACGTGCTGCCGGTCAAGGCGGAGAACCGCGGCCGCCTGCCCGGCGTGGTCCACCGCGCCAGCAACACCGGCGCGACGGTCTTCGTCGAGCCCAACGCCTCCGTCGAGCTGAACAACCACCTGGCGGACCTGTACACCGACGACCGTCGCGAGGTCGAGCGGCTGCTGAACGTCTTGTCGATCCGCGTCCAGGCGCGGGCGACGGAGATGGCCGCCACGATGTGCGTCGTGGGGCAGGTGGACCTGATCGCCGCCAAGGCCCAGTACGCCTACCAGTTCGACTTCACCTGCCCGGAGGTGACCGAGCGCGGGTCCCTCGAGTTCCACCAGGCGCGGCATCCGCTGCTGCTCGAGCAGGCCCGCCGGCAGGAGCGCAGCGGCGTGCCGCCCGCGCGGTGCCATCCCGTCGTCCCGATCGACATCCGCCTCGGCAGCGACTTCAACCTGCTCGTGATCACCGGGTCGAACACCGGCGGCAAGACGGTCACGCTCAAGACCACCGCCCTGCTGGTGCTGATGGCCCAGTCGGGAATGCACGTCCCGGCGCGGCGCGGCGCGGCCCTGCCCGTCTTCCGCGACGTCTACATCGACGTCGGCGACGAGCAGTCGCTCCAGCAGTCGCTCAGCACCTTCGGCGCCCACATCAAACGCATCCGCTACATCCTCCGCAAGGCCGACCGGAACTGCCTCGTCCTTCTCGACGAGCTCGGCGCCGGCACCGATCCCGAGGAGGGCGGCGCGATCGGGCAGGCCATCCTCGACCAGCTTCGCGAGACCGGCTGCCTCGGCATGGTCACCACCCACCTCGGCGTCCTGAAGGCCTACGCCTTCAATCACCAGCGCGTCGACAACGCCTCGGTCGACTTCGACACCCGGACGATGTCGCCGACCTACCACCTGCGGATCGGCACGCCGGGCGAGAGCCACGCCATCACCGTCGCCAATCGCCTGGGGCTGGGCCGGCAGATCGTCTCGGCCGCCCGGCGCCACATGACCGAGCAGGGCAAGCAGTTCCGCCGCGCCATCCGCGCCACCGGCGAGGCCAGGCAGGTCGCCGAAGAGGCCCGCGCCCAGGCCGCCGAGGCCGAACTCGCCGCCAAGATGCAGCAGGAGTCCTACGAGGCCAAGCTCGCCGAGCTCCACCGCCTCCAGGGCGAGTTCGAGACCTGGCTGGCGACCCTGCCCGAGCTCCGCAAGGGCGACGAGGTCTTCGTGCCCTCCCTGAACAAGCCCGGGCGGCTCGTCCGCCTCGAGCTGCACCGCCAGATCGCCCTGGTCGAGGCCGACGGCATCCAGGTCGAGGTGCCGCTCAAGCAGCTCATGCCCGACCTGGGGCAAGAGGCCGTCCGCGAGCAGATCGCCGCCCTCCGCCAGCAGATCCTCGATCAGGCCCGCCAGACCCAAACCATCCGCGCCGAGGCCGACCACGTCCGACAGGAGTACCGCCGCTCGCTCGACCAGCACAAACAGCGCGCCCGCCAGTTCGACACCTGGCTGGGCGCGATCGGCCGCCTCAAGGTCGGCGACGACGTCCCCATCTCCCGCAGGCCCGGCCACGGCGTCGTCAAGACCGTGGACCTGCCCGGCCTGCGGGCTACCGTCGAGACCGCCAACGGCGAGCTGACCCTCTCCATCCAGGATCTCTTCCCGCAGACCGGCCCGTTCGCCCGGCGCGCCGAGCGCCACGCCCCCAGGCGGGACCAGGCCCGCCAGCCCGCACGCCGCGAACGCCGCAAGCCGCGTGAGCCCCAGCCCGACCGCCCGATGGCCCGAGGCAAGGTCAGCGGCAAGGCCGCCCAGGCCCGCCGACAGGCCCTCCTGGAACTGGCCCCCGGCGAGAAGGTCTACGTCGTGCCCTTCCACAAACGGGCCACGCTCATCCGCTTCAAGCCCGAGAAGGACGTCGCCGTCGTCCAGTCCGGCATCTTCGAGATGGAGATCCCCCTGGCCGACATCGAGCTGCTCCGCCCCCGCCCGAAGCCGCAGAAGCAAGCCCCGCCCAAGGCCAAGCCGGCTCCCGCGAGAGAGCCCCGGCCCGCGCCGGCCGGGCCGCCCGCCGACCAGCCCAAGCCCGCAGCCGCCTCGCCGAAGGAACCGGCCCCGCCGGTGCAGGCCAGCCCCGCCCCGGCCGACGCCCCGGCTGCCTCCCCCCCCGCTGAGCCCGAACCGCCCGCCAAGCCCGCCGAGCAGCCGCCCCCAACCGAGGCCCCGGCCGGCGAGCCCGCCGACCAGCCGCACCCGCCCGCCGACG
>CAZXOC010000444.1:0-4643 GCA_964642165.1 uncultured Planctomycetaceae bacterium | reverse complement strand
GAGACGCTCTACTACCTGACGGACGCGAACCACAACGTGACGGCCGTGGTGGACCCGGCCGGGAACGTGGTGGAGCGGTACCTCTACGACGCCTACGGCCGCGTGCACGTCCTGAACGGCGCCGCCGACCCGGACGGCGCGGTCCTGGCCGAGTGGACGCTGGACCCGGACAACGTCTCGGACGTGTCGAACGAGATCCTCTACGCCGGCTACCGCCACGACCCCGAGACGCTCCTCTACCACGTCCGCCACCGCTACCTCCACGCCACCCTCGGCCGCTGGCTGACCAGCGATCCGGAGGGCTACGTGGACGGCATGAGCCTCTACGAGTACTGCCGCAGCGGGCCGGTCGCCGGGACGGACCCGACGGGATTGGAGAGGATCGAGGTTAGAGGGGACGACGTATGGTGGGTCATTGAAGAGGAAGGCTATCTATGGGATTCCGATAAGCGCTGGTTCTGGTTGGGGAAGGTGGAAGGGGACTCGGTCCGAGTGAAGGCGGATTTCTCGCGATGCGGCTCCGCGTCGATGACGGGCAAGTCGGTCTCGTTGAACGCCCTGAAGCTATACGCCGATCGTGAGAGCGTTCCGCTCGACCGCATCGCCCCGGACGCCCAGGAGGGGCACATCTGCACCGTCCTGGGCGAGATCGCTCCCGGCAACCAGCTGAGCACGAAATCGGGATGGTCCAATGTCGGACAGGCTGCCTGGGCGGGTCCCATGGTTGGGGACTACGAACTGCGATACGCGTTCTCCCGACCGCTTGTCTGGTTGGGGATCACCGATGAGTTCGACTCGGTGGTTGAGGGGCGGAGGTCCTGGGTCAAGAAGGCCAAGCTCGAGGGAACCACGAGCCTGAAGGTCACACGGGGGGCGGCGGCAACGTGTGCCGCGGCTACCTATTCAGCAGCCGCGCTGAAAGCGGCCGCCGCCGCAGGGATCACCCAGGTCGGAACAGTCCCCCTGAGCCAAGCGCCCAATCAAGCGCGTGAGGAGATTCAAGCCCTCTGCCAAGGCTTGCGAACGGGCGGACGGAATGCCCCAAACAAGGCAGTGCTCGACAAGTCCTGGAAGAACCTCATCCGCGGTCGGGCTCACGGCTCCGGCGCCCACAGATTCCGGGCGTATCGTGAGGCCATCAGGATGGCCAAGAGCAGTCGCTACACACGGATATATCTGAATCGGTCCCTGTGTACGGGTACAAACGGTGGTGTCAGTTCCCTGAAGAGGCCGGATGTGACGGGCGTGCTCAAAAACGGCCAGGTCGACATAATCGAGGTCCTCAGTCCCTCCCAGACCCCTGACACCCTATGGCAGAAGATCAGGTACATGAAGCAGTTGCTCGGGGAACTGGCTGGTCCTGGCAGTAAGGTCGTGACTCCCGGCTGAGACAGGAGACGGCCATGGATGAGCAATTGATCGTTGCCAGATACGGTGCTCCAGATAGCGTATGCGCTACCGCCTTCGAGAAGTGGTGGTTGGAAACGGAAAGGTGGGCTGAGACGCTGGGCACCCCTCCGAATGAAGTGAATGCCCGATACAGAGTGGAGCCCAGAGGATTGGTCAATGGCAATGCCTATAAGGTGATGCAATACCGAGGTCGCATCGAGACAGAGCTTCATGCTGGCAATATAGAAAAACTGGGGTTGACGCGACTGATCGCAGATTGGCGTTTCAAGGCGCTGGACTGGGAGTTCGGAGCGGACTACGGGCGGTTCGGCACTGAGTTCGCCATGGTTTCGAGTGGGATCAGTCTGGACGCTCTGGGCAAGCTACCCAATGTGTCGCCACATGGGTTCGTGGAAAGCGCCGTGAGGCAGAGCAATGCGTTCCTGGACGCGACCTATGGCTTCGCGGTCATGTTGCCGAGGAGGTTCATGCCTGCCTGCTATGTGATAGGCGTCGCCTCGGGAGAGATGCCGGAAGAAATGGTCTACGAAAGCAATGCTTGGATGCAGTTCTCCGCAAGGGAATGCGACCGCACGCTGCGCAATGTGTTCGGGTACAACATGGTGAACCCGAGACATCTGGACATCGATGTCGGAGGGCAGCGACTTCGGGATTGGATTTGCTCATCATCAAACCGGGGTAGGATTGAGACGCAGGCAGATGGCTTGCTTCTTTGGACGTTCCAGGAGGGCGACGATCAGGAGGCCTTCCTGGATTGGGACTACCCCCCGGTTGCGGCGGTCCGGGAGGAACTGAAGCGTCACGGAGTCTTCCCATGGCAACGGCTGCCCGGCGTGGAGTGACGCTGCTTCGGCGGAATGCTCGTTTGCGAATGTGAGACCCGGCGAGACGAGACGGGCTGGGCAATGATCACCGCGGATCAGGGGTTGGAAGGCTGAGGCGGCGTGACTTGGCGTGTCGCGGCGCCCACAGCCATACTGGGCCGTTTGTCGATTGGACCCGAGTTCGGACGTTCGGACGGCGCAGCTGCCGGTTGGGAAGCCGAGGGAGGCCCCAGAGCGAAAGTGAAGGGAGGGAGAGAAGAGAAGGTCGGGTGCGAACGAGGGGCAAGAGGCTGTCGCTGGACAGTGTGGGGGAAAGGGGTCAGGGGGAAAGGGGTCAGGAACCTTTGTCCGACGGGGCGGGGCTTTTCGCTTGCGTTCTGCCCTGGTCTCGATAGGGTGATGCCATGCCCAGGTGACGCAGGCCCGCGTCAGGCGGAACCGTCACGTACGTGACGAACCGCTCCAAGGCCGAGCGGCTGGGCGGCCGACCGTTCGGCAGGCCGGCGTGGGTCCAGCCCATGGCCGCCCGGTTCGGGCTCGAATCGACCCTGCGCCCCCGCGGCCGGGCGAGAAAGAAGGACTCGAAGGCATGAACGGCTAAACAAAGGTTCCTGACGCCTTTTCTCTCCATGGCCATCATCCTATACCGCGATTCGCGGGCGGAAATGCTAGCCAGAAGCTGAGTCAACTTGATCCGAGGGTACACATCAGCGAGTTTGCCCGGGCCCTCCGGGCGAACCTGAAGCATGGGCGCATTCCGCTCAACGTCGATGGTCGCGGCGGAAGTGCTGCCGACTGGCTCAACTACATGAAGCTCCATCCAGGGAGCCAGCGAAAGATCTTCGACGCTGTCCTCGACGCATCCCGTTATATCGACGCCAAATATGGGACCGCCATCACCCAGGATGTTTGGGTCAACATCATGGAAGGCAATTTCCAGCAATGCCCATGAGCATGTTCTACATTCATCTCCAATCGACGACGATGGAGCCTTGTAGCCTCCAGAGAGATTCGTATGCGGCGGCAAAGGGTACATGGCTCTGTGGCGGCTGCTGCTCGCCGAGACCTGGTGAGTACGCCATTGATGCATACATACAGGAAAGACAACCTGTAGGTCCGATGAGTTTTGTGAACGGTTGCAGTCTGCCCATGGTCAACAGGGCATTCCTGATGAGATTCGGCCGAGCACGCGTCGAGCGAGATCTGCTTCTGGGGCAGGTGTTCGGGCCGGACGGCGGGGAGATCCGACAGTGGATCACGTTTCGCGGCAGACAAGAGCTCATCGTCAGGGGCACAGAGCATGTCCAGCATCGGATATGTGAAGAATGTGGACGGAATCTGTACTTCGCGATGGGCAAGCGCTACCTGTACCCGAAGCCTCGAGCGGACATCAACTTGTTCGAGAGCAATCTTTTTGGCCTAATCGTACCAGAATGGTTGGCGGTGGAGTGTGACATGGTGAGCCCCTCTGGGGTCACTGCTGAGCGGCTTGAGGTGCTCAGGGAACCGCTTGACGGTCTGGCGGGTCTCACGTTCTGAGACTGGTTGTCGGCCGAGCCGGGGCGCACGTGGCGCGACCGTTGGTCTGCGTATTCTCGGAGCCGGGCGGGCGAGGCACGGGGGGCCTATCCTGGACGGGCTCGCGGCGGATGGTTCGTGCGCAGTGTTCGCCCGCTGGCTTAAGCGGCAGATCCCGAGGGGACCGACGGTGCCAACACCTTCAGCGCAGGCGGTGGTTGGCGAGCCGTAGGCGACGTCGGCGTTTTATTGTGCATCGGATTGCTAGCACGGCAGCGCTAGATTTCCGAGATCGCCCAACGGCCGCAACGGAATTGCTGAACTTACGAGCAATCTCGCTCGGTTGCGACCAACGTAAACACAGGACATACGACAATGTAGCGCTGCCGTGCTAGGCCTGCGCAGGGACACGTTAGTCCTTGCGCCCGAGCGGCGGCCGGCCGCCTTGATCGATGGGACTCAGGAGGCCCATGGGCTGGAGGACACCGCCGCCGGACACACCGGGTGCGCCTACGTCTACGAGGACGACGACGAGGACGGCTCCTGGGACTTCCTCAAGCAGCTCATGGCCCCCCAGGCCGCCGACTGGGACTACTTCGGCCACTCCGTCGACGTCAGCGGCAACAGCCATCTGCCTCCACTTCGCTCCAAACAACCTGTCCGCCTTTGCCGGCTCGGCCCACCTGTACGTCTCGATCTACGCCGGCCGGACCGTCCAGAGCTGGGACCTCGACGCCGTCGGCAACCTGCCTTCGCCAAGGCACCGACGCTGCATAGCCGGCGCGGCGGAGCGGCTACGGGCAGGCAGGCTGGACGACCACGACCGCCAATGGTAAACTGCAGCAGCGCGAGCACAACGCGGCCAACGAGATCCAGTCGCTGGACGGGGAC
>CAZXOC010000443.1:0-4668 GCA_964642165.1 uncultured Planctomycetaceae bacterium | reverse complement strand
TCATGTACACGCCCTCGTCGGGCATCTGGCAGACGGTCTGGCTCGAGCCCGTGCCCGCGACGCACATCCGCTCGATCCGCGTCGAGCCCGACGTCGACGAGAACTGCGTCTGGGTGACGGTCGATGCCGCAGGGGCGGGCGACGGCTGCACGGTTCACGCACGTACCGGCCTGCCCTGGCCGGGCGGCAGGAAGCCATCCGTGCCGGCCGGGGCGAAGGGCAAGGTCGGCCGGCGCCTGCGCATCTCCTTGGCAAGCCGTCCGAAGACGCGGCTCTGGTCGCCCGACTCGCCGTTCCTGTACCCGCTGGACGTGACGCTCAAAGACAGCGCGGGGGCCCCAATCGACAAGGTCGACAGCTACTTCGGCATGCGAAAGATCTCCGTCGGCAAGGACGAGCGGGGCGTTCCCCGTGTCCTCCTGAACAACCGGTTCCTGTTCCAGTTCGGCCCGCTGGACCAGGGCTGGTGGCCGGACGGTCTGTACACGGCGCCCACGGACGAGGCACTCCGCTACGACATCGAAACCGCGAAGCGTCTCGGCTGCAACATGCTCCGCAAGCACGTGAAGGTCGAGCCGCAGCGATTCTACACTTGGTGCGACAAGCTGGGCATCCTGGTCTGGCAGGACATGCCCAGCGGCGGCAACCACCGCGAGGAGATGAAACGGCAGTTCGAGCTGGAGCTCAAGCGGAACATCGACGCGATGCGGAACCATCCGTCGATCGTCATGTGGGTCACGTTCAACGAGGGATGGGGCCAGTTCGACGCCCCGCGCCTGGCCCGGTGGATCAAGCGGTACGACCCCAGCCGCCTGGTGGACCACGCCAGCGGATGGGCGGACAGGGGCGACTTCGGCGACGTGCGAGACATCCACCTCTACCCGGACCCGGGCGTGGCCCCCGTCCAGCCGAACCGTGCCATCGTGCTCGGCGAGTTCGGCGGCCTCGGCATGAGCGTCAAGGGGCACTCGTGGGGGGATGACAGAAGGTGGGGCACGTTCGGCCCGGAGGAAGCCGCCCATCTGACCGGTGCCTACCTGAGACGCATCCGGGCCTTGCGGCCGATGATCTCCATGGGGCTGTGCGGCGCCGTCTACACCCAGATCACCGACATCGAGAACGAGCTGAACGGGCTGATGACGTACGACCGGGCGCTTCTCAAGGTGAATGCGAAGCAGATCACCGCCGCCAACCGGGCGCTGTACGATCCGCCGCCGGTCGTCAGGACCGTGCTGGCCACCTCGCAGAAGACGCCCCAGACGTGGCGCTACACGATCGCGAAGCCCGGCAGGGACTGGCATCGGCCGGGGTATGACGACTCCGCCTGGAGGACCGGCCCGGGCGGATTCGGCCGATACGACGTTCCCACGAACATCGTGCCCCCTCGGACCCGGTGGACCAGTTCCGACATCTGGATCCGCCGCTCGTTCGACCTGCCCGATACGAAGCTCGTCTCGCCGCACTTCCTGATCCACCACGACGAGGGCGCCGAGGTGTACGTCAACGGCCGACTGGCCGCCAGGCTGCCCCATCACAACCCGTTCTACACCTTGGTTCCCGTGGACGAGAAGGCCGTGCGGACGCTGAAGCCGAGGGCGAACTGCCTGGCCGTGCATTGTCGGCACACGAACCCCCCGCAGTACATCGACGTGGGCATCGTCGACGTCCTGCCCGTCCCGGGCACCGCGGCGGGTCAGTGAGCGGCGGCCAGGCGCGAGAGGACGACGTCGCGCATGACGCGGCGGGGGGCGTCGCGGGCGGTCCAGGTCTGGAACTGGGCGACGGCCTGGTTGACGAACATGTCGACGCCGGTGACGCACGTGCAGCCGGCGGCGCGGGCGCGGCGGAGGAGGAGGGTCTCGACGGGGTTGTAGACCGTGTCGAAGACGACCTCCACGCCGGGGGGGATTCGCTCGAGGGGCGAGCGGCCCACGTCGGGGTGCATGCCGACGGAACTGCAGTTGATGACGATTTCGGCGTCGAGGCGGCCGAGGGCGTCGAGCCCCGCGGCGGCGCAGCCGAACTCATCGCCGAGGCGCTCGGCGCGGGCGACGGTGCGATTGTAGATGGCCACGTCCGCGCCATAGTGCCTCAGGGCGGCGACGAGGGCGCGAGCGGCGCCGCCGGCGCCGAGGACGGCGACTCGCCGAGCGGCGAGGGCCTCGCGGCCGACGGTCATCCCCTCGCACAGGGCGTCGAGGGCGCCGGCGTAGTCCGTGTTGTCGCCGCGGAGCGACCCGTCGAGGTCGATGGTGATGGTGTTGACGGCCCCGATGCGCCGGGCCAGCTCGGCGCAGCGGGCCTCGCCGACGTAGGCGAGGGCGTTTTCCTTGTGGGGGATGGTGACGCTGAGGCCGCGCCAGGTCATCCACGGCCGGGCCAGCAGGGCGTCGAGGAAGCGGCGGAAGTTGGCCTCGCCGGGCTGGATGAGCAGGGGCAGGTAGACGGCGTCGATGCCGGCGGCGGCGAAGGCGGCGTTGTGGATGGCGGGGCTCATGGAGTGGGCGACGGGGCAGCCGATGACGCCGAAGACGGCCGTGTCGGGCCCGATGTGGCGGAAGCGGTACAGGCCGGTCAGCTCCTCGAGCGTCGGCTGGCCGGGGGCGGACTCGGCGCCGGGCGTCAGGGCGGCGAAGGTTCCGAACGCGGCGAACTTGGCGGCGAGGATGCGGCTGGGCAGGCCGGGCTCGCCCATGGCCAGGGCGAAGGTGGGTCCCTTCGCGGCGCGGAGGACGTCGAGGGCGCGGAGGGCGTCTTCGGGGCCGTCGGCGGCGAAGGCGACCTTGCTGACGTCGGCGGGTGAGGCGTCCAGCGCGGCGGCGAGGTCGTCCAGGTCGGTCGGGCAGCCGGCGAAGTCGTGACGGCTGAGGATGACGCGCCCGGCGGGGCGGTCGGCGGGGGGCACGTCGGCCTCGACGTCGATCCAGTCGGCCCCGAGCTCGGCGGCCCGGCGGAGGACGCCCAGTCGGGCGGCCTCGTCGCCTTCGTAGCGTCCGCCCTCGCGGGCCGGTCGGCAGGTGACGATCGTCTCGAGCGGCGTCTCGGCCAGCAGGCCGGCCAGCTCCTCGTCGGTCGGCAGGCGGTCGAGGTGGTCCAGGCGCAGCTCGACGGCGTCGGCGCCGAGCGCGCGGGCGCGGGCCATCGCGCGGCGCATCGACGCGGCGTCGGGGCCGGTCACCGGGCAGATCAGGCGCGTGGGCGGGCCCTGCGTCGCCATTCGGCGTGCTCCTTCGGGGCGCATGATACCGGCGGCGGGTCGGCGGGCAAAGCAGCCGTCGGGCCTCTCGTCAGCGCCGGCGGTCGCGCCGATCGCGCTGCTTGCGGGCGGCGTCACGCTTCTTGGCGAGGTCCCGGTGGTACTTGACGATGTCCTTCTCCTTGGGGACCTTCAGGGCGGGCATCCGGGCGGCCGTGGCAATGCGGTTGAGGCACTTCAGGATCGCCAGGCCCGGGTAGACCTGCGTCCGCTCGTACGTGCTGGCGTCGTCGTCGCGCAGCTCAACCTTGCCGCGGTTGAAGTAGGCCTTCTTCTTCTCCATCTTCCGTTCGAGGCCGAAGGGGCGCAGCTCGGCATAGATCCCCTCGGCGCGCTGCTGGCTCATCTTCCGCGCGTCGGCGGCGAGGCCCTCGAGGATCGTCAGGAAGAGGGCCGACTGCGTTTTCTCGGCGTCGACGAGGGACTCGCAGAGGGCGCCGTCCTGCTCGGTGTTCTGGGCGAGCAGCATGAGCTGGAACGTGCGCCTCTCCAGGACGTAGACCATCAGGTTGTGCTTGGCGATGGGCTTTTCCTTTTCGAGCTTCTTCGCGCGGCGTTCGGCCAGGGCCTCGCGGGCGTTGCGGCTCTTGTTCGTCGGCTCCTTGAGGGCCTTGACCTGCTGCTCGGTGAGGCGGGGCAGGGACTGGTAGGTCTTCTTGGCGCGGGCGTGGAGGCCCTTGACGGTCGGCAGGGCGGCCCGGATGGTCTCCCGCGGGGCGAAGGAGAGCTGGCGCAGCAGGCGGTTGGCGACGTACAGGCCGTTGGCGTCGACGGTCGTCGCGTCGAGCACCTTCGCCAGGTGCGGCACCCAGGGCTTGGTGAAGAAGATGCCCTTGAGGCTCAGCTCGGCGGTGACGTCGATCTCCTGGTCGTTGACCCAGCGGTCGGCATTGGCGCGGAGCTTGGCGACGACGTTGGCGAGGCGCGTCTTCCGGTCCTCGGGCAGCTTCGGTCGCCCGGGGCGGCTCCGGGCGTGCGGCGGCCGGGGTGCGGCGAGCAGGGACGTGGCCGCCAGCAGGGCGGCAGCAGCGAAAAGACGTCTCATGTGCGTTTCTCCCGTCAGAGGCACCGGACGGACACGCGGGCGAGGTCTCCGCGTGCCCAGTTAGTTTAACGGATGTGGCGGCCGGGGGTCGGCGTGCTTTTACGTTGGGGGGGGACGTGGGGGACGAGCAAGACACGCGGGCCAAGGCCCGCCGCTAAACGCCTGGGAGTGAACGCTCGCCGCGGAACGTATTCTTCCGTGCGGAATTCTGATCTCTGTTCGTGGTTCCACGCCGCGTGTTGCTGAACAGGTCCGTCCGCGTGCGCCCGTCGCCGGGCGCCGTTCAGCGGGGCGTCCGGCGCGCCGTTTAGCGGGCCCGCTTGCGGGCCGCGTTACCGCGCCGCCAAGCGGCGCGGTAAGGGTAAGG
>CAZXOC010000442.1:0-4674 GCA_964642165.1 uncultured Planctomycetaceae bacterium | reverse complement strand
TCGGGAATCGGGGTCAGGCTACTTTTTCGGCCCTTGGCAACCCCGCGCTGATGCTCCACAACCAGACCACCGGAGCGGACGTTGCCGTGCCTCCACCTACCTTCGACGAGGCCCGGCGAACGGCGACGTGGGACCTCTCGACGGTCAACGTGCCCGGCGGGCGCTACACGGCCAACGCGCTTGCCCGCAGCCCGACAGATCCCCTGGGTACCGCATTCACGATCGGGGCCGAGTGGCAGTTCATCGTGTGGCTTGACGGCGACACGAATCTCGACCGCGACGTGGGCCGCGGGGATTTCCTGTCGCTCAGGAGCCGCTTCGGCAAGACGGCCGGCGTCACGTTGGGCGACGGCGATTCCGACGGCGATGGCGACGTGGATGCTCTCGACTACATCGCCCTGAAGCGCAACATCGGCAAGACAGTTCGGGCTGCCGCCGACGTGGAGCCGATCCGGGGCGTGTGCTTCGGCCCGTACGTCGGCGAGGGCGAGACGGCCGGGGACGACCTGACCGAGATGCAGCTCCGCGAGCGCCTGGAGGAGATCGACTCGTACACGGAATGGATCCGCACGTATGGCGCCGGCGACGGTCTGGAACGCGTCCCTTACATCGCCCGCGACCTGGGCCTCAAGACGGTCATGGGCACGTGGATCACCGACTACGCCGTCGAGCCGGCGAGCGACCCGCAGATTGCCAATCTCCTGGCGGCCGCCGGGGACGGCGTCGTGGACATCGCCATCGTCGGCAACGAGGACCTTTACAACGGCCGGTCCGCGGACGAGCAGGCGGAGGCGTACCTGGACTACGTCCGGCTGGAGCTGCTGAAGCTCGTGGCCGGCCACCCGGCGGATCGCGTGCCGGTCACGATGGACGAGCCGTACCAGACGCTCTTCCAGCGCGACGGCGAGGGCGCCTTCGTCCACCAGGACGTGATGGACGCCTGCGACGTGCTGTTCGTCCACGCCTACCCGTTCTGGGAGGGGATCGGCATCGACGACGCCGTTGCGGCCCTGCACGCCTGGCACGATGGGCTGGTCGAGGTCGCCGGCGACAAGCCTGTCTGGATCGCCGAGACGGGCTGGCCGAGCGACGGCGACGGGCCGTGGGGAGACGCCGTGCCTTCGCCGGAGAACGCTGCGCGGTATTTCCAGGAGTTCGTCACCTGGGCCGAGGTCCACGACGTGCCGTACCTGTACTTCGCCGGCTACGATGAGCCGTGGAAGACGGCCGAGCCCGGCGGCGTCGGCACTCACTGGGGCCTCTGGACGAGCGACGGCGAGATGAAGCCCGGCATGGAGCCCGTCTTCGCCGGCGAGCACAGCGGTGACGTCTGGACGCGCGACGCCGAGATCGCCTTCACCACCGTCCCGCCGATCGGCAGCGAGGACTGGCTGGAGGGAAAGGTCCGCTTCGCCAGCCCCTTGACGCACGACGTGGCCGTCTACATCCGCGTGGACGGCAACTGGTGGACGAAGCCGAGCTTCGACCACCCGCTGACACCGATCGACCTGGACGGCAACTGGTCGTGCGACATCGTCACCGGCGGCAACGACGCGCAGGCCACCGAGATCGCCGCCTTCCTCTGGCCCGCCAGCGAAGGCGAGCCGCCCATAGCCGACGGTCTCCCCGAACTCCCGCCCGAACTGGCAGAGAAGGGCGCCGCCATGCGCACGCGGAGCCCGATCCGGGTGACGGACTGGGTCTACCGCGACGACCTCACGGCGGAGGGGTGGACCACGGCCTACGCGGCGGAGGCCAACGATCCGCACATCACCAGAGACAGCACAGACGGGTCGAACGCGGTTGCCCTGCGCCAGACCGCCGACGGCACACATTCCTTCTGGATGATGACGCGCGACCTCGGCGAGGGCAACGAGATCGACATCCAGGACGCATGGATGCGCATGTGGCTGTACATCTAGCCCGAGTCGGGCATCAACGCCGGCAAGACGGGCGATCTGACGGCGATCGTCGTGTACGTCGCCGACGAGGGCGGCGACCTCACGAGCAACTGCCACGCCGCGGCGGCAAGCTCGTTCCTGGTCGGTACCAGCGACGACCACAACGAGGGCTGGTATCTGTTCGAATTGCCCATGCGGCGATTCACCCTGAAGGGCACGGCCAGCGACGATGACCTCACGGCCATGCGCTGGTTCCGCATCCACGTGCAGCACGCCCCCAACTCGACCATCGCGCTGGCGATCGGCGAGTTCGGTTTCTACACGTCGCCGTGGTCCGGGGCTCGATTCCTCGTGCGAGCCGACACCCACGGGCCAACGTCGACGGCGAACGCCCTCGACGCCCTGGACTACGCAGCCAGCAACGGCGTGCCCATCTGCGTGGGCATCGGGCAGGGGCACAACAACTGCTTCTCCGAGGCCCAGCTCAGGCAGATCGCGACGTATCACCCCCTGTCGTTCTATGCCAACGGCTACGGCGGCTGCTGGCAGAACAAGACGATCGCCGAGAAGGAGGCGTGCATCGCCGCAGGCCGGGCGTTCGCGCTCGCCTACGACCTCCCCCCGCAGGCCGGGCGCATCGCACACCTGACCTGCGGCGGCGGGTGGACGGGCGGCGATACCGAGCGATTCCTTTCGGGCGACCTCGATTTCGCGGCGGGCAAGGCGCGATGGGACAACGTCCTGCATCCCATCGTCGGCGCCGGCGACGTGGAAACGGGCTATCTGCCGTGGAGCTACTTCATCCACGCCACCGACGGCAGCCTGACGAGCGATCTCGCCGACCTCATCGCCGACGCCCAGGCGATCAACGGCTTGATCGTGGTGGGGACGCACCTCGAAACCGCCAATGACATCAGCACGCTCAAGGCCGATCTCGACGCGCTGCTCGAGGCCGGCATGGTGCCGGTGACGTGGGACGACCTCCGCGAGGGCTGGTAAGCCACGGAAGCACCGTTCCGGGCGGCGGCGCGGCCGGCCACAGCCGCGCGTCAGGCCGCTCGCCGAGCACCACAGGCGAAGGCGGGTGCTGCGGATAGCCCGGCGCCACCACTCGTGCCGGTCTTGCCATGCCCCCAGCATCCCATCCGCCCACGCCCCCGCCAGAAGCTAAGCATGGCGTCCGCGGGTTCCCCAGTGTTGGGACCACACGACCGCCCGGCGCCCGCCCCGTCTGACCGAGGCGGACAGGCAGGCGGGGCGTCACCTGTCCAGTTCGCAGATCATGCCGGACACGCTGGCGTAGGGGCTCGAGCTGTCGTAGAGACCCTTCGAAGTGATCGACGCGTAGTTGCACGCCTTGCCCCCGTTGGGCTCGCCCGACGCCCACAGGCTCCGGACCTGCGACACGGACTTGCCGCCAAGCCACTCCCACCGGCCCTCCCGCCTCCGGTCGGTGGCGCCCACCCAGAGGCGGCTTGACCCCGCCAGCCTCTTGACGAAGGCCAGCTCTTCCGACGATTCGATGCTCACCAGGTGACCGCGCAGGGCCTCGCACGCTTTTGCGGCGGCCTCCCACGAGATCCGCTTCCTGATCACCTTGTAGCGGTGCCCGCCAAAGGACGCCTCTGCCGATGCCGTGACCTTCACGGCGGTCGTCTTGTGCTGCGGACGCCTGTACGCTTCGGCTTCGAACCAGTCGATGGTCCCGTTGCGGTCCTTGTCGTACCGCAGCATGGCCGCCCAGTTGTCCGTCTTGCGGACGAACCCGTTGCCCTTGGACCGGTCGGCGTTGAACTCCGTGTCGCTCAACTCACTGTCCGGGCCCGCCGCGGTGAAGAACTTGCTCCGCTCGGTGACATAACCACTCTGGGCGGGCGGCCTCGATGTCGACGCGGCCCTGCTCGATGAGCCGGATCCGGTCGTCCTGTATCGCGAACGCCTGTACGCGTCGGCTTCGAACCAGTCGAGGGTCCGGTTGCCGTCCCTGTCGTACCGCAGCATGGCCGCCCAGTTGTCCGTCTTGCGGACGAACCCGTTGCTCTTGGACCGGTCGGAGTTGAACTCCGCGTCGCTCAACTCATTGTCCGGGCCCGCCGCAATGAAGAACTTCCTCCGCTCGACGCCGTAGTTGTACCCGGCGGGCGGTATCCATGTTGGCGCGGTCTGGCTCGACGAATCGGAACTGGGCTTCCTGTACTTGTCGGACTTGCCGGAGCGGCTCCTCCGCGCACTGCAGACCGACGTCACCACGCACAGTGCCACGATCACCGATAGCCGTTGTCTAAGCACTGTCCTCACCCTTGCCACTTTGGAATTCCGGGAATTCCGCGGAGGCCATACTCAATTCCGTTTGGCTTCTTGCCTGGCCTTCGGTTTTGGGCCCGGGTTCGGCGGCGGGACCGTTCGCCCCAGCAACGCCTCGAGCAGGAATCCGGGTCAGCCTGCTCCCTCCGCCTGGCCGGGCCACCTGCGGGCGGGTCTCGCCTTCCAGAGGCGAGCCCAACCCCGGCTGCGTCGCCGGTGCGCCCCCGGCGGTGCGGGCCCTTGCCCTGCCGGCCGCGCGGGCGCGGGTAAACTCCCCATAGCCCATGGTCACCTTCCCGTGTCGGTGATGCGCCGAGGCGTCAGGCCCATTCGCGCATTGCGGCTGCCATCTATCGTACCGGCCCCGCCGCGATTCCGCAAGGCCGCGCGCCGATGCGCGGGGCCTCAGGCACCCCCGTTCGGGGGCTGCCGCGGGCCGATCGGGCGGCGCCGCGCGGTGCGCGTGGCG
>CAZXOC010000441.1:0-4705 GCA_964642165.1 uncultured Planctomycetaceae bacterium | reverse complement strand
TCATCGGCGATTCGACAGGAGCACGGCGCCGTCAGGGCCCTGCCCTCGGAAGGCTCGGTCGACTCGGAATCCCGCCGGGATTGCCTGGAGCGGGTCGCCACGTCGAAGCATGGCCATCGTGAAGCCGACGGCGCGGCCGGTGGCGGCAGTCAGGCCGAAGGCCGGGCTCGTGGGATTCAGGCCTGGTTCAGAACGGGCGTGTTCGGGGTAATGCTCTTCTCTTCGCCCCGAGGGGGCGCAGGGGATTTGGCCGGGGGCGCAAGCCCCCGGAAATGCGAGTTTTATGAACAGAGCCCCGGAGGGGCGGAAGGAGTGCTCGCAGCACGGAAGTGTTACCCTCTGCTGGACCACGCCCGAATCCACGAACCTCTGGCGGCGTCGCGCGTCCAACATCTCGCGGCACCGATCGGCCGGGACGAGACAGCTTCCGTACGAACTGCGAACCTGGGGAGTGGCGGCAATGAACGTGTGGCTGACGGACCTGCTTCCGGACGCGCGGGCCCGGCGGGTCGCCCGGGCTCCGCTTCCTTCGCCGCGGCGGAAGGCTTTGGCCGGGCCGTTACCGGCGACGGCGCTGCGGCTGGCCTTCGTGCTGACCGTCGTGACTGGCTGCACGGTTCTCGTGGCCGCGCCCGCCACGCGGCCGGGCGGGGCCGACGCCGCGGCGGCAGAGCAGCTCCGGGGCCTCTGGGGGGCGTTCGCCTCGGACGATTACGCGGAGGCGGACAGGGCCGTCGCGGCCATGACGAAGCTGGGCGACAGCGCGGTCGCTTTCCTGGCTGGGCGCTTCGACCCGACGCGGATCGACGCCGGGCGGGTGCGGCGGCTCATCGCCGACATGGGCAGCGTCAGGTACGCCGTCCGGAAGAAGGCCTCCGGCGAGCTTACGGGCCTCGGGCGGGCGGCCTTGCCTGCGCTTGAGGAGGCCTTGAAGCATGCGAAGCTCTCCTCCGAGGTCCGCGCGCGTGCAGACGAAGCGGTCAAGCACTGGACCCGCCCCCCTCCGGGCGACGTGCAGGCCAGGCGGATCGCGGCCGCCCAGCGCGTGCTCGCCGGGATCGGAACCGACCGGAGCAGGGACCTGCTGGCCCGCCTGGAGCGGGAGGGATGGCTTCCGTGGGGCGAGGCGGTCGAGGGCGTGCAGTGCCGCCTGCGGGCGGAGAGAAGTGCCTGGCCGGGCGGAACGTGGCCCCTGCTGTGGGCGGATTTCCGCAACCGGGGCAAAGGCGAGGTGTCGATGGGACTATGGCCGAGGTCCTGGGACATCCAGTGCGACGGCCTCTGGTATCAAGCCGCGGCACGGTTCAGCGGGGGCGTCATGAAATTCGAGGTCCGCCCGGGCGGCCGGAGGAACAACATCGGCGTCCAGATGACGCCCCGGTGGCGCTGGCGCAGCAAGCAGGGCAGCAAGCCGCTGGCCTTCGAGCCGGGCAAGCACACGCTGCGTGTGGCCTTCAAGATGGACCTGGCGGGCCTTGGGCAATGCGTGGTCGTGAGCAATCCGATCGTGATCGAGATCGTCCCAGGCGGCAAGGCGCCCGCCACGCAGCCGGCAAAACTCCGGGCGGCTGTCTCACTGGTCTCTGCCGATGAGCCGGCACAGACCTGCCGATGGCGCATCGAGAGGAAGATGCGGGCGCGCCTGGTCTACGGCGTTGTCAAAGGCCTCGCCCGTGGGCAGGAGCCGCCAAAGCGACTGCTCGCGGCATACGACGGCAAGGTTGAGAAGACATGCAAGTTCCTGACACTTCGACTGAGCCGCAAGGACGGCAAGCTCCGCATGACGATTGCCGACGAATATGCCCCGCCGGACTCCGGAGGCAAGGGCTCTTGCTCGCACTCGGTCTCATGTCCAGCCGGGGCGGAGTTGGTTTCCGCCTGGCGCAAGCAGCCGGCGACGGGCACCGAGACGAAGTACCTGGTCCTCTGGCAGGGCCGGTTTGTGCGCGATGCGAAGACCCTGAGCACGATGTCCTTCATTGTCCGCCTGGCCGGCCAGGACGATCCTATTGTGCACATCTTCGGCAAGGGCGATCAGGTCGAGGCGTCCGAGCCGCTTCCAGCACGAGACCGCCACCAGCGTGCGCGGGAGTCCCATCCGCCGAAGCCCGGCGAAGGCGGATCGGCATCGAAGCGGCCCGAATCATCCTCGGCCACCGCTCCGCCGCCATCACCGAGGTCTACGCCGAGAAGGACGAGGAGCAGGCCATCGAAGCGATGGTGAGCATCGGCTGAGCGGCGCTGCTGGCGGCCCTACTCAGGAAACACGGACGTCGCGCCCCTCGGGAAGCAGGCCGTCTCAGAGCTGCCCCGGCCGCGCCCGAGACCCACGCCGATGGTGACATGAGCCGCGCAACCGCTACGGACGCGGGCATCGGTTGATCTGCCCGCATGCGGCAGCCGGCAGACCATGGTCTGTCCACCAAGCCTGGCGCCAGTGGACCGCCGGGCAGCGATCGCCCCCTTAGGAGGCGCTGGTCGATGGTGTCCAGGCCAGCGCCGACCTCGCGCTGGCACCAGCTACGGGCTTGAGTTAGGCGCCACCCCCGGTGGAATTGTCAGTGGCTACGCGAGCGAGGACGCCGCCTGCATGCAGGCGGACCTGCGTGAATGAAAGATGGCCGGGGCAACCATCGAGCTGGCCGAGGGCAAGTAAACGGCATTGCCTTCCCAACCGATTCGTATTATACACGGCGGCATGGACGACCACTTGGTCGCCGCCCGCACCAGCGTACAATGCTATGGACAGGTCGTGGGCTGACCTTCGAAGGGCCTTCAAATGACCGATCAGCCGATACCTTCGTATGCAAAGCCGCCAGTGATCGAGGTCGTCTGGAGCGTGCAGTTCGCCCCTCTGCCCTGGCTCACGGCCGCCCACACAGGTGTGTTCTGGAACAAGATCAGGGAGGACTTCCCAGCTTGCGAAGAGCACCCGCCGATCGAGAGGAAGCAGGAGCCGGAATCACTGCTCGAACCCAGGCAGATTATCGCGGAGTTCTCGCCGAAGCCTCCTCTCTGTCGGCAATGGTTCATCTCCTCAGCGGGGAATGATCTCGTCCAGGTCCAGGGCGACCGATTCTGCGTGAACTGGCGCAAGGTGGAAGCCGGAGATCAGTACCCGAGGTACGCCTACGTAAGGGATCAGTTCACTCGGCGCTGGCAGCAGTTCTGCGACTTTGTCAGGACCGAGAGTGGCAGTGTCCCCCAGGTTGAGCTGCTGGAGATGACCTACGTCAATCACATCTTCAAGGGGGAGGGCTGGTCCTCGCCGAGGGACATCGGAAACGTCTTCCCGGCAATCTCCTTCCACGAGAAGCCGAAGAAGTACTTACCTCCGCCAGCCACCCTCGGCAGCAACATCGTGTTCGATATTGCTGGACCGGCGGGTCGGCTACATGTGACTTGCCGTCATGCGAGGTTCCTGGGCCCCGAGGAGAAGGAGCTTTTCCGGCTCGACTTGATCGCAAGGGGCAAGACCGAGTCCGGCGCAATCGACGACATGCTTGCGTGGTTCTCTAAGGCTCGCCAATGGATCGTATGCGGATTTGCCGATCTAACCAGCGACGAAATGCAGGCAAAGCAGTGGGGGATAGTCCATTGACATTGGTTGACCTTGAAACAACCACCGGTTGCACTTGGGGCCCACGACCCTCTGAGCCGACGGACTGCTCAAGCGACATGCAAGTTGTGATGGCCGCGGAGGATCACGAGCTTGCGCACAAGCCCTCAGGCCCTGCCGAGCGGGTTGCTGTCGCGTGCATCCAGAGCGGATCCCGAAGATTCATGCTCCGGCACGAGCTACGACCAGTGTTGACCCGGGAAGGCTCCCTATGGAGCTGCGAACTCGATGAACTCCGCCTGATGGGTTACGGCTATGCCCGGCGGGAAGCCATCCAAACTTTCATGGATGACTTCGCCGCTACGTATGACGGTTTGATCCACGAGCGAGATAGCGACCTCACACTCGACGCTAAGGAGCTCAGAGACGGAATAGCGGGGCTTGTTGCCGCCGTTGAGCGGCTCGAAGAGCCATTCGCTTTTGGCTGGCACCGCCCCGTAGCGCAGCGCTCATTCCGCGTTGCCCTTGTCTTGGACTCCATCACTGTCTCTGTTGAGAGCGCCTTGTGAGCGTCGTGAAGACCAAGGAACTTGAGTCGGCCCTTGTTGGCAAGGGCTTCAGGCAGGACAACACCCACCACCGCTTCTTCTGGCTCTTCGATGGGGAAAAGAAGACGTCCGTTAAGACTTACGTGAGCCACGGCGTCAGGGAGTATGGGGACGAGCTCCTCGATAAGGTGAAGAAGCAGCTTGGACTGACCAAGCCGCAACTGCTGGACCTCATCGCTTGCCCGATGACGGAGCATGACTACCTCGAGCACTTGCTCAACATCGGCAGGATCCGCCGCCCGCCCGCCCATGGAGAATGATCTTGGGGGCCCTGGCAGTGCGCCAGAACTGGCGCAGGTGGGTGCGTCGACTGGCTCACGAACTGCGCAACTCGCGGGAAAACTGCGTTGGAACTGCGTAAGCGCTTCTGCCCAGCAGATTGCATTGAGACGCTTCGCGTACGTACGCGTCCGTGAGCGACGCGCTTCGACAAGCTCGCCGCCCTGAGTGGCGACGTGCCCGCCCGGGCGGCGTCAGTCGTTGCGGCGGACGGCGGCGGCCTACCGCCGGCCGCGGGTGGGGTTCTCGTACCAGATGA
>CAZXOC010000440.1:956-4707 GCA_964642165.1 uncultured Planctomycetaceae bacterium | reverse complement strand
CCGTGCAGGCTGGCCGCTCCGCGGCCGCCCCCGTCGGCGCGGGCCCGGCGGCGGGCCCTCGCTACTCCGGGGTCGCTCATCCGCGGGGTCCTGGGACGGGGTCGGCCGCGGCGCCGTGCAGGCTGGCCGCTCCGCGGCCGCCCCCGTCGGCGCGGGCCCGGCGGCGGGCCCTCGCTACTCCGGGGTCGCTCATCCGCGGGGTCCTGGGACGGGGTCGGCCGCGGCGCCGTGCAGGCTGGCCGCTCCGCGGCCGCCCCCGTCGGCGCGGGCCCGGCGGCGGGTCCTCGCCACTTCGGGATCGTTCATCCGCGGGGTCCTGGGACGGGGTCGGCCGCCGCGCCGTGCAGGCCGGCCGCTCCGCAGCCGCCCCTATGCGCGCGGGGGCGGTGGCGGGCTCTCGATGCGCCGGGGTGGTTGGGCTGCCCCCGGCGGGGGCTGCCGGCGTGGGGATCGCCCCGGCTCAGTCGGCAGGGAGCTCCACGTAGGAGTCGCGCACGGGCGCGAGGGAGTACCGCTTCCGCATGCCCAGCGGCAGGAGGTTGTCGGGCTGGGGGGTGATGCGGATGTTCATCGTCTCGGGCAGGGACCCGCCGCCCTCCTCGGCGTCGCCCTCCCAGTAGCCGAGGTTGCTGCCGTACTTGGCGATGCTGCTGCTGATGTGGTCGAGGTTGGCCATGCTGAGGATGGTGCCCTCGATGACGGCGTTGTCGCGGATGTCGACGATTCCGCCGACGAGGATGCCGGTGATCTTCGAGCTGGAGGTTTGCTGGTCCTTGCTGAAGTCGCCGATGTTGACGTTGAAATTGGGCGCGAGGATGGTGCTCTCGGGCATGAGGTCGTTGCCGATGGTCGTGTCGCCCTTGAAGTACAGCGAGTGGTCGATCCACTGGAACTCGCTCGGCACGCCGGTGATGATGGGCCCTTCGAAGCTGCAGTTCTCGAAGACGACGTTGTTGCCCTGCTCGATGTACGTATAGCCGGTGAACGTGCAGTTCTTGAAATGGGCGTTCGTGCCCGCCGGCATGTTGACGTTGTTGAGCACCTTCGGGTTCTCGGCCGTGCCCACGTAGAACTTCCGCCGGAACCACTTCCGGGGGTTCGTCTCGGGGAAGCCCTCGTACTGCCGGTAGTCGTAGGCCGGCAGGGGCGAGGAGGCCAGGTCCCGGTAGGGCGACGTGTCGAAGTCCTCCGTCGTGTACTCCGCGAAGGGCGGCTCGTCGTACGATAGCTTCCCGCGCAGGTCGGCGCTGACGTAGTCGGCGCACCCGTCCGCGTCGAAGGCCTCCTCGCTCAGGACCGTCTTGATGCCGCCGGTGACCTCGCCGTTCGTGCCCAGCGAGATGTCGAGCGGGGCGGCCTCGCTCGTCCGCGTCCAGGTCGAGCAGAGGTCGCCGTCGACGTGAACGTTGCCCCGGGCAATGATCCGCGGGCGGCTCGCCAGGGCGTACGTCAGCACCTTCTTCTCCTCCGCCAGGCCGTACTTCACCTGGAGGTAGCGGTCGAACCGCCCGTACGTGCCCGTGACAGTCATGGCCAGCGTGTTGGCGTCGGCGACGTTCACAGCCAGCGCGAAGCTCGACCCGTTCGGCAGGAAGATGGCCGGGACCGTGATGAAGGGGTGCTGGGGATCGCTGTCGTCGTAGGCGACGGCGTTGCTCGCCAGACCGTTCGTGCCGTTCAGCCGCGGCGCCAGGTGTTGGTGCAGGGCGAGCATCATCTCCTCCGCCGAGGCCCCCGAGACGTCCACGCCGGTCATGTGGAGCTGCGCGAAGGCCAGCCCGCTCTCCGCCGCCAACTGGGCGGCCGTCGCCGCGCGGAGGTTGCCCGTCTGGGCCAGTCGAAGGGAGCTGCCCGCGACCATGCCCACCGCCACCGCCATGGTGACGATCACCATGACCAGGGCCAAGACGGTGATGAATCCCCCGTTCCGGTCGTGCTTGTGATTCCGCGCGCGTACCATGGCCGTGTCCTCCACGCCGCAAGCCGATGTTGGCCCGGGCAGTGGCTCAGGCGGCCACGTCGCCCAACGCGTGCCTCTCGCTATAGGAAGTGTACGTTACGGGCGCCCCAGCGGCCCGGCGAGGCCGCGTCACCGGCCGCGGCGCGAGGAGGACCTCGCGGCCCACCAGTCCCGCCACGCCTGGACGACGCGCCGCTTGGCGGGCGCGGGGGCGTCGGCGTCGTAGGGCATCTTCCGGCCGGTCAGCTCGCCCAGCGCGTCGGCGACGTGCTTGCGTGCGTAGTCGCCCGGCGCCTGGAGGCAGCGGACCAGCGCCGCGAGGACGGGGTCGCCGGATCGCTTCATCGCGCCGAGCGCCTTGGCGGCCGCGGCGCGGACCCTCTCGTTCTTGTCGCCCAGCAGCACGACCAGGCGCGAGACGTTGAAGTCGCTGGCCTGGCCCTTCATCGCCGCGGCGACGGTCGCGCGGACCTTCGGGTCGGTGCTCTCGAAGCTGGCGGCCAGCAGCTTCTCCGGCACCCGCTCGCGGTGGACCAGGAAGCCCAGCAGCGTGTACGAGATCGTCCCGGCGTCCCTCTCGGCGGGGATCCGCGCCAAGATGGCCTCGTCCAGCTTGGCGCTGCGCTGCTTCGGCCCGTGGTAGCCCACCACGCTCCGCACGCCGCCGCTCGGATCGCGCAGCAGGCGGACCAGCGCCGCCGCCGACGCCTCGCAGCGGATGTCGGCCAGCGCCGTCGCCAGCCACAGGCGCGAGTGGCCCGCGCGCTTGCGGTCGCGCACCGCCTCGACGAGGTACGGCACGACGGCCGGGCCGATCCGCACGGCCTCGCCGTGGGCGTCCCTGGCCGAGAAGGCGTCGCGGTCGAACCGCCCGATGAGCTTGGCGCCGAAGGCCCGCTGCTCGGCCGCCGAGAGCGACGCGAAGTCCGGCGCCGCCACCGCGACCGTCACCGTGTTGGATACCAGCAGCAGCGGCGTCTCGTCGTCGCGCGGCAGGTAGAGCATCATGCGCGCCCGCAGGCGACCGGGGGAGATCGCGTCCTTCAGGGCGCGCGGGGGCGGCGCCGCGGCGCCGCCGGACGGGGCGCCCGCCGGGTAGCCGCCGATGACCTTCAGCCCGCGGGCGTACCGGCGCGCCCCGCGGCCGCCGATGTCGCACGGGGGCAGTGTCAGCTCCTTGCCGCTGCGCAGCTTCGCCGGCCACGTCGCCTGCCTCGCCGCCAGCGGGAGCTTGTCGGTGTAGAAGGCCTGCTTGCCCTCGGGCGTCTCCTGGACGAGGAACAACCAGGCGAAGACGCGTTTTGCCCGCGGCAGGCTCACGGCCGCGGCGCCGACGTTCCGGATCGCCACGTCCACGGGGAACGCCCCGCCGACCTGCGCCTCGCCGCCCATCGCCAGCGAGACCTGCACGCCGGCCTTGTCCGTGCCCCACGCCCGCGTCGCCGGGCGCGTTGCCGGCGCCTTCGCCTCGCCCGCCGCGCCGCCGCACAGCGCCGCAACCAGCACCGCCGACGCACCGACGTGCGCAAGGCGTTTTCTTCGCGCAATGGACATGGAATGGATCGTATCGACGCGCCCGCCCGATGACAAGGCGCCCCGCTGTCGAGCGGGCGCGGTTTCCCCGTCCGCCGTGCACGGCGTGCACGGCGGAAGCGCGGCGCAAGCGCCGCCGCTAAACAATGGACCGCGCGGGATGGTGGGGGAAGGGGGGCGCTGTCGCACGGTGTGGGTTCGGGCGTCCGCCGTGCACGGCGTGCACGGCGGAAGCGCGGCGCAAGCGCCGCCGCTAAA
>CAZXOC010000440.1:0-856 GCA_964642165.1 uncultured Planctomycetaceae bacterium | reverse complement strand
CAATGGATCACGCGGGATGGTGGGCGACGGGGAGGCGCTGTCGCACGGTGTGGGTTCGGGCGTGCGCCGTGCACGCGCTTGTCTCGTTTAGCGGGCGGGCTTGCCCGCCGTTTTGTCTTGCACCGCTCTCCGCTGCACCTACCGATACCGATCCTACCGATACGAATCCCGCCGATCCCGATACGCCGTCACGAACCCCCAACGCTGCGGCGCCTTGCCCTCCTTCGGCGGATTGTCCTCCACGTACCGGACGGCGCGCCGGATGCCCTCCACGTCGTCCAGGAACACGTTCCACCCCCGCCGCCCCCACGGCGAGGGCACCGAGCCGTCCCGCCGGCGATGCGCCGCCAGCGGGTGGCGCCCCTCCGACGTCAGACGCCGCGTCGCGCGCCCCTTGAGGTGCCCGACGATCCGCTCGACCCTCCGCTCGTGTCGGGCGATCACCAGGTGGACGTGCTCCGGCAGGATCGAGCAGGCATGGATCACGTATCTCCCCTCGGCGACGGCCGCCGCGAAGCCGCGCCCGATGGCGCGGGCCTGCACGCCGGTGAAGATCACCGGCGGGTATTCGAGCGCCGCCTTCGCGCGACGTCGCCGGTGGATGTCGTGGTCCTTCCTCGCCACGGAATGCCGCGTGGTGACCTTCGTGGCGTGTCCGAAGCGAAGCAGCTCCCACGAGCGGACGAAGTCCGACCAGGACCCGCGCGGGTCGTTCGGCAGCCAGAACCCGTAGGCGCTGAAGATGGCGTGGTAGGCGAGGATCATGGTTCGTACCCCTTCGGTCTCCCGGCGTTGGCGGTTCGTCCGCCGTGCACGCTGGCGTGCACGGCGGAAGCGCGGCGCAAGCGCCGCCGCT
>CAZXOC010000439.1:0-4715 GCA_964642165.1 uncultured Planctomycetaceae bacterium | reverse complement strand
ATCCTGCATTCATCTCACTGCCTCCCAATAGGGCGGTCGCCGTCCGTAGGACGACCCGCCAGTCCACATGGAACACTTCCTTGAACCCGTGCCACCCTTCGCCCCCCTCGCGCGTCCCGACGGCCACCGTGTCGTTGTGGGCAAACAAGCACGATTCGTTTGTGTCCGTTCGAGACCAGAATTTCGACTGATGTCCCAAAGGTGTCTGTCCCCGGCGCTCAGGGACCCGCGGGCGACGGAGAGGGGGACAGGAGTTCGCGGTTCTTCTTGTTGGTGACGAAGGCGATGGTCACGAGGATTCCCTTCAGAAGAGTAGATATTGAGATCGCCCACCAGACGCCCGAAACGCCCACGTTGAACGTGAAGGCCAAGAGATATGCCAGGGGGATCCTCGCAAGGGTCAGAGGGACCCGGATCCACATATAGGGCCTAGTATTGCCCAGGCCGTTGAAGGCCCCTTCGAGGACCAGCTCCCAGCCCAGGAAGAGCTCGAAGTAGCCCACGATCCTCAGGTAGTCAGCTCCTGCCGCGATCACCGCCGGGTCACGGTTGAGTATGCCGACCAATCTCTCGGGCATGAAGATGAAGGCCAGGGACACGGGAGCCAGGATGAGGGTGATCAGCAACGTGCCGCGCCGGGCAATGCGGCGGACCTCGGCCTTGTCCCCTCTCCCGTAGCTCTGACCCACCAGCGTCGCAACGGCAAGGGAGAATCCCAGGCCGAAGTAGAAGGGAAAACCCTCTATGCGACTGCCGATAGCCAAGCCCGCAAGAGGTTCCGTGCCGAAGGCGGTAACGATCGGCGTAAGAAGCGGGAAGACAACGGTCCACACAACGTTGGTCGTGGCGGTCGGGCCGCCGATCTTCAGGATTCTGCCGAAGTGCCGTGACGATAACCTGAAAAGTGACGCGAGCCTGGGAATGTAGCCCCTCTTCGTCAACACAAGGTGGTATACCACGATGCCAACGGCCTGGCTCGAGACCGTCGCGATAGCCGCCCCCCGAACGCCGCACCGGGGGAATACTCCCCACCCAAAGATCAGGCACGGATCGAGAACGATATTCAGAACAACGATTCCCAGCATGACAACGGTCCGGGCCCTTGCATCACCGTAGGAGGTGAAAACCTGGCCCTGGATCATCATGATGTGAAGTATGGGGAAGCCGATGATGAAGACGGTGAAGTACTCCATGGCGAGCTGATGGGGTCCGCCGGCCAATCCCATGAAAGTGAAGATCACAGGGGCGGTGAGAAACAGGATCGTCATCAGGACGCCGGAGATGAGGAGGCTGAGCCAGAAGGATTCGCGCACAACGTCGAAGCGCTCGTCGTTGCCGGCCCCATAGAATTGCGACACGAGAGTGCCGCAGCCCGTGGAGGTGACGGTCATCAGGTCGTACACGAGCCATTCCAGAAAGGCGGCTGCGCCCACCGCGGCTACGGCTTCACTGCTCAACTTCCCGATCCAGTAGATGTCGGCAGTCTCGAAAAGGATCAGGCCGAGAAAGCCGACGATGGAGGGAATCGCTACCCCGAGTATTCTCCTGTTCAGGCTCATCCGGGTGTTCTTGCGAAGGCTATGCTGGCATTTGCTGCCTCCGCGGACGTGCTTCGAAAACAGCTTCGCTCACTGGGAAACCTTCGCCGCAGAGCTTTGACGGGGAGTCTGATCTGGCGTGGGCAAGCGGCTGGGTCCGGGTGCGGGGCGTTTACGGTCGTCGCCCGCGTCGCCGCCGGCACAGCACGAAGGCGCCTCCCAGCAGAAGCAGACACGAGGTCGGCTCGGGCACGAGCAGCTCCATCTCGTCGCCGAGCCCCTTCCCGATAAGGTAGAGGGTCTCACTGTTCTGGTTCCAGTGGTAGGCCTGGTTGGCGGACGAGTCGCCGGCGTCGCGCCAGAAGTCGCGGGTCTCGACGAAACCCACGTTGCCGACCAACTCCGGATACGTGCCGGCATCGACGATCGCGGCCTGTGCCGCCATCAGCGACAGAGCCCGAGGGTGTGTTTCGTTCCAGCCGCTCATGCCCGTGCTGGCGACGACGAAGGGCAGCTTCGGAACGCCCAGGTCCTGGCGGATGTCCTTGATGAAGTTAACGAGGTTCTGCTCGTACTCGTCGTTGAAGCCCTGGTTGACGCGGTCGTTCCAGCCCTGGTGCCAGGCGATGCCCTCGAGCTTGTAGCCCTGGCCGTGGTAGCTCGGGAAGTACGTGGAGAGGTCGTTCAGCACGTCCTCGACGTCGTTCAGGATCTTGGTGTAATACGCCCCCGTGACGCCGCCGGAGCTGGGCGGCCGGAAGTCGACGGCCAGGCTCTTGCCGCCCCAGGCTTCCTTGATCAGCAGGACCGGTTCGTCGAAGAAATCGCCCATCACGTTGCCGAAGCCCAGCTCGGGCCCCAACCTCGCGTCGCTGCTCGTCACGTCCCCGAGGTTGCCGTAACCGGCTGTGAGATCGCCCCAGACTGTTACCGCGGCGCCGCCGTAAGATGCGGTGTTATACTTGATCCAGACGTCGCTGCGTTTCGCCCAGGCGCCGTTGGAATCGACGAGATGGCCGTAGTTGGCCGGATCGCTGTTGACCAGGTAACGCAGGCTCCCGATTGCGCCGCTCACGCCACCGTGGCCGACCTCAATCTTGGCCTTGCCCTGCATGTTCGACTGCCCGGCGAGAATGAACACGCGCACGGGTCCGTCGCCGGCGGCGGAGGCGTAATCGCTGACCAGAAGTACGCAGACGAGAATACAGCAGGCGAAGAGAGAGAGACTGCGGAACATGGGCCTCTCCTTTAAAGACAAGAAGACAACGGGGCTCTCCTTCTAAGTCAGGACCAGCCTCTCCGCCGGGCACTGCAAGGGATTATACCGCCACGATACCTCTGCGCCTATTCAATACCGGCACGGAGGGAGTTTGATTCGGCGTGGGCGAGCCGCTGGGCGCGGGTCTGCGTCTGCCTTCGTAACCTTGCAGAGGTTTCCGAGTCCCTTCCTTGACGTCTCCGTGCGTGCGGTGCTGCCAACAGGGATCTAATCGACCGCGATTCGCGGCTTGCTCTCGTCGACGACGAAGTGGGGCTTGTTGCAGGCGGGGCAATGCTTCAGCTCGTCGCGCTTCTTGATTTCGAGGAACGGTCCCTTGCAGTGGGGGCAGGCGTGGATGGTCAGGACCTTGCCCGTCCGGGAGTCCCATACCTCGCCGAGCGGCTTGGGCCGGGGCGTGACTTTGATCCGCATCCGAGCCTTCATCTCTTGCGGGATGTTGGCCCGCGTCCAGTTGAGGTAGACGAACTTCTTACAGACCCGGCAGTATCCGCAGATCTGGTCGAAAAACATCCCTCCCCCGAAGGTCACCTGCGATTCGTACCCGCAGGGCCTGGCGGTCTTGCCGGTCCCCGCGTCCTTCGCCGGCTTGGCCTGGCATTTCATGTTGAAGACGGTTCCGGCGTGGATCGCAGCGGCGGTTACGAGGCATACGGTCAATGCGACGGCAAAGGTCCTTCGTGTCATGGTACGCGTCCTTACTTGCGTTGTCCTCTATCCCAGGATTTGCCATACCGAGTTCCGCCCACGACCGTCATGGGCCTCTCCGGTAATCTCACCACGCTGAATCCGCAGCCCTCACTCCGCAATCATCTTTCCTTCAGCATCCCCTTGGTGACCCTGAACGTCAGTCGATTGCTCAACATCCGCTGAAGCGCGGGCCACTCGCTCGTCAGCGCGATCGCCTTGAGTTCATCCGGCGCCGCAAAGCTCTCGAAGCCCGCTTCCGTGTACAACACCTGCACCGAGACCTCGTCGCCGGCGGCGAGCGGCTTGCCCTTCACCCACCACCGAATCAGCCGCGTGTCCTCGGGCCAGTCGAGCATCTCGATTTCGCCGCGAACCACGAGGGGGCCCTTGTCCATCGCCGGCCGAAGGCGAATCGGGGTCAGGCCGGGATGCCATTGACCTAAGCCGTAAACATATGGAAACGAAGTTATTACAATCCCCTACATGCGGCGCCCCTCCCATGGGGGAGCCGGTGGTCGCGCGGCCGTTTCCTCGTGACCCCCCCCCGCTCTCGCCGGAAGGGCGTCCCCTCCCCCGGTGATTGGCGGGCAAGCCCCAGGGCATACATTATTCTTACATCATGACTCATTAATCCAGTCAAGGGCATTCGCTCACGCGGCTTTTCCGGCCTCGCCGGGTCATGTGCGGGATCCTCCCGCCTCGCCGAAGGGCGCCCCAGCCCCGCTCCGTCTCCGACGCGCCTCCCGCGACGAAGGCGGTAGGCCCGGTGGCTGCGCGGCCGAACTCCCCGTAGCCCATGATCGCTCTCTCGCCCCGCCGATGCGCCGAGGGCGCAGGCGATCGGGGCATCGCGGCTGTCCTGCGTCGTACCGGCGCGGAGGCGACGCGGCAAGGCCGCGCGCGGGCGGATGTGAGGGCGCTCACTCGCCCCCGTTCGGGGGCTCTGACTGGGGGGGGGCCGACCGTTCCCCGGGCTCGCGCCTCGGGGCTACCGACAGTCGCCGCCGTTCGGCGGCTCCCGGAGACGGGTCGGGCGGGGCGGCCGGCAAGGGGCAGATCCGCTGCATCCTCCGCAGCCGGCCCCGCTGCGAGGCGGCGAACAACGGCCATGCCCCGGGCTGGCGTGAGACGCCGGCCCGGCACGCCGCTCGGAGCCAACGGAAATGCAGGAGTTACGGCGGTCGGGCGCGGAATGTACAAAATCCGCG
>CAZXOC010000438.1:0-4716 GCA_964642165.1 uncultured Planctomycetaceae bacterium | reverse complement strand
TGGGAATCCTGGGGCATGCTCAAAGGCGGGTATCATGCGGAAGAGAGCATGACCATGCTGGCCGGAGTGGGCAGGCTCTTTTACGAGGGTATCGCTGGTATTCAGGAACCGCCGTTCTATGGGACCCGCGAATTCGGGCCGGGGTACAGCCATTTCCATATCAGGCCCCATGCACTCGGAGACCTGAGGCACGCGGAAGCCTCCATCAAGACCGTCAAGGGCATCATCTCATCGAGATGGAAGAGGACGAGAGATTCATTTGTTCTGGAAGTCGAGATCCCCGTCAACTCAACGGCCAAGGTGAGTGTGCCTGCAACAGGCCTGAAGAACGTCGTTATCACCGAGGGTGGCACGGTGATCTGGAAGGACGGGGCTTATGCTAAAGGAGTCGCCGGGATCACTGCTGGTAAGCGGGAGAGCGGATATTACACGTTCGATGTCGGCTCGGGGAAGTACCACTTCACGGTGAAGTAGATCCGGGAAGATACAGTTACGCTGCTCGGGCGAGAAGCTCGAAGACCTCCCCTCAGATTTGGGGGCGAGGGCATCGGAACTGATAGCGTTGAAGTTCTACCAAGAGATGTCGGTACGCACAGGGACGGGCATATTCATCCGGCCATGTGATACGGGCGGACATCGAGCTGTGGTTCGACAAGCCTGCGCTGAGCAGTGGTACAAAGACCACAACATCAAGTACACGCGCCAGTGGCTGCACCCGGAGGATTGATCCTCGTACGTCTGGCCTCGCCCAGCAGATGCCGCCGCAGGGAGTAGGCCGTGTCTGTTACCGGCCTGTCGGTCACCACGCGACCTCTAGATATGGCCGCATGACGTTGGCGCCGCGGCACGCGGGCGCTAAACCCCTCACCCCCGGGCCTCCGACGCACGGTCACGCGGAATCGAATTTCCTATCAGCCTACGCCCCCTTGGCAGCCCTGCCGTTGGTGTCACCCCGGCCAGCAGAGAAGTCCGGTAGCGAGTTCATGGCCCCGGCCACGTCGAGCAGGACGGGATCTGTGTAGTAGTTCATGGTCAGTTCGATGCGGCTGTGGCGCATGGCCGCCATGGCTGTGCGGGGATGGACGCCGGCGGCGGAGAGGTGGGTGCCAAAGGTGTGGCGGAGGGCGTGGATGTCACGCCCGTTGCCGGCGTACATGATCTGCCGGCGCGTCGCGTGATGGCAGCGACAGCTCCGGCAGCCGATCCAGCGCCCCCGCCACGTCGAGCAACTGCGGATCCGTGTAGACGTTCATCGTCAGGTCGATGGTCGAGTGGCGCATCGCGGCCTGGGCAACGCGGGGGGCTACGTTGCCCTTGCTCAAGAGCGTGCCGAAGGTATGCCGTAACCCGTGCACGTCGACGGTCCAGCCGCGGCTGTCGGTCTTCGGGATCCCGGCCAGCTTCAGGTCCCGGTCCAAAACCCTTACCAAGCCCTGCGGGCACGACGAACAACGGCGTGTCCGCCAGGAGAGTCTCCCCGGCCTCCTCGCCCCGCCTGATCGCTTCCTTCTGCATCACCAGCAGCTTTCCATCGAGCCAGGTGCGGATGTCGTCGATCAGGTCCGCCCGGAGCGGGATGTCCGATCCCTGGCGGTTCTTCTCGTCGGCCGGATGCAAGATCAGGTGCGGGAACGGCCCGTCCAGCGCGACCTGGCCGACCGTGATCGAAGCCAACTCGTTCCTTCGAAGGCCCGTCAGCACGAGCGTCTTGTAGATCAGCGCCCGCTCGCGCCCGAGGCGTTCCAGCCGCTCGCAGGTCCGTGGCTTCACCTTGCCCAGCGGCTTGCCCTTGTCCTTGCCGCGGCGAACGGTCATCGCCTCCAGCAGCGGCCGGCGGCCGGTGGCGTCCAAGAGGCGGACGAGCTCATCCTCGGTCAAGGCCCGGCGCCTCCGCCGGCAGTCGGCCTTCGCGTCGGCCTTCGGAACGTAGGCGAAGGGATTTTCGCCCAGCCGCTTGGTCCGCACTGCGCAGTTGGCGAAGCCCACGCAGGCTTCTCTGTAGCCGTTGCGCGAGCCGGCCGACATGCCCTCCTTGCGTTTCTCGACCATCCACCCTTCAAGACCAGCCCCGTCCAGGTCGGACAGGCGAGTGAAGCCACAATCCCTGGCAACCTGCGTGAAACGCTGGCGATTGGTCTTCACACGGCCGGGCGTGACGCCCTTTGCCTCCAGGTGGGCCAGCCAGGCCTCCATGTGCTCCAGCAAGGGCGTGTCCTGGTGGTTGGCAATCACGTCCTCCTTGGGCGTGATGACGTTCGCCTTGACGATCTCCGATCGCCGGACAAGGTCTGCCAGCACCGCGCCGAGCCGCTCTTGCAAAACGCCGCCCCGCGCCGCACAGTATCTCGTGGGGGGTCGGCGGTGCGGGACCATGGCTGCCAAGGCTCACATCGGTCGCCGGGCCGTGCGCGCGGCCCTCGACGCTGCCGCTCGGCGGCTCCTGGACGAGCGCACGCCCGACGGGCATTGGCGCGGCGAGCTGTCTGACAGCGCCCTGTCCACGGCGACGGCCACCTTCGCCCTGGCGCTGAGCGGGGCCGGCGCCCACGCCGACCTGGTCCGCCGCGGGCTGGACTGGCTCGCCGACCATCAGAACGACGACGGCGGCTGGGGCGACACCGTCCGCAGCCACTCCAACCTCTCCACGACGGCGCTGGGCTGGTCGGCGCTCGCCGGCGCGCCCCGGCCGGCCGAGCGCCACGTCCGCGCCGGCACCGCGGCCGAGGGCTACATCGCCGACCACTGCGGCTCGATCGATGCCGAGGACGTCGCGCGGGCCGTCGCCGACCGCTACGGCCGCGACCGGAGCTTCTCGGCGCCGATCCTGACGATGTGCGCCCTGGCCGGACGCCTCGGCGAGGGCGCCGACGCCTGGCGCCACGTCGCCCAGTTGCCGTTCGAGCTGGCCGCCGTGCCGCACGGGCTGCTCAAGGCACTCCGCCTGCCGGTCGTCAGCTACGCGCTGCCGGCCCTGATCGCCATCGGCCAGGCGCGGCATGCCCATCGCCCGACGCGCAATGGCCTCGCCCGCCTCGCGCGGCGCCTGGTCCGCCGCAGGACGCTTCGCCTCCTGGCGGAGATCCAGCCCGACAGCGGGGGCTTCCTCGAAGCCGCCCCGCTGACCAGCTTCGTCCTGATGAGCCTCGTGTCGCTGCGCCCGCCAACACCCGCCGGCGCCGGGCACGCCCCCGGGCCCCCGGGCGGCGCCCCGGGCGCGGCGATCGTCGATCGCGCAGCGGCCTTCCTCCGCGCCTCCGCGCGCCCCGGGGGCGCCTGGCCCATCGACACCGACCTCGCCACGTGGGTCACCACCCTTGCGGTCAACGCCCTGCCCGGCGGCGCGCTCGGCCTCGAAGGGCGCCGCGCGATCCGGCGGTGGCTGCTCGACCAGCAGCACACCGTCGAGCATCCCTACACCCGCGCCGCGCCGGGCGGCTGGGCCTGGACCGACCTGTCCGGCGGCGTGCCCGACGCCGACGACACCGCCGGCGCGCTGCGCGCCCTGCGACGCCTCGGACCGCCCGACGAGCCGACCGAACGCGCCGCCGTCGCCGGCTGCAAGTGGCTGCTCGACCTCCAGAACCGCGACGGCGGCATCCCCACCTTCTGCCGCGGCTGGGGGCACCTGCCCTTCGACCGGAGCTGCCCCGACCTGACGGCCCACGCGCTGCTGGCCTGGTCCGCCTGGCGGGCGGAGCTGCCCGGGGCCCTGCCGGCCGAAATCCACGCCGCCATGCGCCGCGCCGTCGATGGCCTGCTCGACGGCCAGGGAACCGACGGCCAGTGGCTGCCCCTGTGGTTCGGCAACCAGGATGCCCCCGGCCAGGGCAATCCCATCTACGGCACGGCCCGCGTCCTGACGGCCTTGGGCGAGCTCTGGCCCCACGCGCGCCGACGCCTTGCCGGACCGATCCGCCGGGGCGTGGCGTACCTGCTGTCGGCCCGCGGCAGCGACGGCGGCTGGGGCGGCGCGCCCGGCGTGCGCCCGAGCATCGAGGAGACGGCGCTGGCCGTCGAGGCGCTGGCAGCCGTCGCCACGCCCGGCGCCGCCGACGGCCCGGGCCTGCCCGCCGGCGCCGTCCTCGAGGCCGTCCGGGCCGGAGCGGCCTGGCTCGTCCAGCACACCTGCGGCGGGACCGACTTCCCCGCCGCGCCCATCGGCCTGTACTTCGCCAGGCTGTGGTACTTCGAGAAGCTCTACCCCCTCGTCTTCACCGTCTCCGCCCTGCGGCGAGCCGGCGAAGTGCTCGGCCCCTAGCTCGGGGGGCCGCCGCTCCCGGCGGAAGTCATCCCGGTGTGGATTCGTTGGCCACGCCGGCCGATAGGCCGTATAATGGCAGGTGTATCGCCTGTCGTCACTCGTGCGGGGGCGAATAGGATTCGACCGGACGAGTTGAGGTGTTGGTGGCGTGCCCAGGTTCCAGGAGGCCTGGTTAAACACCTGGGACAACGTTTACGTGCCAATCCTACTTTGGCAATGGCTGCGTAAGACTCGCAGCCCGTCCGGCGGGCCTGGCCCGCGAGGCCTTCCGGACGACAACTAGCGGGCTTACCGGCAGGGAGTGGCCCGGTTACCCTGTCGGGACACCTGGTCGGGCTGGCCGTGACGGACCGTGTCGCTTCGGGCCCGATCGGCGAGATGCAATAAAGCGACTACGCACGTAGAAGCCAGCATCGAAACGTCACGGGACCCGGGTTCGATTCCCGGCGCCTCCA
>CAZXOC010000437.1:0-4732 GCA_964642165.1 uncultured Planctomycetaceae bacterium | reverse complement strand
TCTCATACGCCTTGACGGCCGCTTCCAGGGCGTCCTGGGCCTTCTGGAGGGTCTCACCGTGCTTGGCCTTCTTCGAGCGGGATGCGAGGTTGGGGTGGATCCGTTTCATCGAGGCGATGACCGGCCGGGCGTCCTTTCCGAGGCGCGCCGCCGCCTTGGCCAGGCCGATGTTGCCCCAGCGGGCGCCGATGATCGTCCAACTGGCGGGCAGGGGCGCGAGCTTCGGATAGATCCGCTCGATCGCGGGCAGGATCGGGATCACGTGCTCGGGGCGTCTCTTCATGTTCACGTAGCGCATCGTCTCGAAGATGTTGTTCAGGTCGACCGGCTGCTTGAAGCCCTCGCGGACGGTCATGGCGTTGACGGACCTGGCCATCCCGGCCACGATCTCCTCCTTGAGCTGCGGGTTCTCGGCGATGGCCTTCTTGAACAGGTTCGTCGCCCCCCAGCGGCGAGAGGGCAGGTTCCGGTCGGCGTCGTAGCTGGCCAGCATGGTCGGCAGGACCTTCCGGAAGGTCTCCGTCTCGCCGATCAGCGGGTGCATTGCCGTGAAGGCCGCCACCCGCAGCCACCACTCGTCTTCCGCGAAGTACGGCGTGATGATGTCCAGGTGCCGCGTGATGGTGGCCGCGTCGGCGCAGCTCATGGCCATCAGGGCGTGGCGCTTCTCCCACATCGCCGCGGCGGGGTCCTTCAGCGGCCGGAGGATGTACGGCAGGAAGTGCTTGCGGATCATCTCGGGCGTGATGTTCATCTTGGTCTTGCCCGGACTCCAGCCCGTGCTCCCGCTGATCGCGTCGAGGCCCGCGATGCGGAGCCGTCCGTCCTTGCTCCGCAGCGCCTTGAGGATCTCGGGGACGGCCCGCTCGCCCTGGAAGCCCAGCCCGTGGGACGCCCAGTCGCGGACCGTCGGGGCGTAATGCCGCATCAGCCTGGCGTACCACTCGACGGGGTACTTCTTCTTCCGGTCGTGGTTGAGGCTGCACTTGCAGCGTCGCGGCAGCTTCTTGCCGTCGGGCCCGTACAGCGTGCTGAAGGCCGCGTCGATCTCGTGCGGCTCCAGGTCGCAGACGACGCCCTCCACCCAGTCGGTCCGGAGCGAGTCGGTATACGGCAGGCTGCGCTCGACGTCGGTGGGCTTGTGCGGGACGCTGTGCTTCGTGCGCGGCTTGCCGCAGATGCGCAGGTTCTTGCGCTGCGCGGTGAAGCCCATCGCGATCAGGCCCGTCTGGTAGGTCGGCGCGCGTCCGATGGGCCCGTAGCCGGGGTAATACGGCGTGCGGAAGCCGCCGCCGGGCATGCGGCTGAGCTCGAAGTACCAGATCATCTTGTCCTTGTGCCGCCGGTAGGAGTTCCTGTGGTGCTCGGGGACCAGCACGTCGATGACGTTGCGCCACGTCAGGTTGCCGAAGGTCGAGCCGTGGCCGCCCTCGAAGTTGTGGTAGGTGTCGGTATCGCTGAGGGCCAGCAGTTGGGCGGCCGCCTGGAACTTCCTGTCCGGCAGGAGCGTCAGCGCCGCGGCCAGGCCGCCGTTCTTGCCGTTCGACGACCACCACAGCTCGGGATGATGGTCGCCGTACGGCACGCCGCCGCGCCCGGCGTAGCGGAAGAACAGCTTCAGCGCGTCGTTGCAGGCGGTCTGGCTGACGCGCACGCCGCACTCGCGCGCCAGGACCAGCGTCACCAGCGCCTGGTCGCCGGCGGCGTGCAGCAGCCCGCCGGTGACGTAGCCCGGCCCGCAGCGGTTGGCGTTGTGCCCCCACCCGCCGAAGTATTGGCCCGCGGCCAGCCTGTCGCACCGCTGCTTCAAGGCCGGCAGGACCCGCTTGTCGCCGGTGGCGAGGTAGTATTCGCCCAGGAACATCCCGCTGTAGCCGATGTGCCACACGCTCCAGCCGCAGTCCTTGGCCGCGAGGGCGAGGGCATAGGCCTCGGTGGCGGGCATGTACTTCTTCTCGCCGGTCGAGATCAGGAACAGCCCTTCCAGGTTGCCGGTGATCCCGCCGCCGGGCCCGCCCCGAGCGAGGATGAACGCCGCCGTCTCGTCCACGATCCGCTGCGACTTCCGGCACTTGGCCGGGAACGTCGGGCTGTAGCTGCCGATGGCTTCCAACTGGATCGTGACCGCACGCTTCTCGCCGCCTCGACGGATCGCGAACGTCATCTTGCCGTCGCGCCCTTCGGCCTTGTTGATCGCGAACCCCAGCGGGTGCCTCGGGTCCTGGATCTCCAGCGACGCCCCGTCCACGGTCAGCAGCACGTCGCCGGCCTCGAGCTTGCCCGCCGCGGGCGTGTTGGGCTGGGTCTTCGTCACCGAGAGCACCCCGCCGGTGATCCGGGCGAAGATCCCCGTCACGCCGACCTGGAACTCCTTGCAGTCCTTGCCCGCCGGCAGGACATTGGCCCACACGGCGATCGGCGCCGCAAGAAGCAGCGCCATCATGGCAAATCGCTTCACACTGTTCTCCTTCGTTGGTGGGATAAACCCAACCGGGATTCCGCTCCGCCGCGCCTCCGGCGCTTCGGATGAACGGCGGCCCGCCGCTGTCGTGGGCCATTGCGGCGATTCTACCACGACACCGGGCGGGGACAAGGACCCCTTGGGTCCCGGGTCCGGCTCCGCCCCTTGCCGGCCGGGCCGTCCGGGCCGGTTCTGAAGAGCGCGTGACGAGCGCGCAGCCGGCAGGTTCTCCAGGACTTCCGGCTCGGGCTCGTTCAGGCCTTCCATGGTCACTGCTCCTGCTCTACCATGGTCATGCGATCCGCTGGAGCGTCTGCCAGGGATCGACGGCTGTCGGTCGTGGTCAGGATCGGGCAGGAAGGAGCGACGGATGGGTGGCGTATCGGCTGGTCCAACCGCGCGATGGGTTGCCACGGCAGTCGCTGCGCTCGCACTACCCGGCGTCACGTCCGCCGCGACCGGGGATGCGCTCTGCAAGCAGTACCTCGCCGTCGTCGACAGCGCGGTGGACCGGTTCGAGCCGCTCTGGAAAGACGATTCCTCGCGCGTGCCGGACAGCGGCTACTACGACTTCAGCCGGTACGACACGTGGGGACCGAAGTGGTATGCCCCGGAGGTCACGGTCCCGGGAACGGGTATGGTGGTCTTCTGCTACTCGGTGCTGCTGGGTGAGACGGACCAGGCGACGTTCGGCAAGAGCCGGGTGCCGCGAGCCGTCCTCCTGGACCACGCGGTCAAGGCGATCCGCTGGTGCTGCCTGACGAGCGCCTACGTCGAGAGACCCCATCCGTTCCCCGTGCCGGGCGGGTACAAACGCCGCATCAAGGACGGGAGCTGGGTTCGCCCTCACGGCCATCGCACCGACGTGATGGGATGGCTGACGGTGGGCACGATGCGGCTGTGGAAGCACCTCGACGCCAAGACCCGGAGGCTGGTCGAACAGACGATGATCGGCGCCGCCCCGCGCGAGCGTCTCGTCAGGCGATGGTCGTTCGGCCAGGGCGGCAACCACGACATCGTCAAGCAGGACATGGCCAGCACCATCGGTGCGGCCTTCATGTTCCCGCGGCGGTCCGATGCGCCCGTCTACCTGAACGTGATCCGCGGCGGCGGCGTCGACCTCGTCTCGACCGAACACGACCGGGCGTGCCGGGTGGTCGCGGACGGCAAGCCGATTGCCCAGTGGGCCCGGGGCTGGAACCTGTATCCGGACTACTCGAGCGACCATCACGGCTGGGCGCAGGTGTGGTACGGCGGCGACCTGCTGTTCGAGGGGCGCTGTTACGCCGAGTTCATGAGCCGCCTGGCCGGCAGGAAGGTGCCCGAGGTCTTCACCTACGACGGCAACGGTTTCGACGGCGTGCTGGCGTGGCACAAGGTGCTGTGTCTGCCCGAGGGCGAACCGGCCTCCGTCCACGGGATGGAATACGACGCCTACTACGGCGCGGGGCTCCTGGCCTACTGCTACGGGGCGACCGTGAAGAAGGACCCCGTGTCGGCGGCCCTGGAGGAGCGGGCGGCCGGGCTCCTTCGGCGGCACACGCGGGCCGTCGGCGTATACGACTACCACCGCAACTCCTGGGCCAAGGCGGCCGCCGCCTACCTCATGCACCGCCTGAGGGGGCCGCGGGCCGAACCGGCGCCCTTCCGCCGGGCGTGGGCCTCCCTGGACGGCGCCTACCACTACCGCTGGCAGAGGAACCTGATCCATCGCGATGCGGCCCGTTGGGCGGCCTTCTCCTGGGGCAGCACGTCCAGTACCCGCAAGGTCTCCCCGTGCGGGTTCGTCGTGCCGGCGCGGGGTCTGGCCTCGGACCTGGAGCCGCTCGTGTACTTCCATCCGCGGTCGCTGACCGGCAAGGTGTCGGTTACGGCCGCCGGCAAGGCGCCGGCCCGGGCGCCGCGCGAGGCGATCTACCGGTACCGGTGTCGCGACGACGGTCTCGAGACCGCGGGCGTGGTGAGCGGCCCGCTGCTGGACCGCTACTACGCGTTCTGGTCCCTGCCGGGCGGGCCCTGCGTTCTGTTCACGGTGTTCCGCGCGCGGGGCGCGTGCCAGGTCGCCTGGACGGGCCTGCCGGTCCAGTTCTACGCCCGGTCCGGAATGACGTCGGGCCGGCGGTACGTGGATGCCGAGGGCGAGCATCCGCTCGATGAGGAGGCCGAACGCACCTCCTCGTGGTGGTGCGTGGACGATGCGCTGGGGATGGTCGTCGGGGGCGGCAACGGGCGGGTCCGCCTCGAGCGGTCGGTCGGCAACAACTGGGCCCG
>CAZXOC010000436.1:0-4763 GCA_964642165.1 uncultured Planctomycetaceae bacterium | reverse complement strand
CAAAACTCTTGACATGCCGGCGTCGGGCGATGGCGAATCGGGGGCGGGCTACTTTGTCCGGATGAGGTCAGGCTGCTTTCCCGCTTGGGTCTCGACGTCGGCGGCCGCGGCGTCTCGCGGCCGGAAGGGAAAGCGGCGCCGCGGCAATGGACATCGGGGCCGCAGTCCATAGGCGTACGAGCCCTCGGCGCGGACCGCGCACGAAATCAGCCGAACCTCTTGGGATTAAAGGCGTTACGAGCATATCGGCCGGCGAATCGGGCGGCGGGCAGGCTGATTGTCCAAAATGAGGCTGATTGTCCAAAATCTGCACAATGTAAGTGCTTACAATACAATAGGATATGTCGATTTAGGGCCCTCGGGAGGGCCCCAGGATTGGACAGTTTTGACACAATCGATCTAGACTTATGGCCGCTTGGCGGCCGGCCTCGTGGCCGTCGCCGCGGGGGGCTTCGGCCGCCGGACGACGCGGAGCTTGGTCCGGCCGGTCTCGAGCGTGCCCTGCCAGTCCGTGGGCTGGGGGATGCCGTCGAAGCCCGGGCCCGAGGTGGACACGCCGGGCAGGCGGATCGTGAAGCGGATCGTGTAGCGCCCGGGCGAGGCCTCGATGCGGTGGCCGACGGGGTGGCCCGGGTCCTTGACGCCCCGGCCCGTGAAGGCCAGGCCGCTGCTGCCGACGACGACCTTCTCGCCGGGCTTCAGCATCTGGCGCTTCGTCGGGGTGCGGCCGCTGTACCAGCTATGCCCGACGCGGCACCGCCGGCCTTGCTGGTCCTCCACGATCACGGCGTTCGGCCCCGCCTCCTGCCGCCAGGTCTCCCCCGCCACGGTGATGGCGTGGTCGCTGACGTTGCGGATGTGGAAGCGCAGTTCGATCTTCTCGCCGAGGGCGTAGTCGTCCCTCTTGGGCACAAGCTCCGCCGCGGCGGACAGGCCGTCCACCGGCGGCCCCCAGGCGAGGCCGTCGTCCTTGAGCGCCGGCTTGGGGAGCTTGGGTGCCTTGGCGCCGAGGTAGTGGCAGAGGCGGTGGCCCTTGAGGTGCATCCCGAGGGTCTCGTCGGTCAGCCAGCGGAAGCGGCCGCGCCGCAGGGACAGCTCGGCGCCCAAGTCGCCGTCCAGGCCTGGCTTGGTGGAGTCGATCCGGCGCCCGCCGTCCCAGTCGCCGTCGGGCCCGACGCTCCAGAAGCGGACGACGTCGAGGCGCTCGGCGTCGCGGACCACGCGGATCTGGTGTGCCGGCGCGAAGGGGTCGGTGGCCCGGCTGGCGAGGCTGGGGTGGAGCTCGAAGGCCTCCGCGGTGCTCTTGGGGAAGCGCTTCTTCATGACGTAGAAGGTGCTGCATTCCGAGCGCACCGCGCGGATGGCCCGGCCGGTCCAGAACAGCTTGGTCAGCATCTTGGTGCTGAGGCCCAGGGGGTTGTCCAGCTCGCGAACGGTGATCGTGGCGGGACGGCTCGCGGGGGAGTCGTCGGCGTCGTCGGTCGACGCGCCCTGCGCCCAGATCGCTCCCAGCGGCACCGCCGCGCACAGCAGCAGGACCAGGGCGGGCGCCAGCCACGCCTGCCCCAGCCCGCTCCCGCCAGCCGGCTGCCCGACGATGCGGCGGACCCGCGCCAGCAGCGACCCGCCCCCGGCCGCCACGGCGGGCGCTACGGGCGCTCGGCTGGTCTCGAGACCCACCAAGGCGCGGGCGTAGTCCACGCGACTGCCCGAGAGGCCCACGGCCAGGTCGTCGCAGCAATACTCGCGCTCCAGGCGGATGCGGTGGGAGAGCCACCAGACGGCGGGGTGATGGAACAGCACCGTCTCGACCACGCCCTGGAGCAGGTTCACCAGGTAGTCCCAGCGACGGACGTGGGCCAGCTCGTGGGCCAGGATGGCCTCGATCTGCGGCGTGGGCAGCCCCGTCAGGACGCCGGCCGGCAGGAGGATGATCGGCTTGAGCAGGCCCACGACCATGGGGGTCGTCGCCAGGGCGGACTGGAGGACGCGGACACAGCGGCGAACGCCCAGCGCGCGGGAAAGCGCCGCGCACTGTGAAGTCCAATCCGTCGAGACGGGGCGGACCGCAACGGACCGGAGCCGATGCACCGCGATCCATCCCCCGAGGTGCCAGACGGTTAAGGCGAGCACGCCGCAGAGCCAAGCCGGCACGAGCCACTGGACGTGCGGCGCGACACGGCTCAGCGCGCGGCGCAGGACGCCGCCGGCCTCGCCGGTCGGGGGCGGGGCGGGCGCCGCGGCCGCGGTCGCCACGGGGGCGGGGGCCTCCACGGGCGACGACGCCTCGTTGGGCCCCGCCGCCACGTCCGCGGCGACCGGGGGCGTCTCGGCAACATCTCCCCCCACCAGCAGAAACGTCGCCGCGAAGCTCCCCGTCACCGCCAGCAGGGCCAGGCAGCACACGGCATAGCGCGCGTTCGCCTGCCGCCTTGGAAGCACAAGGAGCAGCAGCGCCACGACGGCCGCGACCGCCGCGCCCTGCCAGAGGGAGTGAATCAGCGTCCAGCCCAAACGCACCACGAGATCCGCCGACAAGAGGGATTCGATCCAGCTCATCGCTTTCTCCCTTCGATGCGCTCGAGCAGCTCTTCGATCTGCTTCAGCTCGCCCCGGGACGCGCGCCTGGATTGCAGTGCTCGGAGGACCAGCTTGCTGGCCGCCCCGCCGAAGGCCCGCTGGATCAGGTCCTCCACGAGGCCCGTCTGGGCCTGTTCCTGCGACATGGCCGGGCGGTAGATCTGCGGATGGCGGGAGGCGTCCTTGATCAGCAGGCCCTTGTCCGTCATGACCTGGACCATCTTCAGGGTGGTCGAGCGGCCGGTGTCCCGTTCGTCCTTCAGGGCATCGTGGATCTGCCCCACGGAGCTCGGCCCCCGCCGCCAGAGCACGTTGAGGATCTGGAGCTCAACTTCCGTGGGGTGTTTCGAGCGTTTCCGAGGCATCGCGCCGGCTCCCGGTTGCGGACAGACAGGCTCGTCCGCATCTACTGACGAATATTTTCGTCGCTTGTTCCCACTGGGGACGAATTTTTTCGTCACCGGGCGCAGATGCCGAAGCGCGCAGCGCCCCCTGCCGCGCTGCCCGGCGGGCGTGCGATCCCCCTACCCAGGTCGGGTTCTCACTTCAGCCGGATGACCTTCCCCCCGGCACCGGCGGACTCGTAGATGGCGTCCATCAGGTCGGCCAGCAGGATGCCGACGCGTCCCCCGCAGCGCGGCTCCGGCTCTCGCCCGAGGATCACCTGGGCGAAGTTCTGCACCGGGCTGACGCCGGGGACCTTCCAGCCGCGGGGCACCTTCTTGATGTCCCGCTTCAGTCCGCGCCCGTTGATGAGGAAGTCGCCGCCGTGCGGGCTGATCTCCAGGCGGGCCTTTTCGCACTGGAGGGTCAGGTGGCTCTTCCAGGTGGGGCAGTTGCCGCCGCTGGTGATGCTGGCCAGCGCCCCGCCGGCGAAGCGCATCCACCCGACGGCGTTGATGTCGACCTTGCGGCCCTTGTAGTCGCTCCGCGCGCTGACCTCGACGACCGGCTCGTTGACCAGGAACATCATCGCGCTGAGGACGTGGGCCATGCTGTCGTAGAGCTGCCCGCCGCCGGAGAGCTTGGGGTCCTGGCGCCACTTGCCGGTCGTGCCCTTCATCCAGCCCTGGGCGAGGACGCCGGTGACCATCTGGAGCTCGCCCAGCAGCCCATCGGTGCCTTCGGCGAGAAGCTGCTTCGCGTAGGCGAACGTGTCGGTGTAGGTGCCCTGGATGGCCACCATGAGGGTCTTGTGCTTCCTCTCGCTCTGGGAAACCAGCCGCCGGGCGTGGGCGGAGCTGGTGACCATGGGCTTCTCGACCATGACGTGGCAGCCGGCGGCGAGGGCGTCGTAGGCGTGGCGGAAGTGCAGCGTGTGCGGCGTGGAGACGATGATCGCGTCGAGGTCCTCCTTCCTGAGCATGTCCCGGTAATCGAGGTAGATCGGCACGCGCCGGCGGGGGCAGTAGAGCTTGCGGTGGTGCTCGGCGTGCCCGCGGATGATGTCGCACAGGGCCGTGATCCGGAACTCCGGCGCCTCGTCCGGGATCTTCCGCAGGTGGTACTGCACGAAGCCGCCGCAACCGATGATGCCCAGCCGTATCTTCTTCATTGGCCACTCTCCTGTACGGGAACCGGGTTCGAAAACTCGTACCGCTCTACCGCCGCCGCCGGCGCACGTCAAGCGCCGAACGACCCGATTGATTCCCCCCGCGGCGAGCCGTAGGATACGCCTCCGGCAGGGACGGGCCCGGCATCGGCCGGGCCGCTGTGTTTGGCGAAGCGGAGCAGACGCATGGGCATGACCATCACCGAGAAGATCCTCGCCGCCCACGCCGGGCGCGAGGACGTGAAGCCCGGCGAGAACATCTGGTGCGACGTGGACGTGCTGATGACCAACGACGTCATCGCGCCGCAGATGATCGGCGTCTTCGAGGAGCGCTTCGGCAAGGGCGCCGAGGTGTGGGATGCCGACAAGGCGGTCTTCATCCCGGACCATTACGTCTTCACCGCCGATGCCAAGTGCCACCGCAACATCGACATCATGCGCGACTTCGTGAAGCGCAAGGGCCTGCGGCATTACTACGACACCGACTTCCTGCCGGTCGGCCACGAGGGCATGACCCCGACGTACGGCGACCCGGCCGCCACCCGGTACGCCGGCGTCTGCCACGTCACGCTGCCTCAGAAGGGCCACACCCGCCCCGGCGAGCTGCTGCTCGGCACGGACAGCCACACCT
>CAZXOC010000435.1:0-4805 GCA_964642165.1 uncultured Planctomycetaceae bacterium | reverse complement strand
CCGTCGCGGCAGCGCCGCCCCGGGGCGGGGCCGCCCGGGCGCCACGAGGCAACGGGGTCACCCTCGTCACCTCGCAGACGCCGCTCTGGCGCATTCCCGCCGGGCTCAGCGCGTTTCGCTCGGTGGCCTCCCCGGACGCCCGGCGCGTGGCCTTGCTCGCCAGGAGCGGGGGCGGCGCGTTCGTCGTGGTGGTCGACGGCGCGGCCGGGCGGACGTACGACCGGGTGCCGGCCGGTCCGGCGTTCAGCCCGGACGGCAAGCGAGTGCTCTACGCCGCCGAGCGGACGCGCAAGCAACTCGTCGTGGTGGACGGCGCGGAGGGCAAGCCTTACGACCAGGTCTTCCACGCGGCCTTCAGCGCGGAGGGTCGGCACGTGGCGTACCTGGGCCGGCGGGGGGCGAAGCTGTTCGTCGTGCTGGACGGGACCGAGCGCGGGGCGTTCGATTGGGTCGACGGCGTCGTCTTCCCGCCCGTGCTCAGCGCGGACGGGAAGCGTCTGGCCTACGTGGCCGTGCACGGGCGCCCGGAGGCGCATACGGCCCGCGTCACCGTCGACGGCCTGCCGGCACAGCGCTACGACGCCATCGCCCCGGGCAGCCTGGTCTTGAGCCCCGACGGGAAGCGGGTCGCCTACGTGGCCTACCGCAAGGGCAAGGGGCAGTGCGTCGTGGTCGACGGCGTGGAGGGAACGTGGCACGACGGCATCCCCGCCGGCGCGCGGCCCGTGTTCAGCCCCGACGGCCGCCGCCTGGCCTACGCCGCCCAGCGCGGGACGCGGATGTTCGTCGTCGCCGACGGCAAGGAGCACCAGGGCCATTCCTGGCTCGACGCCACCGGCATCGTCTTCAGCCCGAACGGCCGGCGCCTGGCCTACAGCGCCCTGAGGCCGGGTCTCCTCGGCGACCGCCACTTCGTCGTGCTCGACGGCGTCCGGCAGAAGACGCAGACCGGCTCGTCCCTCACGTCGCTGACGTTCAGCCCCGACAGCCGGCGCGTGGCCTACGTCGTCTGGCGATCCGCGGTGAGCCTGCTGCCCCCGGACACGGGCTACACGCAGTCCGTCGTCGTCGACGGCGCGGTCGGCAAGAAGTACGACAAGGTCACCGCCCTCGCGTTCAGCCCGGACAGCCGGCGCGTGGCCTACGTCGCCTTCTGGGGGACCGGCCGGCTCGTCGTGGTCGACGGCCGGGAAGGCAAGCCGTTCGCCCTCATCGCCCCGCCGGGGCCCCTCTTCAGCCCCGACGGCAGGCACGTGGCGTACGCGGCCTGCACGGCGAAGGGACAGGCACGCGTCGTCATCGACGGGGTGGAGTGCAAGGGGCTCTCGTGCATGGCGATGCTCTTCGAGGGCGCCAACGCCCTCCGCGTCGTCGGGCGCGACGACGAGGGGTTCGTGCTCACGAGAATCCGGATCGTCCCCCGCGGGCGGACGGGCAGGGACCGGGCCGGCGGGCGGGCAGCGTCCTGACGGTTTCGGTCCGGCGGCTGGACGCCTATAATGCCGCGAGACCGCCTTTGCGGGGCGGGCGCGCGGTGTCTGCGTGCCCCGGCAGGGGCGGGGACCAGCCCGCTGTCGGGCGCACGCGAAAGGACAACCCTCGTGAAGATCGCAGACGTAACGGGACGCTGGATCCTCGATTCCCGCGGCAACCCGACGGTCGAGGCCGACGTGGTCCTCGAAGATGGCGCGGAGGGACGCGCCGCCGTGCCCTCCGGCGCCAGCACGGGCGCCCGCGAGGCCGTCGAGCTGCGCGACGCCGACGGGGGCGTCGGCCAGGCCGTCGCGCACGTCAACGAGGACCTCGCCGCCATCGTCGTGGGCATGGACGCGACGGACCAGGCGGCCGTCGATCGCGCCATGATCGAGGCCGACGGCACGCCGAACAAGTCCCGCCTCGGCGCCAACGCCATCCTGGGCGTCTCCCTCGCCGTGGCGAAGGCGGCGGCGGACTCCCTCGGCAAGCCGCTGTTCGAGTACCTCGGCGGCGACCAGGCCGTCACCCTCCCCGTGCCCATGCTCAACATCCTCAACGGCGGAAAGCACGCCCCCGGCACCGTCGACTTCCAGGAGTTCATGATCCAGCCGTGGGGCGCCCGGGGCTTCCGCGAGGGCCTCGAGATGGGCACCGGCGTCTTCCGCGCCCTCAAGAAGATCCTCCAGGACCAGGGCCATTACACCGCCGTCGGCGACGAGGGCGGCTACGCGCCGAGCCTCGAGACCAATGAGGAGGCCGTCCGGCTCATCCTCCAGGCCATCGAGGCCGCCGGGTACCGCCCCGGCGAGGACATCCACCTCGCCCTGGACCCCGCCACCAGCGAGATGGCCAACGCCGCCGCCGAGCAGGGCAAGGAGGGCTACTGCTTCTTCAAGTCCGACCCCGGGCGCATCGCCACCAGCGACGAGATGATCGACCTGTGGGCCGAGTGGTGCGACAAGTACCCCATCCGCAGCATCGAGGACGGGCTCGGCGAGGACGACTGGGACGGCTGGGGCCGCCTCACGCGGCGCCTCGGCGAGCGGATCCAGCTCGTCGGCGACGACCTGTTCGTCACCAACATCAAGTACCTCCGCCGCGGGCTCGACGAGGGCTGCGCCAACAGCATCCTCATCAAGCCCAACCAGATCGGCACGCTCACCGAGACGATGGCGACGATCGACCTGGCCGTCCAGCACCGATGGGCGGCCGTCGTCTCCCACCGCAGCGGCGAGACCGAGGACAGCACCATCGCCGATCTGGTCGTCGCCCGAAACACCGGGCAGATCAAGGCCGGCTCCGTCAGCCGAACCGACCGCGTCGCCAAGTACAACCAGCTCCTGCGGATCGAGGAGGCCCTCGGCGACCGCGCCGTCTACGGCACGCCGACCTGAAACCGGATCCACCCGCCCAGGAGCGATCCGCCTGCCGGGTCGTGACGGCGACCGGGAGGACGCTCGTGCTGAAGAAGTACTTCGACTACGAAGCGGCCGCGAGGCAGGCGGGCATCTCGCCCGGCGACCTGGCGGCCCTGCGCGGCCGCGTCGAGCGCGACTACCCCAGCCGCCTGTTGCGCGAGCTGCACCTCTCGGCGATCTGCAAGGCCATCGCCGCCGGGCGCTGGACCGTCGCCGACGCGCTGAAGCCCGGCCGCACCCAGCCCCCGCCGATCTCCGACCTCCGGATCGGCGGCTGACCTCTCGCCCACCGGCCGCCGTCCCCGGGCCCCCGAACGGGGGCGACCGAACCCACGCGCATGCGCCCGCGCCGCCGCGGCGTGAGCGGGCGGGGCGAAGCGGCCTCAGCGCTGCGGCGCCGGGCGGGCCGGCGGCCGCTTGGCGGCTTCGCGCTTCGGCGGGGCATTCGCCTCGTCCGCGTTGGCGCCCTCGGCCCGGAGGTGCTTGCCGAGGAAGTCGAAGGCCTTGCCCATCGCCGGCAGGTTCAGGGCGGCGGGGATGTGCCCGGCGCCCGGGATGACGCAGAACTGCGAGTCCACCTTGACCCGCCGCAGCGCCTCGCACATCGCGCGGGGCGAGGCGGCGGGGACCAGGCGGTCGGCCCCGCCGTGGTAGAAGAACACCGGCGCCGCCGACGGGCTGACCAGCGCCGCCGGCGAGGCCTGCTCGTAGGCCTTGGGCTTCTCGGCGCGCGTCCCGCCCAGCCAGTAGGCCAGGACCCTCGAGTCCGCCGGGAGCGGGCGGAAGTCGCACGGCGCGCCGCCGGCGGCGACGGCCTTCAGGCGGATCGTCCGCACGCCCGCCGGCGTCTTGTGCTCCACGCCCTGCACCGCCAGCATCGCCACGAGATGCCCCCCGGCCGAGTAGCCCATCGCCCCCAGCCGCGCCGCGTCCGCCTTGTACCGCCCCGCGTGGGCCACGATCCACCGCACGGCGCGGCGGCAGTCCTCGATCTGCGCCGGGAAGCGGTGCCTCGGCGCCAGGCGGTAGTTGATCGCGAAGGCCACGTACCGCCGCCCCGCCAGCATGTGGGCGATGAGGGAGAGCTGCTGCTTGTTGCCCGACCGCCACGCCCCGCCGTGGACGACCAGCACGGCCGGGTGCGGCCCGGCGGCCGTCGGCACGTAGGCGTCCAGCAGGAGCTTCTCCGCGCCGACCCGGGCGTAGGTGATGTCGCGCCGGACCTCGTAGCGGCGCAGGCCCCGCAGGGCCGTCCGCCAGATGTCGCGGCGCGCGGGGCGGCTGGCCGGCGCCCGTTGGCCCAGCCCCGCGCCCGGGGCCAGCACGCAGCAGACGGCCAGCACGAACGTTCGCCCCCGCCCCCCGGCAGCCTTCGCACCCATGGGCACCACCTCCGGTTGGTCCGATGGACTCGCTACGGCGTCCGCGCGCCGACGACCGCGATTCTACCATCGCCGCCCCCCGTCGCAAACGGCGGATCGCGCCGCCGGCGCCGGCCACGTGGATGATCGGGCCGAACGAGAAGCCCAGCCGGGCTGGAACTTCAGATTCTCTGTGTTTTTTCGTTGACAAATAGCTTTCTCGATCTATAATAGCAGTAACAGGGGCACCCCGAGTTCGCAGGCGCCATCCCCTTCGCCCTCTTGTGCCACGGTCGCGGAGTCTGCGACCGTGTCTTGTTGACCACAGCCGACCCTCGTCGTGTGGGCGGCCCTCTTGTGCCACGGTCGCGGTGTGTGCGACCGTGTCTTGTGGACCACAACCGACCCTCGTTGGCTGACGGGACCCGTCGTGCCACGGCTGCCGAATCTGCGGCCGCGTCTTATTGACCACAGTCGACCCTCGTCGTGTGGGTGGCCCTCTGGTGCCACGGTCGCGGAGTGTGCGACCGTGTCTTATTGACCACAACCG
>CAZXOC010000434.1:0-4812 GCA_964642165.1 uncultured Planctomycetaceae bacterium | reverse complement strand
GCGTCGAAGAGCTCCAGCCCCGTGTAGTTGCCGGCATACGTGAACAGGTCGAACTCCTCCACGGCGTTGGCGAAGCCGCCGAGGTCGCCGAGGGCCAGCGTCCACGTCTCCGGCAGCGTCAGGTCGTCGGTGACGGCGATCGAGTCGTAGCTGCCCTCGCCGAGCTCCCACTCGTAGGTCGAATCGTCGCCCATCGCCAGGTTGCCGTCGACCGCAATCTCCCCGACGCTGTCGGCCGGGCCGGGGCTGACGGTTCCGCCGATCAGGACGTTCCCGACCATCGTCCCGTTGCCGGTCACGTTGTTCAAGGCGGCGCCCCCGCTGCTCGGATTGGCCAGCGCGGCTACTTCCTCAGCGGTCAGCGCCCGGTCGAACGCGTAGACCTCGTCGATCAACCCGGCGAAATCGCCCCACGGATCCGTCCGGTCGGGCCGCGCGTTGCCGAGACTCCACGGCGTCGTTGCGGCGTTACTGCCGCTGTCCAGATTCCCGCCCGGTTCGCCCCACTCCCGGATCAGCTCGCCGTTGAAGTAGAGCGAGACCTCATTGGCCGTATTGCCACTGTCGTAGGTGATGGCGATGTGATTCCAAACGCCGTTCACGATCCCATCCGGGATCGTTTCTGTCAGGACATCGTCGCCTCCGCCCTGTGAGTCGATGTAGAGTTCGACTTGGTCTGCCTGAGTACCCAGTTCGAAGTTGTCGTTCTGCGAGTCGCTCGAATGGGCAAGCAACACGTTGTTGATCCCGTGATTGGTGTCCGGATCGGTGCCGAGGTCCTCCGCCTCCCGGTTGAACCACATGGTGATCGAGAAGGTGTCCGCCGTGTCGATCGGATCGATGTCGTTGAAGTTGACCAGGTCGTCCGTCCCGTCAAAACGATAGGCCGTTTGAACTCTTCCCGGAACGCCGGCGACGGCGCCGGTGACCGCACCATCGTACGTGCCGGGGTTCGCGCTGTTGACGGCCGTTACGGCTCCGACGGCCTCGTCAAGATGCCAGGCGGCGACGGCGTCTGCTGGGGCTGCGCCGCCGCCTTCGACCGTCACCACGGCGCCGTTCAGGTCGATCGTGTCGACCTCGTCGCTCAGGCCGGGATTGATCACCGCGAACGTGCCCGAGGTCGCCGTCGCCGTGAGGCCTTGGGCCTTGAGGGTATCGGCGACGGTGATCCGGTTCCCGTTCGTGTTCAACTGGGAACCGCTCTTGAGATCCAGATCCGTCAAAGCTCCGTCGGCCGAGGTGCTCAGGGCGCCCGAGACCGTCACGGCACCGAAGGTGAATCCGGGTGTCGTGAGCGAACCGGCGGTAACGGTCACCGCGCCGCTGACGATCGGTGGAGTCGCCAGGGTCGTTTCGGCTCCCGAAACGGTCAGGTTCGCTACGCTAACCGCTCCCGTGACGTTCACGGTTCCGCCGGTGGCATCCACCGTGCCCAAGCCGCTGACGTCGCCCACTTCCAGCGTGTAATCCCCGCTGGACGACAGCGACAACGCCGTGTCGACCGGCACATTCACTGCCGAAGTGACCGTGACGGTGGTCGCGCCGGTATCGCCCACGGTCCCCGGACCGGCCGATAGACCGCTGCTGGCCGTTATCGCAATCGGGTTGTCGTAAGCAACTGCCCCACCGATTCCTATGCCGGAGAGGGTCATGTTGCCGCCGGCCATTCCCAACGTCGCGGCACCGAACGGGTTGTTGGTCGAGTCGTGGTATCCGACCACAGTGCCGGCGACCGCCTCGACGGTTTCCGTAGCGGCCAGCACCGTGGCGGGCGACGGCATGAAGCTCAGCGACGAGGAACCGCTCATGGTAATTGTCGCGCCGACAGCCGCGCCCGCGTCGGTGGCATGGAGCGTTGTGGGCGACTGCGCGTTGAAGGTCACCCCGGTGGCGCCGGCGGCCAGCTCCAGGCCGGTGAAGCTGATGGGCGCATCCGTGGTCTCCAAGGTCACGCCGTCATTCATCGTGAGCGTACCGAGGTTCAGCCAGGGCGTGTCGGCCGCCTGGAGCGTCGAGGATGCGGTCACGGTGACGTTGTACGAGGTCATGTCGTCGGCAACCGTAACGCCGGCCATTCCGGCGACTTCCTCCTGGGTCAGCGCCCGGTCGTACGCATAGACCTCGTCGATCAGGCCCTTGTAGAAATAGCTGGCGCTGCCGGCCCGGAAGATCGCACCGATGCTGGTCGTGCTCAGCGCCATTGTCCCCCGGGTGTAATTGAAGTTCCCTCCGTCGGGGACTCCGTCGACGTAGAGCGTCGCCGTTCCGTTTGCGTCCACCCAGGCGAGATGGTGCCAGGCATCGTCGAAGACTGTCGCGTTGGATTGCGGGTGATTCACTGTCGGACCGTCCTGGGGCCGGATGTATAGATCGAACTTCCCGGCGGTATCGGTTCCCAGGTTGAGCAGCGGGTAACTGGTGGTCGTGGACCCCTCGGAGAAGATCCGCTTGTCGGGCTGGGGCCAGCCCTTGACCCACATGGCGATCGAATAGGCATTGTCGATGCCGTTGTTGTAGATGGGCAGCCGGTCGTCCTGCGCGATGGTCACGTAATCGTCCGCGCCGTCGAAGGACAGTGCGTTACCGATCTTGCCGGGCACCCGCACGGGCAACCCGTCCGGGCCTATCAGCGTGCCGTCGTTGGTACCCGGTGCGGCGGAATTGATCGCCGTGTCGCCGGACTCTTCCTCGAACTTCCAGATGCCGACCGCGCCGGCCGGTCCGGGCTCGGCGGTGAACCGAACGATCGGCGTCACGGCCAACGTGCCGCCGGCGAGTTCGAAGGTCCCGACCGCTGCATCCAAGCCGTCGGCCTGGATCTTCAGCGTTCCCGCGCCCTGCTTGGTCAACGTGCCGCCGGTTCCGGTCCACGATGCCACGTCCAAGGTACTGTCGACAAGGGTGCCGGTAACGGAGATGGTGGCGTCGCCGGCCAGCACGACGGAAGAGATCGAACCGTTTCTGGCACTGAAGCCGGCGTCGGCACCCAGGCTCAGCGACGTGCCCGCGGCGAAGCTGGCGTCTCTCTGCACGGTCAGCGTTCTGCCCGCATCCACGCGGACGGCGACGGCGGTTCCGCCGCCGTCAACGGTCAAGCCCTCGGCCTGACGGTCTTGGGCCACAGTCACCGTATTGGCATTGATTACCGCATACGCCGGCGTGGCGACGTCGGGAAACCAATCGACCGAAGCGCCGTCCTTATCGAGCCAATGCGTCGTTCCCCAGCTTCCATCGCCCATTCCATCCCAGTACAGGAAGTCGTATGGCAGAGCGGCGTCCAGTTGCACGTTGTCATAGATTGCGCTGGTTGTAGCTCCCTTTATCCGGAAACCGATATCTCTTCCCAGGCTCGCCGCGTAGTTGGCATCCGCTGTGAAGTCGAAGCTGATGGTTGTCCACGTGCCGTCACCGGCTGCATTACCGCTCGCGGAACGGAGTAGTGTACTGCCGGCAGGGGTATTACGAACATCATCGCGCGCAGCACCATCGGCAAACGCGATAAGCTGGACATTATAAGGGGTGCCCGCGTTCAACCCGTCATCTCGAACCACATCGAATGAGACCGTGTAGGTGACACCTTCCTCAAGAACGCCGATAACGCCCTCAGCCGTCGTGAGACCGGAGTTGGTATACCTGAAAGCATAGGCCTGATCGTTACCAGCGGGTGCGGTGAAGTCGCCCCCGTCCTTGTTAACCAGCCCGTGGTAATTGGACTTGTGACCTTGGGCGGCCTTAACCCAGTTCCCATTGTCGGGGGCCGTGCCCTGGGCATAACCCTCGACAACCGGACTCTCGAAGCTCTCGCTAAAGATCACCGCCGCCTGCGCCGGCCCGGCCAGGGCGAGCATGGCCATCGTCAATGCCGCCAAGATTCCTTGGAGTGTTCTACATCTCATGAGTTCGCTCCTGTCTACAAAGGGGAACTGGGTGTCAGGCCTGGGATTACCAGATAAGCGGAGACCAATGTCTCAGTTTGGCGTGAACTCCGGGCAGACCCTGGCCAGCTTCCTCTCCACTGCGCCTCTCGATCGTGTTGAGTTTCGTAATGCGGTCGTTGCAGTCGGCCTAAACTCCAACCGCCGGACCGCATCAACGGGTCCAAACAGCTACCATACCACGGGCCCCGGGAAGCACCAAGAACAATCTCCCAATCGTCTGCCGACTATCGGCGACAAGTTGACGCTATTGTGCGACACAGGGCCTGCTCGGTCCGAAGGCCGAACGGCGGTCGGGTTCCGGAGACAGCCCAAGACCTGCCGGGTCGCAGTGCCTCTGATGGCCTGTCGCGGCGGGCCGTCGGAGATGGCGAAGCGGGGTGCTGCGGCAGCCCCGATGGTGGCCAACGATGCGCCAAGTTCTCGTAATCTGGCGACAGCCGGGCGCCGGCGGGCGCCGGGCCGGCCATGGGCGTCTTGCAGAAACGCCACTCGCCGTCCACCCCGAGAACGGCGTTGCCGGAGCGGTCGATGAGTATCCTCGCGCCATTGGGGCAGTAGATGGGCCCGCCGCCCTCGACGAGGACGTTGCCGACGTAGACGTACCGCAGCGCGGCTCAGTCCGTCAGTGTTGTGTCTCTTGTCTTATGCTCGGGCGGCGTCGCAGCCCGGCCAGGGCGCCCAGCGCCAGCAGCAGGAGGGTCGCGGGCTCGGGAACGGCGCCCGCGCCGCCGGGGGCGGAGTCGCCCATGCTGCGCTTCACCGCGATGTAGTCCAGGTAGTCCGCGGCGCCGTCGAAGTTCACGTCGCCGTCGAACCAGTCGGCGTCCGGCGAGCCGAAGCCGCCCCGCAGGGCCAGCACGTCGCCCCGGGC
>CAZXOC010000433.1:0-4854 GCA_964642165.1 uncultured Planctomycetaceae bacterium | reverse complement strand
TCAAGAATCCCCAGGACAACCGCCAGAACTACATCAAGCGCCTGATCGGCCTGCCGGGCGAGACGATCGAGATCGTCCGCGGCGACGTCTTCGTCAGCCACGACCGCGGGAAGAGCTTCCGCATTCGCCGCAAGGTCCGGAGGAAGACCCAGCAGGCGATGTGGCAGGTCGTCTACGACAACGACTACTACCCGCAGCAGGACCGCTTCGGCGAGCACGACCCCTCCGCGGGCGAGGAGGGCATCCGGCTGCCGTTCTGGGCCCCGGCCGACGCGCGGGCCCGGGGGCTCTGGGGGCTTTCGAACGCTCGCGGGAGGCGGTTCGTCTTCCGGGGCACCGCGTCGGGTCCCGAGGCGGAACTGAACTTCCGCTGCGGGCCCGACAGCTTCCTGCCCCTCTACGGGTACAACCCCTACCTGAACCTGCCCGACGGCTCGACGTCCAAGTGGCCCGAGTTGCTCGAGATGCAGATGAACTACGTCAGCGATCTCAATCTCTCGGTGACGTACGTTCCCCACGTGCGGGACAGCCGGATCACCCTCACGCTGGCCTGCCCGGAGCACGTCTTCCAGGCTGCCGTCGGCGCCCGAGGAACCGCCGAGCTGCGATACCGCCGCAGCACCGACGCCGAGGACGCGCCCTGGACGCTCTGGGCGAAGACCGACAAGCTGCCGGCGATGGCCCTCGGGCGGGGCTGCGAGGTCTCGCTGACCCACGTGGACCTGCGCGTCTCGCTCTGGATCGACGGCAAGGAAGTGCTCCGAAGCCGCGACCGCAACGCCCGCGCCCCCGCGGGAAGCCGCCTGTACTACCCGCTGGACTACGGGCTGGTGAAGGCGCAGGCCGACAAGATGGCCGGCGAGAACGCGCGGCTGAGAGAACGTCTCGACAAGATGGCCGACGACAATCGCCTTCCGGGGAGGGCCGAGCTGGAGCGGCTGATCAAGGAGCGCTTTGCCCACCGGCGGCCGAACCTACGGATCGGCGCGGCAGGGGGCAGGTGCGAGCTGTGGCACGTCAAGCTGCTGCGCGACGTGCACTACACCTGTCCGAAGTTCGGCGGCCCGCCGGTGCGCAGCCCGAGCGGCGCGTTTGCCCATCGACAGGGCGTCGCCCAGAGCGACGATCCGGGCTGGGGCACCATGGGCCATCCCATCGTCCTGCGGAAGTACAGCGGAAACCACGACCTGGACCAGTACTTCGTCCTGGGCGACAACAGCCCGTCCAGCCTGGACGGTCGGCTGTGGAGCTCGGCGGCGGTCACGCTGCGGTTGTACGACGAGGACGGCACGATCGGCGATCCGCGCCTGGCGGTCGGCGACATCCACTGGGGGCCGTTCCTGGCCGAACTCAGGAGGCAGGCGGGCGCCGCGGGCCCGTCGCCCGGCAAGCGGATCTGGCAGCGACTGCCCGAGGAGCTTCGCGCCAAGCTCGCGCAGTTCACCGTGGGCGAGCTCGACTCGGGGTACGATCCGGTCGGCGAGGAGCTGAAGCGCCGCGCCCTGCGCGAGTTGAACGGCATGCTCGGCCGGGCGCTCTACGAGCCGCAGGCCTGGCAGGCCGCCGGGATCGAGCTGCCCGCCAAGGCGCGGGCCCTGGCCGAGCGGGCCGCCGGGCAGAAGCTCCCGGCCGAGGAGTCCGAGGCGCTGGACCGCCTGGCCCTGGAGGCGGCGTTCGCTGGCGCCGTCGAGACACGCTGGCGGATCTACCAACTGGGCACCGTGCCGCGGTACAGCCTGATCGGCAAGGCGGTCTTCGTCTACTGGCCGGCGGGCTTCCGGCTGCCCGGGCTCGCGCGCTTGCCGATCCTGCCGAACGTCGGTAGGATGCGGCTGATCCGATAGGTTGCGTCGGGGGCCTGCGTGGCCGCGTTGGCAGTGTCGGCCGGCTGTGGCAGGCCCGGATGCTGGGAAACATAGCTGACCCGGCGAAGTTATCCACATTACCGTCCCGGGCGGCCGGCGAGGCAGGGAAGGCAGACTGAGGAAAAACCTGGACAGGCATAGGGAGAAAGCCTCACTCCGCCGCAGCCGGGCGGGAGGCCTACGTGTGTGCCTAACGTGGGTCAGTGCAAGGGGCTGGAGCGGGTGAGCGGCTGGGACGACGTGCTCGGCGGGCCGTCGGAGGCCGGCGGCGAGCCCTGAAATCGTGCCATCGGGTCCGGGCTGCGGCCGGCAGCGCAAAGTTTATGCACAGGCCATCCACAATCAGCCAAGGAACGAAACAGGAAAAACCGGGATGATCCTCCTGGAGGCCAAGGATCTCATCAAGCGATACAGCGGCCGCGCCGTCGTGGACCACGTCTCCTTCTGCGTCGGCCAGGGCGAGATTGTCGGCCTGCTCGGGCGCAACGGCGCCGGCAAGACCACCACGTTCCGGATGATCATCGGCATGATCCGACCCGATCACGGCGAGGTCGTCTTCGACGGCGTGCCCGTGACCCGCCTGCCCATGTACAAGCGGGCCCGAAGGGGCATCGGCTACCTCTCCCAGGAGCCCAGCGTCTTCCAGCGGCTGACCGTCCGCCAGAACATCCTGGCCATCCTGGAGACGATGAACCTGCCGCGGCGGGTCCGCCGGGACAAGTGCAGCCAGCTCCTGGCGCAATTCGGCCTGACGGGCCTGCGGGGGCAGCTTGCGCGGACGCTCTCCGGCGGCGAGCGGCGGAAGCTCGAGATCGCCCGCGCGCTGGTCACCAACCCGACCATGATCCTCCTGGACGAGCCCTTCTCCGGGGTCGACCCCATCGCCGTCCAGGACCTTCAGAGGGAGATCTTCGGCCTGAAGGACCAGGGCATCAGCATCCTGCTGACCGACCACAACGTCCGCGAGACGCTGAGCGTCACCGACCGCTCCTACATCATCGATAGCGGCAAGGTGCTCCGCGAAGGGCCGCCGAAAGACCTCATCAACGACGAGATGGTCCGCACTACCTACCTGGGCCAGACCTTCCGCGGCGACGAGTTCGACGAGTAGCGCCACCGCTTGCCCCCGCCTCCGCCGCACGCCCCCTCACAACGCCTCCAGCGCCTCGTGCAGCTCCTCGTACTCCTTCCAGAGCTCCTTGCGCTGCTCATCGGCCTGGGCGTAGGCCTCGCCGAGCCGACGGACGCGCTCCAGGTCGCCGGCCTCGCCGGCCTCCCCGGACGCCGCCATCAGCTCCGCCAGCCGCTTCTCCAGCCGGTGGATGGCCTCCTCGACGGCCTCGGCCCGCCGCTCCAGCCGCCGGCGATGGCGGTCGCGCTGCCGGGCGGCCTCGTTGGCCTTGCGGCGCTCGCGGCGCTTCCGCGCCCTCGGGGGGCTCGCCGCGGTGAGGCCCTCGCGGTACGCCGTCCGCCAGCGGACGTACTCCTCCCAGCCGCCCAGCAGCGGGTGCAGCCGCCCGTCCTCCAGGGCCCAGACGTGCGTGGCCAGGGCCCCCACCAGGTAGCGGTCGTGGCTGACGAAGACCACCGTCCCGTCGAAGCCCTCCAGCATGTCCTGGACGATCTCGCGGCTGGGCAGGTCCAGGTGATTCGTCGGCTCGTCGAGCAGCAGGACGTTCGGGGCGACCAGGGCCAGCCGCGCCAGGATGACCCGGCTGCGCTGCCCCCCGCTGAGCTCGTCGATCCGCTTGAAGACGTCGTCGCCGTGGAAGAGGAAGCTCCCCAGCAGCGTCCGGACACGCTCGGGCGTCAGCGATCCGTCCACCTCCCGGACGGATTCCAGGACGGTCGCCTCGCCCCGGAGACACTCGTGGGCCTGGGGCAGGTAGCCGGCCGTGACGTTGGCCCCGAGCTGGACTCGCCCCGCCAGCGGCTCCAGCTCGCCCAGCAGCGTCCGCAGCAGCGTGGTCTTGCCGACGCCGTTGGGGCCGATGACGGCCACACGCTGCCCCCGGCGGACCTCCAGGTCGCCCGTCGCCATCAGCGGGGCGGCCCCGTCGTAGCCGATCACCAGCTCCGCCGCCCGCAGGACCAGCTCGCCGCCGCGCTGGAGCGGGTGGATCCGCACGTGGATACGCTCGTGCCGGCGCGGCTTGCCGACGGCCTCCGTCGCCAGGAAGCGCTCCAGGCGCGTCCGCCGGCCCTGGGCCTCCTTGGTCCGCTGGCCGGCGAGGTTGCGCCGGATGAAGTCCTCCGTCCGGGCGACGTACTCCTGCTGGGCTTGCCACTGCCGCAGCCGCTCGCTGAACCGCTGCTCGCGCTTCGGGACGTACTGGCTGTAGCTGCCGCGGTACGTCTCCACACGCCCGAAGGCGATCTCCCACGTCCGCTCCGTGGCCTTGTCCAGGAAGTAGCGGTCGTGCGAGACCACCACCAGGGCCTGCCGGTAGCCGGCCAGGTAACGCTCCAGCCACTCGACCGCCTCCAGGTCCAGGTGGTTCGTCGGCTCGTCCAGCAGCAGCAGGTTGGGCTCGGCCAGCAGCAGACGCCCCAGCAGCCCGCGCGTGCGCTGCCCCCCGCTGAGCTGGGCCAACGGGCGGTCGTACTGCCCCGCCTCGAAGCCCAGCCCCGTCAGGACCGTCTTGATCCGCGTCTCGTAGTCGTAGCCGCCCGCCGCCTCGAAGCGCTCCTGGAGCTCGCCGTATCGCTTGAGCCGCTGGCCGTCCGGGTCGTCGCCGAGCCCGCCCGCCAGCTCGGCCAGCTCCCGCTCCATCCGCCGCACCTCGGCGAAGACGTCCAGCATCGACTGCCACAGCGTCTGGTCCTCCGCCGCCGGGGCCTCCTGCGGCAGGTAGCCGACCCGCAGCGACCCCACGCCGTCGATCCGCCCCTCCGTCGGCTCGTCCAGCCCGGCGATCAGGCGCAGCAGCGTCGTCTTGCCCTCGCCGTTGGGGCCCACCAGGGCGATCCGCTCGCCCGCGGCGATCCG
>CAZXOC010000432.1:0-4894 GCA_964642165.1 uncultured Planctomycetaceae bacterium | reverse complement strand
AGAGGGCGAAGGGGATGGCGCCTGCGAACCCGAGGTGCCCCTGCTACCTGTATTATAGATGTGCCGTGAGATTTGTCAAGTCAGAAACAAAAAAGGCCGCCAAACATGGGGCGGCGGCGACGAAGCCGACGCGCGGGGGGACGTCTCGACTGGCGGGCGGCTGCACCTCGTCGCGGGCTTGCTGTCGGGCTCACGCCCCGGGCGGGGGGCGGCTGGGGACGGGCGGGAAGTAGATCCACAGGTGGCTGACGCGCTCGTGCTGGCCGAGGTAGATCTCGCCGTCGCGCCCGGTGAGCATGCAGCGGAAGTGGTAGCCGTACTGCCGGGCCGCCAGCGTCGAGACGGGAATGCCCAGGTCGCGCAGGCCGCCGCGGTCCGGCTCGTAGCAGAACAGGTGGCCGATGTCCTCCTCGAGCCCGCAGGTTCCGAAGACGCGCCCGTCGTGGCCGACGGCCAGGGCGGTGACCTCGTCCAGGCGGGTCGGCTTGCCCAGGCCGATCACCTCGCCGGCGTCGGGGTCCAGGTGGAAGAGGAAGCCGTCGGGCGTGGTGCCGCCGTAGAGCCGTCCGGTGGCCGGATCCAGCGCCCAGGCGCTGGCCTGGGTGTGCTGGGCGCGTCCCGCGGCGGCGGGGACGCCGGCGACGTCGTCGATGCGCCCGGAGTGCGGGTCGCACGTCCAGAGCACACCCCGGCCGCGCGTGCCCCAGATCCTGCCGGAGCGGTCCAGCGCGATCCGGCGGCTGAAGCGTCCCTCGCCGTCCACCTCGCCGATGCTCGTCGCCGTCCAGGACGGCGCGTCCAGCCGGAACAGCTCGCCGGCCGGCTCGGTGATGCCGTAGACGGCCGCGCCGTCCGCCGCGCCCGCCGCGCCCGCCACGCGCCCGCCGGCGAACAGGTCGCAGACCTTCTCCGGCGCGGGGCGGGGGATCGTCCACTCCTGCATGAGGAAGCTGCGGGCGAACCGCGGCCAGCGCCACACGCTCGCCCCGTCGGGCCCCGACGCGACGGCGTCGACGTGGTCGTCGCCGACGACGATGGCGTCGATGCTCGCGGCTCCCGGGGCGGTGCCCATGTCGAGGACGACGCCCGTGTCGCCTCGCAGGGCGGCGCCGAGCAGGTGAGCCTTGCCCCCGGCCGTGCCGCAGTAGACGCCGCCCGCCGGGTCGAGCTGGAGGCATCGGATGGCCTGCTCCCCGGCGGGGGGCGGGACGGACTGGCCCGGGAAGTGCAGCGGCACGGCGAGCATCGTGCCCTCGGTCACGAACTCGCCCACGCTCGTCCAGATGGGTTTGTCTGCCATGGCGGCTCCAGGTTCTCGCGCGGGGCAGGGGGGGCGCCCGCTCAGCCCCAGGTGCGCAGCGGGAGGTGCAGGTCGCTGCCCTCGGCGTCCATGTCGAGCCGGGAGAGGCCCGTCGGCAGGGGGCGCGCCACGTGCCCGAAGAACAGGTTGCCCAGCCGGTCCCGGGCCGCTCGCGAGACGTAGTGCCCCGCGGCCCCGGGCTTCTCGACGCGGGCGAAGTCGGCCCGTTCCCGCGTGCGAACGTCCATCCGCACGCAGATGCTCTGGGTCTCGATGCCCTGGCGCAGGGGCGAGAGCGACTCGCTGCCCTCCGCCCAGCGGGTGGTCACGAAGTACAGCGCGCCGTCGGCGCCGAAGACGAGCCCGCCGCAGTGGTCCAGGTAGAAGCACACCACCGCCGTGGGGTCGCGCTGCTGGTGGACGGGCCCGAGGTCCTCCATGCGCCCGTGCGGCCCGTCCTCCGGCCAGTAGCGAAGCAGGTGCGGATCGGAGTTCCACGGCACGCCGTAGACGCAGTCGCCCTCGGGCGAGGCGACGACGTCGTACAGCACGTCGTGCCAGCCGGACTTCCGCGCGTCGTGCGGCACGAAGACGGGGATCTCCTCGAGGCGGTCCGTGTCGGGGTCGTAGCGGACGAGCTGCCCGGAGCCGTTCGTCGTGAAGACGCGCCCGCGGCGGTCGGTGAAGATCGCCTGGCTGTTGACGGACCCCAGGCGCCCGAGGTCGCGCGGCGTCCGCGTCGCGAGGTCGTAGACCCAGAAATGGTCCCGCGGGTAGGAGATCGCGTAGAGGCGCCCGCGGGCCTCGTCCAGGGCGAGGCAGCGGCAGCCCTCTCGCGGGAGGAACGGCCCGCCCCAGAGCACCTCGTCGCGGCGGACGTCGTAGGCCAGCACCGTCGAGTGCGGGAAGGCGTGCTTGTGGTCCTTCCAGTCGGCCCAGGGCGAGTAGCGGCGCTGGCCGAGGCCCGGCGCGCTGAGGTGGGTGGCCGCGTAGAGGATGCCGTCGGACGGCGAGGCGGCGAAGCTGTAGTGGATCTTGCACTGGGTGGCGCGGCCGGAGTCCAGCGGCTCGCCCGTCGCCTCGGCGACGTCGACCACGGTCTCGAGCGAGTCGGTCTCGTCGTCGTAGCGGAGGATGTAGACCCCGCCGCCGGGGACGCCCTCGCAGCAGGAGGCGGCGTAGATGCGCCCCTCGGGCCCGGCCGAAAGGCTCCAGCAACTGTCCGGCATGGGCTCGCTCTCGAACGGGTAGAACGTGGATGACCTCATGGCGGGGGCTCCCGTCGGGGTCCTGGGGGGCGGCCTACAGGTCGACGGTCTTGAATTGGGGCAGGTGCTTGCGGTTCTTGCGGAACATGGCGGCGACCATCCTTCGGATCTCGGCGAGGCTCAGGACGGAGGCGGTCAGCGGGTCGTGGGCGACGGCCTGGTAGACGAGCTTCGCGTCGCCGGTCAGGCTGGCCTCGACGGCCATCATCTCCGTCCGCGCGCTGAGGTCCGGCAGGATCGCGCACTGGGGCGGCAGGGCGCCGACGTGGACGGGCAGGAGCTTGCGTCGCGCCGCGACGACGGGCACCTCGACGCAGCAGCCTTGGGGCAGGTTCGTCACGAGGCCGGTGTTCGCGACGTTGCCGTTGAACTCGAACGGCTCGCCGCCCATCCAGGCGTTGACGATGCTGGCGGCGTACTCGTGCCCGCGGTCGAGGCTCATCGGCCGGTCTTCCGCGAGCCACTGGCGGATGGCCTTCTTCCACGTCCGCGCGCGGCGGGAGTAGTGCTTGACGATGTAGGCGTGCTCGCCGGGGTTCCACCCCGTGCCGCGCGTGCAGTACTTCTCGATCAGCTCCGGGCGCTTGCGGAACCACCAGTTGTACTCGCTGTTGTGCCCGCTGGACTCCGTGACGTAGTAGTCCAACGCGAGGAACATCTCGTTGCGGACCTGCTCGTGGTTGTAGATCTTCCGCTTCGTGCGGACGACGCGCCGGAGCTTGGGGTACAGGTCGCGCCCGCGATGCTCGAACGTGACGAAGAACGCCATGTGGTTGATGCCGGCGCAGACGTAGTCCACCTCGCCCGGCTCGACGCCCGCCCAGCGCGCCAGCATGCCGGCCGTGCCCTGCACGCTGTGGCACAGCCCCGAGACGGTGATCGAGCTGGCCCGCTGCATGGCGTGGCAGAGCATGGCCATGGGGTTGGTGTAGTTGAGCATCAGGGCGTCGGGGCAGAGCCGCTCCATGTCGCGGCAGATGGCGAGCATGGTGGGGATGGTGCGCAGCGCCCGGAAGATGCCGCTGGGCCCGCGGGTGTCGCCGATGTTGATGTCGACGCCGTACTTCATGGGGAGGAGGATGTCGTGCTTCCAGACGTTGACGCCGCCGCAGAGGATGGTGACGAGGACGGCGTCGGCGCCGCGGAGGGCCTTGCGGCGGTCGGTGGTGGCGGTGACGGTGGCGGGGTAGTCGCCCATCGCGACGATCTTCTCGACGGCGCGGCGGGCGAAACCGAGGCGTTCCGTGTCGATGTCCACCAGGGCCAGCTCCGCGTCGCGAAGCCGCTCGAAGGTGAGGATGTCGCGAACCAGCCCGCGGGTGAAGCCGAAGCTGCCCGCCCCGATGAAGACGATCTTGGCCATGCGCTGTTCCTTCTGCTCACGGGTCCACCCCGCCGGCGGCCCGACGCCGCGACGGGAGCCGGCATTATAGGTTCCCGCGCGGATGGCAGGACCCATAAACCACGAATTCCTGGTCATTTTGCCCGTTTTTCGCGTGGCATATCCGCCGGAAAATGGTATGATGTAAACGGAGGCTGGCCTTACTCCTTGGTCGCCTCCCGCCGGGCGGGCCGACAGGCCCTTTCGGTGCGGGCCCTCGGAGGCGTCCGAGGGAGTGGAAGTCCGGCGGCCCGGCGGGCACGGGCGGCGGCTGGACAGGGCCCTGTATAAGGAAGGAGGTGATCCATGTCCGACTACTGTATAGGTGGTCCGCCATAGGCGGATGACGCCTCCGCCAATGGCGGAACACAAAACCTTCGAGCCCGGTCGGCCGCCCAGCCGTCCGGGCCCGCTTTTTGCGCGGGCGGACCGCCGCGCCGCCGGCTCGCGCCGCGTCGTCCTGGCCGGTCCGGTCTGGCCCTGCCGCCCGGCGAGCGGGTATGATGCGAGGCTCCACGACCGGATCGGAGTTGCGACAGGAACAGGAGCCAGCCATGCCAGCAAGGGCATCCCTCTCGCGTCGCGCGTTTCTGCGACACGGCGCCGTCGGACTCGGGGCCGGAATGGTGGCGAAGATGAGCGCCGCCACCGCCCGGGCCACACCCAAGAAGCCCCTGAACATCCTCTGGATCATCTCGGAGGACACCGGCCCGGAGTTCGGGTGCTACGGTTACCCCCTGGTCCACACGCCGAACGTCGACCGCCTGGCGCGCGAGGGCGCCGTGTTCACGAACGCCTTCACGGCTGCGCCCGTCTGCTCGGCCAGCCGCTCGGGCTTCATGACGGGCACGTACCAGACCTCGACGGGCGCCCACCACCACCGCAGCCACCGCGGCGACGGCTTCCAACTGCCCGAGGGCGTGCACGTCTTCACCAAGTACCTCC
>CAZXOC010000431.1:0-4969 GCA_964642165.1 uncultured Planctomycetaceae bacterium | reverse complement strand
CCCGACAGGCAGAAAGCTCGCCCGTGCCCCGGCCCGCGTGCGGCCTCGGCGGCGTCTTCGGCCGCGCCCCTTGCACGGGCCGCGCATCTCTGGTATCCGTCGGGCGTCGGCTGGCTGTGGGTCAAGACGGAGCGCCCGGCGTGAAGCTCGACGGCTGGAAGGTACTGCGGATCGGCTTCCACGACGTCCTGCCGCGCCTGGCGCTGGTGTACGTGGTCATGATGTCCATCACCGAGTACCTCAATACGAAGCTGGCCTTCTACCCCGACCGGGACATCGAGACGACGCCCAAGTCGGCCGGGCTGGCCTACGAGGACGTGTCGATCCCCACCGCGGACGGGCTGAAGCTCGGCGCGTGGTACGTGCCGGCCGAGGGGGCCCTCGGCACGGCCCTCTTCTGCCACGGCAACGCCGGGAACATCTCCGGCCGGCTCGAGACGATCGCGGTCCTGCACGAGCTGAAGCTCAACGTGCTGATCTTCGACTACCGCGGCTACGGGCGCAGCGAGGGCCGACCGACGGAGGAGGGCACGTACCTCGACGCCGAGGCGGCGTGGCGCTGGCTGGTGGAGGCGCGTGGTGTTCGGCCGGGGCGGATCGTCCTGCACGGCCGGTCGCTCGGCGGGTCGGTCGCGGCGCATCTCGCGCGGGACCGCGCGCCGGCGGGGCTCGTGGTGGAGTCCACCTTCGCCAACGCCACCGACCTCGCCGCGGAGCTGTTCCCGTGGCTGCCGGTGCGGTGGCTGTCTCGGCTGGAGTACGACACGGCCGCGTACGCCGGCGGCGTGACGTGCCCCGTGATGGTGATCCACAGCCGCGACGACGAGCTGATCCCGTTCCATCACGGCCGGCGCGTCTTCGAGGCGGCGCCGCAGCCGAAGCGCTTCCTGGAGATCCACGGCTCGCACAACGCCGGCTTCGTCGAATCGGAGAAGACGTACGTGCCCGCCCTGAGGGGTTTCCTGGCCGACGCGCTCGGGCGGGAGGGGGACTGAGCCGTCACGCGGACGGGCGCGCGGCTTGTCCGTGCGCGCCTCACCGCGCCAGGGGCGCGAGGTCCGCTTCCCCACCGCCGCATCGCGTGCAGGATGTTGCCGTCGCCGCCCTCGATGGTGATGTCGTGGGCGGGGTCCGGGCCCTTCGCCCCCGGCCGATTACACGGGTTGACGGATTCGGCCGCCTGGATGATAATGATCGTGCGAGGAGGAGTCGGCGCCGCGGCAGCCGCCCGGGAAGGCCCGGGCGGGCCCGGCGCGGCCAACGGGGCAGGGAGCCATGACTATGCTCCGCGAGATCAGAATCCAGCGGCGTCCGTGTCGCCCTCAACCGCTCGAGATCGATTCGACGCGGGTCCTCATGTGGGCCACCGTGCTGGGGCTGCTGACGGCGGTCGCGGGCATCCTGGGCGCCGGCTACCGGGTGCTGATGGGGGTCGGCAACGTCCTGCTGCCGCACGTCGCGGGCGATGCCGCCGGGCAGATGCAACGCACCTATCTCCGCGCCGCCGCCGTGATCGCGGCAGGGCCGCTCGTCCTGGGGCTGCTGACGCTGGCGCGCCGCTGCCGCGACGAAGCGGATTTCCAGGCGGACCCCTCCGGCACCCAGGCCCGGTCCATTCGGGCCGTACGTCGACTGCTGATCCGCGCCGGCGTCGCGATCGTCCTCGCGGCGCTGGTGTTGGCCGGCGTGTAGCTCGGGCGCGCCTCGCCGGAGCGCTACGCGGAGGTCTGCCGGCCGCCGGGGTGGAGGTCGTCGGGGTCGTTGACCCAGGCGCCGTCGGGGATCGGCACGGCCCCGGCCAGCAGCGGGTCGTCCGTCTCCTGCATGTAGCGGTCCAGCCGGGCGCGCAGGTCGGCCAGGACGTCCGCGCGGGCCGCGTCGCCGGCGACGTTGTGCACCTCCACGGGATCGAAGACGAGGTCGTAGAGGGCCTCCTCGTCGGGCTTCCGATCGGCCCAGCCGGCCGCCAGCCAGACGTCCTTGCTGGGCGAGGCGTCGCAGTTGGGCAGGACCGGGCGGTCGCGCCCGTCGAAGCGGCGGACGTAGCTGTACCGCTTCGTTCGCACGGAGCGCATGGGCTCGTAGGCGGCGTGGTAGGTGACCTCGGTGAACAGCTCGTCGCGGACCTCGTCGGCCTCGCCGCGGATCAGCGGCATGAGGCTGACGCCCTGGAGCCAGCGGGGCGGGTCGATCTCCAGCAGCTCGCACAGCGTGGGGAACAGGTCCACCTGGCTGACCAGCGCGTCGCAGGCCCGGCCGCCCTCGAAGCCGCCCGGGCCGCGCAGGATCAGCATCACGCCGCAGCCGTGCTGGTTCAGGCAGCACTTCATGTACGGGAAGGCGATGCCGTGATCGGTCGTGCAGATCACCAGCGTCTCGCCGGCCAGGCCGCTCCTGTCCAGCGCCTCGAGGACGATGCCGACGGCGTCGTCCCACTTCCGCGCCGCGGCCTTGTAGCAGGCCATGTCGCGCCGCGTCTCGGGCGTGTCGGGGATCGGCAGGGGGGGCATGGCGTAGCGATCGTCCTCCTGCCAGCCGGGCTCGGGGTACGTGCGGTGGGTGACGTTGAAGCCGGCCGACAGGAAGAACGGCCGGTCGTGCTCGCGCTGGAGGAACCCCCGGGCGGCGTTGGCGATGGTCTCGACGTTCCTGCCGCCGGGGATGTCGACGATCTCGTCGTAGCCGATGTCGGTCGCGGGCTGGGCGACGTGCTGCGTGCCGCACAGGGCGGTGTGGTAGCCGGCCGACTTCAGCGTGTGGACGATGTGCTGCCTGTAGTCGGCGAGCTTGAAGCCCCGGTGCGCCAGGCCGATCATCCCCGAGCAGTGCGGCCAGAGGCCCGTCAGCAGGCTGGCCCGGCTGGCCGAGCACGTGGGGTTGGTGCAGAACGCCTGGCGGAACAGGACGCCCCGCTCGGCGAGGTGCTGGATGTTGGGCGTGGGGATGGCGTGCCCGTACGGCTGGACGTACCGCCCGGCGTCGTGCACGTGCAGGTAGAGGATGTTGCACTTCGGCATGGCTGCTCCCTGGGGCCTGGCCCCTGCTGCGTCTGGTGAGTGCTGCGGGTCCGCCAACGGCATGGCGGGTCGTCGGGCTACGGCGCGAGGCGGTCGACGGCCTCGCGCACGAGGCGGATGTGCTCGGGCGTGGTGCCGCAGCATCCGCCGATGATGCGCGCCCCGGCCGCGGCGAGGTCCGGGACGTGCCCGGTGAACTCCTCCGGGCCCATGCGGAAGACGGTCTGCCCGCCGGGGCCGATCCGGGGCATGCCGGCGTTGGGCTTGATCCAGACGGGCAGCTCGCTCGCCGCGCGGAGCAGCTCGGCGACGCGGACGTAGTTGCCGGGCCCCACGCCGCAGTTGGCGCCGATGGCGGCGGCGCCGGCCTCTTCGGCCGCGGCGGCCAGGTCCGCCGGCGTGTTGCCCATCGTCGTGGCGGTCCCGTCCGGCCCGGAGCCGAACGTCATCGAGCAGATCACCGGCAGGGCGCATCCCCGCCGGACGCCCTCGTGGGCGAGCTTCAGTTCGTCCAGCTCGTTGAAGGTCTCGAGAACGACGGCATCGGCGCCGGCGTCCGCCGCGGGCGCCGCCAGCTCGGCGTACGCCGCGACGATCTCGGCGGCGGGCACCTCCTCCATCATGACGATCTTCCCGGTCGGGCCCATGGAGGCGAAGACGCGGACGGCCTCGTTGGCGGCCCGCCTGCTGATGGCCACGGCGGACGACATCAACTCGGCGGCGCGGTCGCCCGCCCCGTGCCGCTCGAGGAGGAAGCGGTTGCCGGTGAAGCTGTTGGTGAGGATGCAGTCGCTGCCGGCCTCGACGTAGCTGCGGGCGACGGCCTCGACGGCGTCGGGCTTTTCGGCGTTCCAAAGCTCGGGCGCGCCGCCGGGGGGCAGGCCCGCGGCCTGCAACTGGGTGCCCCACGCGCCGTCGGAGACGCGCAGCTTCTCGACGAATCTCTTCAGGTCGAAGGCCATGCGATCGCTCCTTGCGTCGGGCCGGACGGCCCATCCGTACTTCCGCGCGGCGCCGAATGCAAGCGGGCGGCGGGCGGTCCGCCGCGACGGCGGCTCAGCTTGCGGGACGGCTCGCCGGCTGCGTCGGCAGGATCGACTCGTACGTGCGGAGCTTCCGGCGGAGCTCGGGGCGGTCGGCGTCCAGCTCGAGGCTCTTTCGCCAGGCCTCGACGGCCTCGACGAGCCGCTCGGGCTGCTCCGTCGCCCGGTGCATCTCCACGAGCGTCTCGCCGAGGCGCTCCCAGACGTCGGCGTCCTCCGGGGCGAGGTCCGTCGCCTGGCGGAGGGCGGTGGCCGCTCGCCCGTAGCTTCCGGCCGCCCGCGACGCCGCGGCCAGGTTCAGCCAGGCGCCGACGTCCCCGGGGCGGAGCTTGGCGGCCTCGGCGTAGGCGAGCATCGCCTCGGACGGCTTGCCCAGGTCCAGCAGGATCTCCGCCAGCGAGGCGTGGGCCGACGGCAGGCGCGGCGCGAGGCGGATGACCTGCTTCCAGGTTCGCATCGCCTCGTGCAGCTTGCCCTGGGCCTGGTAGAGCGTCGCCAGGTTGTACCAGGCACGGACGAAGTCCTCGTGCTCGCCCACGAGCTTGCGGTACGCCTCCTGCGCGCGGTGGAAGCTGCGCGTCCGCGCCAGCGCCAAGGCCAGGTTGAACCGGGCCGTCCGATCCGTCGGCGCGGCGCCGAGGATCGCCTCGTAGACGGGGATGGCCTCCTGGAAGCGCTTGGCCGCCGCCAGAGCGATCGCCAGCGCGCGGAGCGAGTTCACCTGGGTCGGATCGAGGTCCACGGCGCGATACATGCACGCGACGGCCTCGTCGTAGCTGCCCCGCGCCAGCGCGCGGTCGCCGGCGGCCAGGTGCGAGGCCGGGTCGGTGTCGGCGAGGGCGGGGGCCGTCGCCGCGGCTTGGCGGAGCGTGCGCCGCAGCGCTTCCCAGGCCGTCTTGTCGAAGGCCG
>CAZXOC010000430.1:1650-5036 GCA_964642165.1 uncultured Planctomycetaceae bacterium | reverse complement strand
GAGTGCTTCAGCGGCGACCACGGCATCACGCTGGAGGAGCACGCCCCGTGGGGGGTCATCGGCGTCATCACGCCCGTGACGCACTCCCTGCCCACGCTGGCGAACAACGCGGTGAACATGATCGCCGCCGGCAACTCCCTCGTCTGCAACCCGCATCCGTCCGGCAAGGGCATCGCCGCCCACGGCGCGAAGCTCTTCAACCAGGCGATCTGCGAGAAGCTCGGCATCGACAACCTCATCTGCGTGATCACGGAGCCGACGATCGACTCGGCGCAGGAGATCTTCCGCCATCCGGCCGTCCGGCTGCTGTCGATCACGGGCGGCCCGGGCGTCGTCGCGGCGGCGATGAAGTCCGGCAAGCGGGCGATCTGCGCCGGCCCGGGCAACCCGCCGTGCGTCGTGGACGCCTCGGCCGACCTCGACAACGCCGCCCGCTGCATCTACGAGGGCGCCGTCTACGACAACAACCTCCTGTGCATCTCCGAGAAGGAGGTGTACGTGGTCGCGGAGGTGTGGGACGCCATGCTGGCCGCCATGGAGAAGGCCGGCGCGTGCCGGCTGACCCCGCAGCAGATGGACCAGCTCGGGCGCGAGTGCATCGCGGCGGGCAAGGACGGCGGGCACCCCCACGCCAACAAGACGTTCGTCGGCCAGGAGCCGCAGGTCTTCGCCGACCTGCTCGGCGTCACGGTCCCGCCGGCCTGCCGCATGCTGTTCGGCCAGACAACCCAGGAGCACCCCTTCGTCCAGGCCGAGCAGATGATGCCCGTCATCCCCTTCGTCAGGTGCGACAGCTTCGAGCAGGCCGTCGCCTACTCCGTGGACGCCGAGCACGGCTTCGGGCACACGGCGGTCATCCACTCGCGCCTGGTCGACCACATGACCTACATGGGCAAGGCGATGGACACCGCGATCTTCGTGAAGAACGGCCCGTCCGTCGCCGGCGACGGCAGCGGCGGCGAGGGCTACGGCAGCTACACCATCGCCTGCTCCACCGGCGAGGGCATCACCACGCCGCTGACCTACACCCGCCTGCGGCGGTGCGTGATGGTGGACAACCTCCGGATCATCTGACGGCGGATCGCAGGGACGGACGCATGCTCGTAGGGCTCGTGGAAGGCAACGTGGTGACGCACATCTGCCACCCGTCGATGACGGGCTGGAAGGTGCTCATCGTCCAGCCGCTCAACCACGACGGGCGGCCCGACGGCGATCCCGTCCTGGCCATCGACCGGCTCGGGGCGGGACACGGCACGAAGGTGGTCATCAGCAACAACGGCAAGGCCACGCGGGAGATGATCGGCGACAGCCGCTCGCCGGTCCGCTGGTCCGTCATCGGGCTCGTGGACGAGGAGTGACGCGTGAGCGACGACCTCGTCAACCGGATCGCCGAGCAGGTGCTCGCGGCGCTGAGGGCGCAGGGCACCGCGCCGCCGCCCGCCGCGCCCGCCGCCGACGGCACCGGCGCCGACGCCGCGCCGCTGGCGATCCCCGCGTCGGCAGCACCGGCCCCCATGGCCAGGCCCGGCGCGCCGCCGAAGGTCTTCGTCACGGCCGAGATGCTCGGCCAGCGCCTCGCCGTCGACGACGGCGACGGGCGCGCGATCGAGCTGGCCCCCCACGAGTTCCTCACCCCCGCGGCGGCGGACCTGGCGGACGAGCGCCACGTGGCGGTCCGCAAGCCGGCGCCCTCGCTGCCGAAGGCCCCCGCCCCCGCGAGCGCCTCGGTGGGCGGCAATCCGGGCCAAGCGGCGGCGACGGACACGCCGGGCGCGGTCGTCGCGCCGGCCGCCCCCGGCGGCGACGGCGCCCGCACGTGCGGGCTGGGGCTGGTCGTCGAGCGGCCGAGCGACACGGTCCGCAGCGTCCTGGCGGCGCTGGCCCGCGACGGCCTGGCCGTCGCGGACTACAGCCAGACCGACTGCTGGATCGTCAACACGCAGCTCCTGTGCAAGGCCATCGCGGGCGGGACCGTGCCGGCGGGCGTGGTGGTCCTCCCCTACGCCGCCGACGCGATGGTCCTGGCGGGCAAGGTCCGCGGCATCCGGGCGGTTCAGGGCACGCGGGTGGACAGCGTCGCCGCGGCGCTGCGCCACTTCGCGGCGAACCTGCTGGTCCTGGAGCACGCCTTCAGCACCTACCACGAGATGCGGACGATGGTCCGCCTGTTCGCCGGCGAGCGCCCGGCGCGCCCGGCGGCGGAGGTCCTGGTCGACGCCGTGGACAAGCTCGAGAGGACATAGCATCCCATGCGCATCGCGAGAGTTATCGGCAAGGTCACGATGAACGTGTGGATGCCGGACATCAAGCCCGGCAGCTACCTGGTCGTCCGCACGTACAACCGCGGGTCGCTGGCGGGCCGGAACCAAGGCAACGACGAGACGGTCGTCCTGTACGACAACCTGGGCGCCCGGGAGGGCGACCTGGTGGGGCTCGTGGAGGGCCGCGAGGCCACCGCGCCGTTCCGCCCCGACCGCGTGCCCTTCGACTGCTACAACGCGTGCATCCTCGAGACGGTCAACTTCGAGCCCGTCCTGGACGCGGACTGACCGCGCGGAGGTGAGAGCCATGGCGAACGAGTGGGAAGTCAAGCGGCAGATTTGCGAGATGGGGCGGCGGATGTACCAGCAGGGCTTCGTCGCCGCCAACGACGGCAACATCTCCTTCCGCCTCGGCGGCGGGCGCTACCTGTGCACGCCCACGGGCGTCTCGAAGGGGTTCCTCGCCCCCGAGGACATCGCCGTCGTCGACGACGAGGGCAACCAGATCGGCGGCACCAAGCCCCGCACCAGCGAGATCCTCCTGCACCTCGAGATCTTCCACGAGCTGCCCGAGATCAACGCCGTCGCCCACGCCCACCCGCCGCACGCCACCGCCTTCGCCGTCGCCGGCATCGACGTGCCCAACTGCGTCCTGCCCGAGGTCGAGATCTGGATCGGACGCGTCCCCCTCGCCCAGTACGACACGCCCGGCAGCAAGGACTTCGCCGAGACCATCCTGCCCCACCTCCGCAACAACTGCAACACCATCCTCCTGGCCAACCACGGCGCCGTCGCCTGCGACAAGGACCTCGAGCACGCCTACTTCCACCTCGAAACGCTCGACATGTACTGCAAGATCCTCCTGCTCAGCAAGCAGGTCGGCAACGTCCAGCAGATCCCCGAGCCCAAGGTCCGCGAGCTGCTCGACATCAAGCAGCAACTCGGCGTGCCCGACCCCCGACTCGACGACGCCTGCCAGGTCTGCACCCTCGCCGGCAGCGACGAGTTCCTGCGAGGCTTCTCCACCCGCGCCATCCCCCAGCACACCCCCGACGCCGACGGCCACGGCCGCGGGCAGGGCATCGCCGACATGCCCAGCCAGAACGGCCAGCCCCAGCCCGACGC
>CAZXOC010000430.1:0-1550 GCA_964642165.1 uncultured Planctomycetaceae bacterium | reverse complement strand
GGCCCGCCGCGGAAGGAACCCCACGATGGACAAGTCGCTCGACGCCAAGCTCGCCGACATCCACGCCGACCCCGCCGGGTCCAAGGCCTTCCTCCTCGCCGACGCCAAGGACGCCGACATGGCCTTCGGCATGGCCGCCCCGGGCCGCAGCCCCGAGCACGAGGACGGCGCGCTGCGATCCCTCGCCGACTACCGCCGCCACATCCGCGAGAACACACAGCAGGGGCTGCTCGACATCATGCTCATGAGCGTCTCGACCAACGAGGTGCTCACACTCCGAGAGCGGATCTTCGACGCCTCGCCCGTCACCCCCGCCGTGCGGGCCAACGACACCACCGACATCCACGTCGCCCGCGGCTCGTCCTACCCGAAGGCCCCCGCCCGCCCGTTCCGCACCGCCGTCATCGAGCACGCCCAGTGCGGCCGGCTCGACTGCACCGACGAGCAGCGCCACCTCGGGGCCAACCTGGGCCTCTTCAGCATGACCTTCAACAACGACGTCGAGCTCGACCGCGCCATGCTCGAGGCCTACCGCGACTTCCGCGTCGAGGCCGAACGCAAGGGCTTCCGCCACTTCCTCGAGATCTTCGCCCCCAACGCCCCGGCCGGCCCCATGGGCCCCGAGCAGCTCGGCGGCTTCCTCAACGACATGATCGCCCGCGCCCTGGCCGGCGTGCCCCGGGCGGCCCGGCCCCTGTTCCTCAAGATGGTCTACACCGGCCCGAAGGCCATGGAGGAGCTCGTCCGCTACGACCCCCACCTCGTCCCCGGCATCCTCGGCGGCTCGGCCGGGACCACCTTCGACGCCTTCAAGCTCCTCGCCGAGGCGAAGGCCCACGGCGCGCGGGCGGCCCTCTTCGGCCGCAAGATCAACAACGCCGAGCACCAGCTCACCTTCATCCAGTTCCTCCGCTGGATCGCCGACGGCGAGGTCGGCCCGGCCGAGGCCGTCCGCGCCTACCACGGCGCGCTGGACGCCCTCGGCATCCAGCCCAACCGCCCGCTGGAGCAGGACCTCCAGCTCACCGAGACGGCACTGAGCCATGCCGGCGGCGGCGGGACGAGCGGCATTGTCCGCCGCCCCGCGCCGCCCCGCCGCCCCGCGCCGGCCGCCCAGGCGCCCGCGGCCGACGGCAACGGCGAGGCGACCTACCCCACGAACCCCGACGGCACGCCCGACTTCGCCCGCATGACCTCCGAGCAGCGCCTGGCCTACCACAAGGCCCGCCTGGACCGGACCTTCGGCTGAGCGGCCCCCGCCGGGCAGCCCCGCGTCGCCCGCGCCCGTGCCCGAGGCCCCATGCCGCTCTCCCGAGCCCCCCCGATCGCCTCGCGGGCCGGGCGTCCACGGGTCTGATTGTGTCAACTTTAATCCATGTTGACACAAACACATATTTTCTATATCTCTCTTATACATAGGACCTTAAAACCATACCGCTTTCTCGTTATTGCGATAGCGTCGGACAATCAGCCCTGGTTCAGGCTGAGCCCGCCACAGGGAACACCTCCCTCTTCGCCCCGAGGGGGCGCAAAGGGTTTGGCCGGGGGCG
>CAZXOC010000429.1:0-5036 GCA_964642165.1 uncultured Planctomycetaceae bacterium | reverse complement strand
GCGCGTCGCGCCCGTCGGGCGTGGTGATCCACGGGTGGTGGGCCTGGCTGTGGCCTCGATCGACGTAGTCCCAGCGCGTGTAGACGATCAGGCCGGCGTTGTCCACGCTCGGGTGCCACTCGTTGGCCTCGTTGGGGCTGGTCGCGACGATGTCCCTGCCGTCGGCGCGCATCGTGTGGAGCGTCCAGAGGGGCACGGGGCGCGCGTGGCATCGCCCGAAGCCGCCTCGCCGCTCCGAGATGAACGCGATCCGCCCGTTCGGCAGCCAGCAGGGGTCGAAGTCGCTCACCTCGCCGTCGGTGAGCTGCCGCAGGCCCGTGCCGTCCGCGTTCACGCGGAAGACGTGCCACGTGCTTCGCCGTGTCCAGCGGAAGCTCGTCGGCTCGGCCTCGGTGTAGGCGAACAGGATGCTCCTGCCGTCGTAGCTCAGATCGGGCGAGAGGAACGCCCCGGCTGCGAGCGGCCTGCCCTTGAATCGCCCGCTCTCGCAGACCGCCCCGGCCAGCACGTCGCGGACCGTCGGGGCCGCGCCGAAGGCGTCCTCCAGCACGTACACGCCGCCGCCGCGTACGGCCCGGAAGCCGAAGTACTGGTCGCACATGTGGTTGGTCCGGCTGCGGTGGCGCTTGACGAAGAGGATCCTCCCGAAGTCCAGCAGCGGGTTGCGGAAGGCGATCCGGCGGCGCAGGCGGCAGACGTCCTGGTGCAGGGCGAACCGCGCGCGGGCGTCGGCGGTGGGGACCCGGGCCGCCCGGGCCCGAAGCGCCCGGAGCTGCGCCTCCTCGGCCGCCAGGGCGCCCGCCGGGAGCCGGGCCTTCAGGTGCTTCCGCAGCGCCTCGGTGCGGCGCAGCACGACGTCCAGCGGGTCGCGGTCGGCCTCGAGAACCAGCGCCTCGGTGCGATACGTGGTGGCCTCGACGCGGCGGAACCACGCCCGCATCGTCTGGACCTGGCGGGCCAGCACGTCGTACTGATTGCCCCACTCGCGCTCGAGGCGGTCGTCGGGCGCGGCGGCTCGGGCGGCGCGGCCGGGCGCGAGTGCGACCGACGCCCACAGGGCCGCCGCAGCAGGGATCCGGGTTACGAGCGAGGAGCAGTTCATCGGCAGAACACCATACTCTCCAACCCGCCCGCCGGGCACGGGGTCCGCCCGCCGGCTGTGCGTCCGGGCGGCCCCGCCGCGCGCGGCCTAGTCCACGAGCACGCGCCGGACGCGCCCGCCCAGCCCGCACGTTACCTCGTAGGGGATCGTCCCGCAGAGGCGGGCGAGGCCCTCGACGCTGTGCGGGGCGGCGGGGTCGTTGGAGATGACCTCCACCTCGTCGCCGACGGCCGCGCCGGGCACGTCGGTAAGGTCGATGATGACCTGGTCCATGGAGACGCGCCCGCGGACCGGCACGTCGCGCCCGCCGACGCGCATCGTCGCGCGGTTGGTCAGGCGGCGCGGGTAGCCGTCGGCGTACCCGACGGGCACGAGCCCCACCGGCGTGTCCCTGTCGAACGTGTGGGTGAGCCCGTAGCCGCAGCGGCTCCCGGCCGGGAGCGTCTTGCGCTGCATCAGCGGAGCGGTCAGGCGCAGGACGGGCCTCAGCGGCAGCTTCGTGTGCAGCTCGCCGGAGGGCTGGCAGCCGTACAGGGCGATGCCCGGGCGGATCATGTCCAGGTGGGTCTCGGGCAGGTCGATGGCCGCGGCGGAGTTGGCGGCGTGGAGCATCAGCCCGCTCGGCCCGCCGGCGGCCTCCACCGCCTCCAGGAAACGCCGGAGCTGCTCGCGCGTGGCGGTCTTGTCGGACTCGTCGGCCGTCGCGAAGTGCGTGTAGAGCCCGGCGAGGCGCACGCCCTCCTCGCGGCGGGCCTGGTCGATCAGGTCGGGCGCGGCCTCGGGCAGCGCGCCGCTGCGCCCCATGCCCGTGTCGATCTTGACGTGCACCTCCGCCTCGGCGCCGACCTGGCGGGCGACCTCGCCGACGGCCGTCACCTCCGCCGGGGCCACCACCGTCAGCGTCACCTGCCCGCGGATCAGCTCGGCCAACTGCTCGCGCCGCTCCTTGCCGTCGGCGTGGGCGCAGGGGGAGAAGAACACGAGGACCGGCCTCTCGTAGCCGAGTTGTCGAAGCTGGGCGGCCTCCTCGGGGCTGGCGACGGCCAGGCCGTCGGCCACGTCGCTCACCACGCCGAGCAGCGTTCGCAGCCCGTGGCCGTAGGCGTCGGCCTTCACGACCGCGAAGAGCTTCGTGTGGGCGGCCATCCGCTCGCGCAGCAGGGCCGCGTTGTGGCGGACCGCCGAGGACGAGAGCTCCGCCGTCAGGTAGCTTTCCATGGCATGTCCCTTCGCCGCTGGGCCGGGGCGCCTGCATTCTACCGGCCCGCTGCCTCCGGCGAAACGCCGCGGCGCGCGGCAAACCTGCGCCCAAGGAGTTGGCCGCTTCGGCCGATTATGCTATCATCCGGAGCTCCCGGAGCGGCCCGGGCCGCCAGGGATGCCCGGGACATCCGGAGTGACGGTGAGAGCGATGAGTTGGCACACGGCCATCATGGGCGCCACCGGCGCGGTAGGCACCGAGTTCCTCAAGCTGCTGGACGAGCGCGACTTTCCGCTGAAGAGCCTGAAGCTCCTGGCCTCGCACCGTTCGGCCGGGCGGAAGCTGACGTTCCAGGGTGAGGCGCTGACGGTAGAGGAGCTGACGGCCGACAGCTTCCACGGCGTCGAGCTGGTGCTGGCCTCGGCGGGGGGAGGGCTGTCGAAGGAGTTCGCGCCCAAGGCGGTGGCGGCGGGGGCCGTCGTCGTGGACAACACCTCCGCCTTCCGGATGGAGCCCGACGTGCCGCTGGTGATCCCGGAGATCAACGCCGGGGACATCGCCCGGCACCAGGGCGTCATCGCCAACCCGAACTGCTCGACGATCATCATGAACGTCCCGGTCTGGCCGCTGCACCAGGCCCACCCGGTTCGGCGGATCGTGATGAGCACGTACCAGGCCGTCAGCGGCGCCGGTGCCCCGGCGATGGCGGAGCTGGAGGCGGCGACGCGCGCGTACCTGGCCGGCGAGACGTTCGAGCCCAGGGAGCTGCCGCACCCCAGCGCGTTCAACGTCTGGAGCCACGGCACCGAGATCGGCCCGGACGGCTACAACCTCGAGGAGCGCAAGACGCTCCGCGAGACGCGGAAGATCTTCCACGACGACGCGATCCGCGTGACGGCCACCTGCATCCGCGTGCCGGTCCTGCGGGCCCACAGCGAGGCGATCAACCTCGAGTTCGCCGAGCCCGTCACCGACGACGAGGTCCGCGAGATCCTCGCCGCCGCCCCCGGCGTGAAGGTCGTCGACGACCGCGAGCGGAACTACTTCCCCATGCCCGTGGACGCCTCCGGCAAGGACGAGGTCCTCGTCGGGCGGATTCGGCAGGACGTCTCCCAGCCCGACGGCCGCGGCGTCGAGCTGTTCGTCTGCGGCGATCAGATCCGCAAGGGCGCCGCCCTCAACGCCGTCCAGATCGCCGAGCGGCTCTAAGCTCGACTTCTGCCGTTCTCTCGGTGAGCTGCGCCGGCCGGGCACAGCAGATTCGCTGGCGCATAGAAGCGACTCCTGCCGATTCGTGTTGCTGACCAAAGCCCACGAAGCGGAAAGGAGTCTGCTATGCTCCCTCCCCCATCGGCGGCGGAGCCGCTTTTCATGGGCCTTTCTGTAGCATTCGCCCAGCCGACCTTCCAGCGAATGGTCCCGTTGGCCGTCGGGGCTATCCTCACGATGGGTCGCCGAACGGTCACGGCGGCCCTGCGGACCCTGGGCGGCCTGGCCCGAGGCGATCCCAGCACGTACCACCGTGTCTTCTCGCGCGCCGCGTGGTCGTTGTGGCCACCGGGCAAAGCGCTCGCCGCGGCCATCTTGGAACGAACGAGAGTCTCTGCGGCGTGGAGCCGCCGCAAAGGCTTGGTTGGGCTGAACCGCGGAAGGCTTGGGTTTTCCGGGCAGGGGGCCGGCTGGGGGGGTGTGGGCTATGGGGTGTGTGGTGGCGTCAGGGGCGGGGGTGGCGTGGGGCCAAGCGGCAGATCCGGCATGCTGGAGAAGGTCCCCCATGCCTCAGAGAATCCAGCCTCCGATAACCAATACCCGCCCGACGGTCGGGCGGATCAGTTGCTTAGCCGAACCGTCCCCGCGCCCAATTCACGCTGAACCGGTACAGAGGACTCCCCCGGCGGGAGTCTGTCAGAAGGAGAGTAGCCCAACGGCTTGGCCGTGGCCCAACCGATCCCCCGAACTTCCCCCCTCGCGAAGCCCTGCCGCGTCAGCGGTTTAGTCCAACCCGATACAAGCCGCCTCGGCCACCGACGGCGCAACACTCCCCGCCTGCCGGTCACCCCGAATCCACCCCGGGCACACAAGCCCGCCGCGCCCGACGAGCCGGTCGGCCGCGCAAGTGAGCGGCCCCGGGACGTCGGCCCCGGGGCCTCTCGAATAAAGGCGGCGTTCACCTACTCTCCCGCGCAAGCAGTACCATCGGCCGTTGCGGCTTAACTTCTGTGTTCGGGATGGGAACAGGTGTGGCCCGCAACGTAAGGACACCGCCACAGCCCGGCGGGGCCTTTCGGCCCCGGCGGACGGGATATCCCAATAGGGAAAGCGTGGCAGGCCCACCGGCCTTTCGGCCCCCCGGGAGGGGGGCACATTCAGACGGCCTGCGGCACCCGCGTTGGTGAAGGCCAACGACGGATGCGGCCAAGCCTTCGCCCGTTAGTACCGGTTAGCTGAGGACATTTCTGCCCTTACACACCCGGCCTATCAACCTCGTCGTCTACAAGGGGGCTCTCCCCCGACGAATCGGGGACGGAATCCTAATCTCAGGGTGGGCTTCCCGCTTAGATGCTTTCAGCGGTTATCCTTTCCCAACGTAGCTACCCAGCCGTGCCCCTAGCGGGACAACTGGTGCACCAGAGGTTGGTCCTTCAAGGTCCTCTCGTACTGATGAAGAATCCCTTCAGGATTCCTGCGCCCACGGCAGATAGGGACCGACCTGGCTCACGCCGGTCTGAACCC
>CAZXOC010000428.1:0-5040 GCA_964642165.1 uncultured Planctomycetaceae bacterium | reverse complement strand
GTCTTTCCCAAGCACGACCGGCTCGGCGCAGGGACCTCCAGCGGCTGTTTCATCCATGCGCCGCTCTTCGGCAAACTGGTCCCACGCGCTCGAAGCGTCTTTGTCGACCCCGATTGCGGCTTGGCCCCGTTCCCGGACCAGTGGACGGTCCTGGAGAACGTCAAGCGCGTTTCGGAGGCCCAGCTCGACGAGCTCATCGAGATCAACGGCTGGGCCCGCCGCCATCGCAGCCTCCCACCCATAGCGGCTGGGCGGCGGGAGGACATCGCTGAGCGGACCTATGGCCTTCCACCCTGCGCGCGCCGGATGCTTGCTGTGGGGGTTAGGGCGAACCAGCGTCTGTCGTGCTTCCGCCTGGCCACTCAGCTCAGGAAAGCGGGCCTGCCGTTGGATGTCACCGAGGCAGCACTCCATGCCTGGGCCGCCAAGAACCGGCCTGTGGCGGGCAAGGAGACCATCACTCCCGACGAACTCCGCAGCCAGGCCCGATCCGCCTACCAGAGGGAATACCGAAGCTGCGGATGCAGCGATCCGGCCGTCATCCCCTTCTGCGACCAGTCGCGGTGCCCGCTGGGCGCCACGAGGTACCCGGACCTTCCATACACGAGGAGAGAAGACATGAGTGAGAAGAGGCCCCCTGACAGGGAGTTCCGTGCGGGAGCCATCCGAGCTTCGATCTGGGGCGAGGAGGCGGAACAAGATGGGCGGACGTACACCAGGCACACCGTCAAGATCGAGAAACGCTATCGTGACGATCGCAACGAGTGGAAGTCGACGCAGTACTTCTTCCCCAACGACCTCCCGAGACTGGCGCTGGTGGCGAGCAAGGCCTACGAGTACGTGGTCCTGAATGGCCGCCAGGACCGGGGAGAGGAGGAAAGCGAAGCGTAGGAGATGTGCCCCGACGATAGCCGCGGGTCCCGCCTCGGAAGGCTGGGTCTCCGATGTAGCTCGGCGTCGAACAGGGATAGGAGAAGCCAAGATGTCTCAACGTGTGCGCAGAGCCTCCCAGGCGGCCAAACGGCCGCGAAGCCTTCGGTACGAACTGCTCCGCCAGAGATACCTCCTCAAGGGCGAGGGGGGCCGTGTCGTCGAGGCCCCCCGGCAGATGTTCCTGCGCGTCGCCAAGGTGGTGGCCGCCGTGGAAGAGGATCACGGGGCACGGCCGCACGAGGTGTGCGCCGTCGAACGGCGTTTCTTCAAAATGATGCGCCGGGGCTTGTTCCTGCCCAACAGCCCCACGCTCATGAACGCCGGGCGAGCCAACGGCATGCTGAGCGCGTGCTTCGTCTTGCCCATCGACGACAGCATCGAAGGGATCTTCGCGGCGGTACGCAAGTCGGTCCTGGTCCAAGCGGCCGGGGGTGGGACGGGTTTCGCCTTCGATGCGATCCGGCCTGCCGGGGACTTCGTCCAGTTCAACGGCGGCTGCGCCAGCGGCCCCGTCGCCTTCTGGCGTGTCTTCGCCGAGGCCACGAGCACGATCCAGCAGGGCGCCCTGCGGCGCGGGGCCAATATGGCCATGATGTCGGTGGACCACCCCGACATCTTGAAATTCATCACGGCAAAGCAGGACGGCGTCTCGTTCCCCAACTTCAACGTCTCGGTCAAGGTCACCGATGCCTTCATGGCCGCCCTTTCGGAGAGGCCGGACAGCCTCCACATTGTGACCAATCCGCGCGATGGAAAGCGGTACACGCTGCCGTTCTCGTTGAACCGGGCGAAGTACCGGCTCCAGGACCTGACGCCCGTTGGCCAGAAGCAGGGCCGCTGCTACACCATCCGGGACGTGTGGGACCTCATCGTTCACAGCGCGCACGCGACGGGAGAGCCGGGCGTCTGCTTCATCGATCGTGTCAACCGAGACAACCCCACGCCGGCGCTGGGCCTGATCGTTGCGACCAATGCGTGCGGGGAACAGCCGATGCTGGCATGGGAGGCCTGCAACCTCGGCTCCATCAACGTGGCCCGCTTCGTTCGCCAGGACGAGGAGGACCTGGATTGGGCAGCCCTGGGCAACACGGTCACCTGGGCGGTACGCTTCCTCGACAATGTGATCGGCGCCAGCTTCTATCCCGTACAGGAGATCCGCGACGTTACCTTGGGCAACCGGAAGATCGGCCTGGGCATCATGGGGCTTGCCGATGCCCTGGTCCTCTTGGGCCTTCGCTATGACAGCCAGGAAGCGGTCGATTTCGCCGGCAGGCTCATGGGTTTCATTCAGGAGGCCGCCCATGCCGCCAGCGGGGATTTGGCCGAAGAACGGGGCTCGTTCCCCAACTGGGCCGGCAGCGTCTGGGAGACGCGGTTTCATGCCCTCATGCGAAACGCCTCCTGCACGACCGTGGCGCCGACCGGCAGTACCAGCGTGATCGCGAGATGCAGTTCAGGGATCGAGCCCATCTACTTGCTTGCCTTCCGCCGGGCGGCTTTGGACGGCCAGAACTTCGTTCAAGTCCATCCGCTGCTGGAGCAAATGGGCACACGGGAGGGCTGGCTGACGGAGGCGGTGCGCGAGGCGATGATCGAAGGTACGCCCGCGGCTGAGATCCCCGGGATTCCCTCCCGGCTCAGCGAGGTGCTGGTGACGGCGCACGAGGTCCGGCCGGAATGGCACGTGAGGATGCAAGCGGCCATTCAGCAACACGTCGATAGCGCCGTGTCCAAGACGGTCAATCTGCCCAGCGGCGCCGCCGCGGAAGACGTGGACAAGGTCTACCGCATGGCGCACGAGCTGGACAGCAAGGGCATTACGGTCTACCGAGACGGCTCGCGGGCAGGCCAAACGCTCTCGACTGCCACCGGCGGCGCCACTGGGCTCGCAGCGCAAGCTACCCCCCGGCCACGGGTCCGCGTGACTAAGGGGAGAACCTCCAAGTTCCGCATGGGCTGCGGCACGCTCTTCGTGACAGTCAACAGCGACGAGAAGGGTCTCTGCGAGGTGTTCGCTAACTTGGGCAAAGCGGGGGGCTGCCCCTCGCAGTCCGAGGCCACCTGCCGGGCGGTCTCTGCGGCGCTGCGATCAGGCGTGGATCCCGACGTCCTGATCGAGCAGCTCCGGGGCATCCGCTGCCCGACGACGTGCATTGCGCGCCGCATCACCGACGACGTGGACGTCCTGTCTTGCCCAGACGCGATCGCCAGGGCGTTGGCAGAGACCTGGGGCGCGACCCCTGCGATGAAGGACAAACCGGCTGCCGGCGGCAGGGCGTGTCCCGACTGCGGCGCCCCTCTCCGTAGGGAAGAGGGCTGTTGGGTCTGCGTCTGTGGATACAGCAAGTGCGGCTGAGCATCCCGGATGGGTCGCCCATCTTGGCCATGAATGCGGGAGATCATGCATTGTGAACAAGAGTGCCACCCAGCAACCCGGCGAGCCCCTTGCCGTGAGTCTGAGGACGCTGGCTGAGAAGTTGGATGCCCACCGGAGCACGGTCAGGCGATGGCTGAGGGAAGCCGGCATCCGGCCGATCGCGATCGGCCAAGGGGTGAACGGGGCCATTCGATATCGCTGGTCGGATGTCCAGGCATGGCTGGACTCGCTGGACACGGTTGACTGACTGCGCCTCGGGCGCGATGCCCCGCCGGAGGGTGGGGTGATGACCAAGCGGCCCCCGTCCTCTCGGGGGCCGCTGGCATCACCTGAGGCCCGCAACTCAGCCGCTGTTCTACCGTGCGATGCGAAGATGCGGGCCGGCCTCAAGGGGATCCTCCCGCTCCATCCGCTCGACCTTCGCCAGCAGTTCCCGCAGCAGCTGCTGGGTCGAATGGTCATCCCCGACGGCGCCCTTTGGGGTCTTCTTGGTGCCGAACTCCACCTCCTCCCGCATCTCGTGCGGCAGCAGTGCCGCGTAGTGCTTCCGGCAGATCTCCGGGGAGTTTCCCATGAGCTCGGCGATCTTGTAGAGGCTCTCGCCCTTCTGGGCCAGGTGGCTGCCGAAGGTGTGGCGGTAGTCGAGGCAGGACCAGCTGAGCCCCGCGGCCTCGTTGAGCTCCCGGAGCTTCTCGCTGAAATGGTCCGGGTGCCAGCGGTTCCCCGTCGGCCCGGGGAAGAACCACGCCGAGGCCCTGGGCGGCTCGTACTCGCTGAGAATCTCGAACAGACGCGTCGAGATTGGCACCGACCGGTTTTGCTTGGTTTTCGGCTGCCAGAAATCTCCGTCGATCTCCTTCGCCCGGACGTGGAGGAGCCGGTCGCTCAGGTCCACGTCTTCGTGGGTCAGCCAGAGCCCGGCCTCACGGCGAATGCCGGCGAAGATGTACATGGCGACCATCGCCCGAAGCTGGGGGTGCCCTTCGAGCACGTGGAGCTGCTCGTCGATCTCCTCGGTCTTCAGCCACGTGATCACCGGGGCGGCCTCCTTCATCCGGCGAACGCCCTGGGCGGGGTTGCGGTGCCGCTTGTCCGGACAGACGTACCCGAACTGCTCGATGGCGTGGTTGAACATCCGGTGCAGCACGCCTCGCAATCGGTTGGCCGTCTTCGGCGCGATGCCGTCGCTGATGACCCTCTCCTGGATGAAGGCGCTGATCATCTCGCAGGAGACCTGCTCGAGTCGGGCGACCGGCACGTGGACCTTCGACAGCTTGTCGGGGACCTTCGGCAGCTCCCTGGCGCCGTCGCGGAACTTCCGCGGGACGCGGCTGCCGAACTCCAGGGCCTTGCAGGCGGGCCCGAAGAACTGCCGCAGGTAGGACAGGTCGTTCTTGGCGCCCTTGCGGGTCTGGGTCGCCAGGACGTACTCGCAGAAGGCCTGAAGGAACGGCTCGATCGGCGTGGACGACGGTTGGCCGAGCTGGTCGGTGACCTCCAGGGCTTCCAGGCGTTTCTTCTTGTCTTCGGCAACCCGCTGGCTGGTCGTCCTGAGCGACCGGCAGACGGACTTCCCGGCGACGTGGTAGTGGATCCACCAGACGTTTCCGCGCTTGTAGATGCTGGCCATGGACAGTGCTCCTTTCTCTGCGGCCCGTCCCGTCTCGGCCAGCACCTAAGCGGATGACTGAGCGAATCCGTTTCAGATTTCGCTACATTTTCGCTACAGT
>CAZXOC010000427.1:0-5046 GCA_964642165.1 uncultured Planctomycetaceae bacterium | reverse complement strand
AGCGCCGTCCCTTGCAACTGATGTAGAAGCAGCATCTTGTGTATCCAGGATCAGCTCGTTCACCCGTCACTGGACATGAGCCGAGTTCTGAGATCCGTGTCACTGTTACGTTGAGCGGGCGAGACAAGATAGTCTGACCCATCGCGGTTCAGCGCAGCTCGAGAGTCGCCTCGCGCTTCACGTCTACGACCAGCTTGCCGTCATCGATCGGTAGTGGTGTGCCAGCGGCGGTCGCGGCGCGGCGCGCCGTGGTGAGCGCGAGCTTCGATGGGCCGAAGCCGTGGAAGACGCGCAGCCGCGTCGACCGCTCGATCGGCTTGCCGTCGAGGCTCCTGACGGTGAAGAGCGCCGTCGGCGCGTAGACGATGCCCCGATAGGCAGCGGCGTGCAGGGCCAGGAACGTGGGCGACCGGACGAGGAACCCGCTTCGCGGCGGCAGCGCGGCGCCGGCATGCTCGACCGTGTTGCCGCCCATGTTGACGGCGACCTCCAGCGCACCGTCGCCGAACGCCGACACCCACAGGCCGTTCGCGCGGCGCTCGTAGCGCGTGATCGGCAGGAAGAACGCCAGTTCGTTGGCAGGGCTGAGGAACTCGTAGATGTTCTTGATCGCCGCGTCGAGCGGGTGCATGCCCTCGGCCCAGCCGCCGTCGGCTCGGGCGAAAACGTTGGCGGTGGCCTCCGCGTCCGCGGGCAGGGCGACCATCTGCGCCTTCGCCTCGCCGATCTTCCCGATGAAGTCGTAGACGACCTTCCCCCGGCCATTCACGATCCGCGGTGTGCCCCAGGCGGCCCAGTCAAATTTGGGGTCTCGGTTGGGATCCGTGATGAGCGCGATGGCGACCTTCCGGCCGCGGAAGCGGTCCAGGTCGATCTGCTGTTCGGACCACCGCGGCGCCGACCATAGGCGGTCGAACCGCGGCTGCCCGTCGATCTCGACACGGAAGCGCACGCCGTCCGTCTTCTCGATGCCCTCGCGCAGGCCGATCGCGAATCGCAACGACAGGCCGTCGGCGTCCGGCAACTGCACCTGGTACTCGCCCCGCACTGTGCCCCGGAAGCCCAGGAAAGGCGGGTGGGCCCAGATGGCCTCCCGCCCAACGCCGCCGCTGACCACCCGCAGCGCCGTGAAGCTCGCGCCACGGCCAAGAGGCACGACCCTCCGCCTGGGGGCCTCGGGCTTCCTGGCCCGCGCCGTCGGCGTCTTCCACCAGTGCTTCGTGCCCGGCCGGAGCACTGGCGTGCGCGCTATCGACAGCAGGCTGAGGTAGTGGGCCGGGTCCGCGCAGTTGCGCCCCCAGCGGTGTCGATTCTCGGCGAGGCTGATCGTCATGCCCTGGTGCCAGAACGTGGCCGCGCAGTCGTGGTAGACCAGGTCGAACAGCGGGATCGGCTCGCCGAGGCGCGGGTAGAAATCCCGCGACAGGATGCCCTCGTGGTACTCGCCGACCGGCACGGCCCACTCCTGGCCGTCCTCGGAGCCCCACACGCCTGTCATCGACTTGACCCGCTCGATCATCTCGCGGTACGCGTCCACACAGCCGGCCCGCGTGAGCGGCAGGTCGCGCCGGCCCGTCGAGTACAGCCCCACGGCCATCGTTTGATCGGTGAAATACGCGTCGGGCCGGCAGCATTGGCGGATGAGTTGGAGATTCCGGCCGGCGTATTTGGCCTGGGCCTTGGGGTGGAGGACGTACTGCGGGCCGCCCGCCCAGGAGTTGTGCTCGCCGATGGCCTCGGCCTTGTTCGCCGACGGCTGGGCCTTGAACATCATGTCGTAGTTGTCGTGCAGGCCGAAGAGGAACCCGCATCCCTGCGTGAACTTCGCCACGCGTGCCAGCCCCGTCGGCCCGCCCAGGTCGTCGTCCGGCGGCCAGATGTCCGGGTGCGAGAAGTCGTAGCCGCCGCGGATCCACCCCGCGAGCACCACCATGCACCGTCGGAAGCCCAGATCGTCGTGCAGGTGACGCACCGTCGCGAGCGCGTCGTCGAACGTGCGCTGGACGTGGAACTGATCCTTCTCGGGGTCCTTCGAGAAGCGGCAGTTGGCCTTGTAGCCGCTCTTCATCCACAGTTTCACGTCGAAGGCGCCGGGCATTCTCGCGATCGCCGGGGCGCGTTTGACGCGCTCGGCCAGCGGCAGGAGCAGCCCCTTCTCGCGCGCCAGCTCCCGGTAGTTCCTGGCAACGGTGAAGTAGTCGCCCTTGCCGCAGATCCGCATCCGCAGTCTGCCCGTCTGTGAGAAGCTCAGCGCCGTCCGCCTCGGCAGCTTGTCGGTCGCGTCGAGCGTCCGCAAGTCCACGCGGGCGTTCACGTCGTTCCACGAGAGCACGAGCGCCGCATCGTTCCTCACGACGCCGAACATCTGCATCGTCAGGTGGGCCCGCCCGGCGTGCGCAAGGAAGCGATGGGCGACCTTCTGGCCGGCGCGGATCAGCCAGCCCGCTCCCTGCGGCACGACGAAACACCCCGGCTCATCGGCCGCCAGCCACAGCGCCTCCCACAGCAGTGGCGGCCGGGCTCTGCGCGGGCCGCTCGTGGCCACGCTCAGGTCCACGTCGCGCCCCGACGGCAGCACGCGGAACACATAGGTCACGGCCGCCGGCTTCGCCGTGCCCGCGGCGCCGCGCCACTCGAAGCGGACGCGGATGCTTCGTCCATCGGCCGCGGCCTCGACGCTCTTCGGGCTCACCGGCACGGGCTTGCCCCCGCCGATCCCGAGGTCGCCGTAGGGCTGGTGGCCGCTGCCGAACAGTTCGTCGGTCTGCGTATCGCGCAGATACCACTTCCCGCTCTTGCGGCAGACGGCCAGCTCGAGGTGGTCGGTCTCCAGCCTCACCGGGTCGATGACCGCGGCTCGGATCGCTGCCGCACTCCGCATGTCTGCCGCCTCCAGGTGGTGATCCGGACTCGCCCACGCAGCGATCAGACAACCCGCGGCGAACGCCGGCAATCCACGACGTGAGAGACGATCCATGGCCTTCCTTTCGGCGCAACAACTGGTGGGACATTTGACTCCGTGTGTACGTGCGTGGGCGGCCCGGGGGTGAGGGGTCAGCTAGCTTGCGGGCTTGCTCGGGACGCCGGGGTTGGTGGCCTTGTAGGGGCGGCCGGGGATGAGCTCGGTCCCCTTCGTGAACCCCTCGGGGCGGCCCTTGAGCCGCTCGATGAGGGTGCCCCGCCACTTCGCCAGCAGGGCCTTGTGCGACGGGTCCTCCGCCAGGTTGCGCTCCTCCCGGGGATCGGCCTCCAGGTCGAAGAGCAGCTCCTTCCCGCTCGTCGGGCGCCAGATGTACTTGTAGCGTCCGTCGGCGAGGGCGTGGAAGGCCTGCTCGCGGCTGTAGCAGGGGCTGTGCTCGAAGTGGTACCACGCCCGGACCTCCTCGGCCCGGCCGCGGAGAACGGGCACGAGGCTGATGCCGTCGACGTCCGGAACCGCCCCGCCCGCCAGTTCGACGAAGGTGGGCAGCAGGTCCTCCAGCGCGACCGGCTCGTTCGAGCGCCTCCCCGGGCGGAAGCCCAGCTCCTTCGACCCGGCGATGAGGAAGGGGATGTTGGCCGAGCCCTCGAGGGGCTCGCACTTGCGGAAGTACCCGTGGTCGCCGAGCATCTCGCCGTGGTCGCTGGAGAAGGCGATGCACCAGGGGCGCCCGGCCTTCTCCGAGCGGGCCTTGAACTCGGCAATGAGCGGGGCGATCTCCGTGTCGAGATGCTCGATGAGCCCGAAGTAGCCCGCTTGGGCCTTCCGGAGGGTCTCGCCCCGGAGCAGCACGCGGTGGCCGCCATCCCGGCCCTTGGGCGTGATGGTCTTCCAGTCCACCCAGTCGCCGCGGGCCGGCTTCGGGAGCTTCGCGCCGTAGCAGCGCTCGTAGTGCTTCGGCGTCGGGACGAGCGGCGGGTGCGGGGCGTAGAAGGAGGCCGTGAGGAACAGGGGCTTGCCCGGGGGCGCTTGGGCGGCGACCTCCCGCGCTTTCGTGACGGTCCACGTCGTGGGGTGCCACTTGTTCTCGAGGGGCCAGGGCGCGGCCTGCCAGTGGTTGTACGTGGCCCCGAGCTTGCCGATGAACCGCTTGATGCCGCCCGTCTCGGGGTGGGCCGCGCGGAACTCCCTGTCGTAGACGTCGTTGTTGACGTAGGTGGAGCCGGGGATGTCGATGTGGTAGCCCAGGGCCTTGCCGCCCCCGCGCTGGTGCATGTTGCGGCCGACGAGCGCGGTCGTGTAGCCGGCCTCCGCGAGGAGCTGCGGCATGGTGGCCGTGGTGATGGGCTTGGTGCGGAAGCCCACGACGCCGCTGGTCTGGGGGAACAGGCCGGTCAGCAGCGCGTACCGTGCGGGGATGCAGGACGCCACGGCGGTGTAGGCCCGGCGAAAGAGCACGCCGCCCCTGGCCAGCTTGTCCAGGTTCGGCGTGCGCACGGCCGGGTGTTCGAGGATGGAGAGGCAGTCCCCGCGCATCTGGTCGGGCATGAGGAACAGGATGTCGGGCTGGACGGCCTTCGGCGCGCCCAGCGCTCTGCCCGAGGCGGCCATGGCCACGACCGAACCCTCCAGGAACCGCCTGCGCGTGATCGACGTGCTTCCCATCTTCGGCTCTCCGCGGTTGTCGACGGGGAATCCGCTTCCGCGTGTTCACCTGGGCTCGGAGACCGTCCCCGAGCCCATGGGAGGCACTATGCTACCCGATCTCGCCTCGGGCAAGGAGGGATTCGACAATCCGGCGACGCCTTCCGGCGTTCCGGGGGCAGTTCGGGCTGCTCACGAGCCTCGCGGCAGGCATGTTCGGGAACGTCGCGATCGACCTCCAAGGCGATGCCGCCATTCACTTCGGGCATCGGCCGCACGGCCCGGGATGGGCAGGTTTTCCTGGGCAGGCCGCGTGGTGGCGCATCCTGCCAGGGGCCGCAGTGTCTTCGGGTTCTGCGGATGACGTCGCCCCGATGGGCCTCGATGAAGGCGATGATCTTCATGGTGACGCCGCACTTGAGGCAGCGAAGCGGATCGGCTTGGCATATGCGTTTGATGAGCATGGCCCAGCGTCGGCGGTC
>CAZXOC010000426.1:0-5087 GCA_964642165.1 uncultured Planctomycetaceae bacterium | reverse complement strand
CGGGTGAGGGTGCCGCCCAGGCCGAACTGCGGCGGCTTCGCAAGGAGAACGCCCGCCGCCGCGGCCTCCAACTCCCTGAGGCCCTTGCTCACCGTCGCCGAGGACATCCCGGTTGCCGCCATCACCGCCGCCACGCCACCCCGGCCGAGAGACCGCGCCTCCGTCGCAGCCCAGAGCCGCCGGGATCGCTCATTCAGCGACCCCTTCAGCGCCTCGTACTTGTCCCTGACCCATTCCACAACCATAGCGTTTGGCATGCCTCTTACAACGGCACGCAAGTGACAAATGCTTTAGCTTATTTCTGCGAGATTCCTTAACCGCTCCGCCCCCCAGGATCCTCTCGTCTCGTTCCACAGCCACAATCACACCTGTGTGGGCGATCTCGCGCCTGTCGTAGTAAACGGCCAGATCGCCTTGCATGACGCCGCGGAACCTGATCCGGCGATAGCCATCGTCCTTGAGGATGTCCTCGACGACGCTTGGGTCGAGTATCTGTGTCCGGCGTGAGGCAAAGGTCAGGCCGTGGCAGTTGTAACAGCCGGTAGGCAATCGGCGAAGCTCCGCGCGGGGAAAGCGTCTCTTAGAAGCATCGAGGTAGAGTCTCACCCGATGAGGAGGCAGATCCAGGTCCTGCACATTCGGCACCGCGCGCCCTGTTCTCGTGGCGAGAGGTATGCTCCTCGGAAGACGGATCTGTCTGCTCGCCTGACCCATGTTCACCTTCGGCAGGCTCTTCCAAGGGACGACCCGCGAGCATCGGTGCCCTTACACCTGATTCTACGCCACGAGCCCGCTCGAGGAAAGGTCTTGCACGAACGGCGGATCGCAGACCAGAGCGATCCCGCCCACAAGAGCGTGCATCGTTCTCACAGCCCCGCGACGATCTCCCGGAGGTTCTGGAGGCACTTATCCACGTCGGACAGCGCGCGGGCGGGGTCCTTCTCGTGCTCGACGATGAACCACTGGGTCCCGCCGACCTCGGCTGCCAGGGGCAGCATCTCGGACCAGTCCACCTCGCCCTCGCCGACGACCGAATCGGGCGCCCCGCCGTAGTCCTTCACGTGCAGCGTCAAGGCGCGCCCGGGGTACTTCCGCAGGTACGCCGCGCAGTCGCCGCCGCCGTGGATGGCGTTGCCGATGTCGAGCTGCATCACCACGTCCTCGCGGGCGGTCCCGAACAGGACGTCCCACGGGACCTGCCCCTCCATCGGCTGGAACTCCACGGCATGGTTGTGGTAGCCGGTGTGCATGCCCTGGGGGGCGAGCTTCTCGGCGATCTCGTTGAACAGCTCGGCGGTGCGCTTCCAGGCGTCGGGCGAGTCGCGGTACGCCTCCGGCAGGCCGGGCACGATCAGGAACTGGTTCCCGATGGCCCGGTGGAACTCGACGGACCGGTCCAGCTCCTCGCCGAGCAAGGTCTGGATGCCGACGTGCGTCCCGCAGCACGGCAGGCCGTTGTCGTCGAGCACCCTCTTGATGTCGGCCGCCTCCCAGCCGTAGTAGCCCGCGAACTCGACGCCCTCGTAGCCCATCTTCGCCACGGCCTCGACGACGTTCGGGAAGTTCTTGCCGTCGTCCTTCTCGCACTCGTGCCGCACGGAGTACAACTGAAGGCCAATCGGGATGCTCTTCACGTCAGCAGTCATGAGATGCTCCTTCCTGCCTCGGCGCCGGCCCGGGGCCTCGCCGTCGGGGCGCCTCTCGCCCCGCGTCGCCCGATCATACCGCCGCGTCCACCGGCCGCAAGCGCCGCTCCCCCCGATCGGCAAAAGGCTGTCCCGCCCTTCCATCCCGGCGGTAGAATGCATCCGAGATGTGGCGCCGGGAGGAGGAGAGGACGCAAGCATGATGACAATCGGCTGGAACCGGGCGGGCGCGCTGGCGGCCCTGCTCCTGGCGGGAGCGGCGTGGCTGACCGGCTGCGACGGGCCGCCCGAGGCGCAGGTCGCGACGCAGCCGGCGGGCGCGATCGACCCGTGCGAGACGGGGCCGTGCCTCGCGCCCACGGTGACCGCGACCCAGCCCGCCGCGCGGCAGGACAAGATGGCGCGCTTCGCCGTCGACTCGCCGTTCGAGACGGATTACAAGCCGCCGAAGACGGCCGGCGGGAAGCGCATCTGGGCGAACTCCTGTCTCTGGCAGGACGCGCCCAAGCTGGTCGTCGAGACGTGGCTCACCGACGCGCCCAAGACGAAGGGCAAGTACGTTCTGATCGAGTTCTGGGCGACGTGGTGCCCCCCCTGCCGGCGGTCGATCCACCTGCTGAACCGGCTCCACCGCGCCTACGGCGAGGACCTCGTCGTGATCGGCGTCTCCGACGAGTCGGAGGCGGCCGTCCGCAAGCTCAAGGACCCGGCCATCGAGTACTTCAGCGCGATCGACACCCAGGCGCGGATGAAGAACCAGCTCGGCGTCTACGGCATCCCGCACGTGATCATCGTCGAGCCCGGGGGCGTGGTCATCTGGGAGGGCTTCCCGCTGCTGAAGGGCCACGAGCTGACGGAGAAGACCGTCGAGGAAATCCTGGCCATCGGCCGCAAGACCGGAGTGCTGAAGAGCAGGTAGGGCCGGGGCGCGGGCGCCGAAGCCGATTCGTCCTTGGCCAGATGCCGATTCGCGGTTATGATATGCCGGGTCGCCCGAAGGGGCGCCGGGGAGGGACCCGACGGGCGAATCCGAACGAACAGGCAGGGAGGCCGAAATGTCCGGGAAGGATGTAAGCCCAGGAGAGATGGCCCTGGCCGAGGCGCTGGCGAGGCTCGCGGGGCAGCAGAGCCCCCCGGCCGGCAGCGGCGAGGGCGAGTCCACGGAGGCAAGCCAGCGGCCCGACGGCGTCGAAGGGCCCGCGCTCCGGCCCGCCGAGCCGTCCGCCCCGGTCCCACGGTGCCCCGCCATGCGTACCTTGCTTCGCGAGTTCGGCGAGCAGTTCGAGGCGGACTTCCGTCCGCTGGTCGGGCCGATCCGTCGCGCCGCCGAAACGCTCGCCGACGTGTCGGGCGACTGGCCCGTCTGTTCGCTGCTGCCCGACCTTCGCGAGCTCGCCCACCAGGTGCAGGTCCTCACCGACAAGGTCGCCGAGCAGCAGGCCTACGTGCTGATCTTCGGGCCCCTCAAGAGCGGCAAGAGCACGTTCATGAACGCCGTCTGCTCGGCCTACGTCAGCGAGGTGACGTCGATGCCGGCCTACCCGTGCATCGTCAGCGTCTCCCACAGCGAATCGCCCGGCTTCGTCGTCACGCGCTACGACGGTCGCGAGATGCCGATCGCCGACCAGCGCAGCCTGCACCACCTTGTCCAGGACGCCCACAAGGAGCTGATGGCGCGCATCCGCCGGGTGGAGACCGGCGGGCAGGACTTCGACCCGGCCACGCACATGCCCCAGGCCTACCGCGCGATCCACGTCCGGCTGCCGATGGGCGACCTGGCTGATTCCGGGGCCGTCCTGGTGGACACGCCGGGCCTGTACAGTCGCATGAAGTTCGGCTACGACCAGATGACGCGGGACTTCCGAAACGCTGCGGCCTGCGCCATCTTCATCGTCAAGACCGACAACCTGTTCCTGGAGCAGGTTTTCGAGGAGTTCCACGAGTTGTTGAAGCTCTTCAGCCGGGTCTTCCTCATCGTCAACCTCGACGCGACCAAGTGCGACCTGGCCCCCGACGGTCGGCTGGTGCCCAGCCTGGAGAGGCAGGACCCCCGGCGGATCATCGAGGCGTTCCGGGACCTGTCGCTCAACGCCCCGCTGAAGGCCGCCGACGACGCCGGGCGGCTGAAGATCTACCCCGCCGATCTGCTCCACGCCGCCAGCGCGCGGATCCGCAAGGCGCGCACCGGGCAGGTGGACGAGCAGCCCGACCCGCCGCACGGGCAGGCGAACTTCGGCGAGCTGCTCCAGGACCTGACCGACTACCTCAACAGCACGGAGTACCTGCACGAGTTCCTGCACGACAGCCTGCGCCGCGCGGGGTCGCTCCTGTCGCAGCTCGACGAGCTCGCCGAGCACGACCGGGTGCGGGAGCTGGCCCGCCAGGCCTCGGCGCTGCGCGGCGCGCGCGAGGAAGCCGTCGCCCAGTCCGAGGCGATCGCCCGGCTCGAGACGATCGACTGGACCTCGCTGGCGGCGGCGCTGCGTCGGCGGCTGGCGACGGCCGCGGCCGACCAGGCCGAAGCGGGGCGGCGCATGACCGTCGCCCGCATCGACGACGAGCTCCACAAGTGGTTCTGCACGGACCTGCCCCTCCAGGAGCTGGTGGCGTCGAGCCTCGGGCCGCTGCTCGCGCGGACGCGCGACGAGTGCCTGAGCCTGTGTCGCGAGGAGATGACGCGGCAGGCCGGCGGCGCGGCGGCCGGGTTGAGCCTCTCCCCCGAGGCCCTCGCCGACCTGACGAGCGTCGAGATCGACCTGGCGGCCGAGGCCAGGGAGGCCCTGGGGGCGATGCCGGCGCCCGAAGAGGCCGTGCCCGTCGGCGTGGTCCTCCGCAGCGACGACATCCCGGTGAAGCGGGGGTTCTGGGACTGGGTGCTGCTGCGATCGAAGGCGCGGGTGCGCCAGCGGCTGTTCGGCCCGCCCCAGTGCCCGGAGCAGCCGATCCCGCCGGAAAAGAAGGCCAAGCGCCTGGGCGAGGCGGCCGAAGAGGTCATGCGCTCCCTGGCCCGGGAGCGCCTGCGGCTGGTGCTGGACGAGGCGGCCGGGCAGCTTCCGGAGCGGCTCGTAGACGCGTATGCCTCGGCGCTGTCCGGGTCGCTGCGGGACCTGCTGGCACGCAAGGAGGAGGAGGTCCGCCAGAGGATCGCCGAGCTGGAGCAAGAGCTCGCCGAGGCCGAGCGGCTTCTCGCCGACATTGCGGCGCTCCGCGACGCGGTGGAGCGTGCCCGGCCGCTGGCCGATGCGCTCCGCGAGCGGTTCGTTCCGGCCGAGCGGCCGCCCGAGGCACAAGCCGAGGTAACGCCCCCCGAAGCCGAGGCGACACCCGCCGAAGCGGCCGAGCCCGCCGCGGCGAGCGCCGAGCCGCCGTCGGAAGCCGTCCCCGAGGCCGAGCCGAGCGCTGCCCCTCACGAGGCGGAAGAGGCCGCCGCGCCGCAGGCGG
>CAZXOC010000425.1:0-5107 GCA_964642165.1 uncultured Planctomycetaceae bacterium | reverse complement strand
AACCGCGCGGGCACCGCAAGAAGCGACGATCGAGCCCACATGCGTCACCAGGCTCTTCGTTATGGTGCCTGCCGCCCTCGAGATGAGCGGAGTCCCCGCACCCCCGACCACCTGAAGAGGTTCAGCGTTTTTTTCAGGTCCTACTCTTCCCATTACACTGGCCAGCTTCCATAGAATTAAGGTATTGTACTTTTCAGCCTCCCGGCATCGCCAGAACCGCTCAGAACCGAGATTTCCCCAATGAGCTCGCGCCCACGACCACCGTGGGCCTTATCGATGATGCTTCCTTGTCCACCTTGGTCGTCCAGGAAGCCAAGTTGGCCGTAGCTGCTTCGGCTCAAGCGGGCGTTGTTCCGGTACGACAGATTGCCCACCAGCGAGAGAATCGGATGCCGCCGCCCCAGCAAACCTCCGACCACGCGCCACAGAATGCCCCGCCACGAGTAGAAGCTGCGGTCGCACGCATTCATCTCCTCCAGGATCTGGGCCCAGGAGAAGTGCTTGTATCGCGCCGTGGGGAAGCTCAGCGTGTAGTACTGCCAGTCTCGGGGGAAATCATCGGCGGCGATGCGATCTTCCAGCGCCATCCGATCCCACAGGCGGGTGCCCGGCAGCGGCGTCAGGAACAGGGCGTTGAGGAGGTCCAGGTCGTAGCTGCTGGCCGCCTGGGCGATCCGCCGGCCGATGCCCGGCTCGTCCGTGTCCAGGCCCATGATGAACGATCCGACCACCAGCATGCCGTGTCGCTGGATTCGGCGGACGGATTGCGGGAGCTCGCGTCCCTTCAGCAGATTGAACTTCTTGCCCACTTCCCTCAAGCCCTCCGCGGTGGGCGACTCAAACCCGATGAACACGCCCTGGCATCCGGCGCGCGACGCCAGCGTCAGGAGTTCATCATCATCGGCCATGTTGATGGTCACCTGCGCGATCCACTTCTTGCCCGGACCGGCCTGGATCATCGCCCGGAAGAGCTCCTTGGCTCGGGCAATGTGGGCCGCGCTGGTGCCGATCAGGTTGTCGTCCACGACCAGGACCCACTTCTCCCGGATGGCCTTCAACTCCTCGATCACGCCGGCGATGGGCCGATGGCGGTAGCGCGTGCCGTTGAACGCCGAGACGCTGCAGAAGCTGCAGTTCAGCGGACAGCCTCGTGTCGTCTGGATGGAGCCGAAGGCATAGCCTTCCGCCAGGAGGTCGTGCCGGGCCGGCGGGACGTCGGCCAGATCAACGTGTTCGCCGGCGTACGTTCTCCGCAACCGGCCCCGCCGCGCGTCTTCCAGGGCCGTCGCCCAGACGCTCTCCGCCTCCCCCGTGACGACCGAATCGACATGGCGCAGAGCTTCCTCCGTGCACATGGTGGCGTGAATCCCGCCCATGACGACGCTCACGCCGCGGCGGCGAAACTGCCTCGCCACCTCGTACGCCCGGCTGGCCTGGGAGGTGAACGCGGTGATCCCGACCAGGTCCGGGCGGGGCATGGCCGCGTAGTCCGCCGCGCGCACGTTCTCGTCGATGACTGTGATCTCCCATTCCGGCGGCGTCAGGCCGGCCAGAACCAGGAGGCCCAGAGGCTTCCAGACCCGGTAGCGGTTCCACCGGCTCTCCCGGATGTTGGCCAGGCTCACCAGCGGGTTGTTCGGGTTGATCAGGTAGAGTCGCATCGCGCTCCTGCACGCAAGGGGCCTCGGTCAACTGCTGTATGATCCGCGTGCCCTCTCGGGAACCGAGCTCCGCTTTGCCTCCGCAAGCTTGCCCAGGAAGCCGTCTCTCTTGAAGGCGGCAGCCCACTTCCTCAGGAGCAGCCAGCCGCCGGTCCGGTACAGGCTCCCCCACCACTTGCGGTACCACTTCTGCCAGCCGAACTTGATCCTGTGGAGGTAGAATGCAAGGGCGGGGAAGGAGAGAACATTGAGCCCCACGGAGAACATGTGGTGCGGCCGGTAGAAGCGACCCATGATGCTGCGGACCGACGCCAGCATGTCCTCGGGCGTGAGGGGCTCGTCGGGCTGAAAGAGCGGGAAGTTCCCGTCGTAGTACTCCAGTCCGACGTACTCCGTGGGGTAGATCCGGTTGGCCGCCTTCAGCCGGCGGGTCAGCTCGGTCCCCGGGAGGGGCCCGGGCAGCAGGACCTGGACGGTATCGAGCCGCGCCTTCTTGATGAACCGGCGGAAATGCCGCACGCGGTCCTTGGCGCTCATCCAGAACGGCCGGTCCTCGCGCGCGGGGTAGCCGAAGATGAACATGCCGTGGATCCGGAAGCCGGCCTGGCGGTACAGCGCGGTCAGGTCGATCATCTCCTGCGGGATGAGACGCTTGTTCATCGCCTTGAGCTCCTCGGCGATGGGCGACTCGAAGCCGATGGCGAGGTTGTTGATCCCGGCGCGGCGCATGGCCTGAAGCATCTCGCCATCCCGGGCCCGGTCCAGCCGTATCTGGACCATGATGCTGAACCGCGTGCCGACCCGCTGCTGGTAGTCGTGCAGCATCCGGCAGAGGCGAAGCGTGTCGCCGCGGTTCTGTCCGAACAGGTCGTCGACGATGAAGAAGATCTTCCCGCCCCACTTCTCGTGGATCGACGCAAACTGCTCCATCACGCGTTCCGGAGAGGCGAAGCGCGGCTTGCCCTTGACGGTACAGAACTCGCAGTCCATCCCGCAGCCGCGGATGCCCGACACGGGGTAGTACTTCATCCGGGCGTGGCGAAGGACGGAGAAGTCGGGGATCGGCAGCTCGTCGAAGTCGGTGATCGGCTCCCGCGGCGGCGTCAGGACGAGCTTGCCGTCCCGGAGGAAGGCAATGCCCCGGACCTCGCGGAGGTCCCCGCCCGTGTCGAAGCACGCCAGCAGCTCGGCGATCGTCTTCTCGCCCTCCCCAAGGACGACGACGTCCAGACCGCTACGCAGGGCCTGCTCGACGTTGTCCTCGACGAAATGCGCCCCGCCCGCGATGGTGCGCGCGCCCAGGGCCTTGTAGAGCTTGGCGATCTCGAGCAGACGCGGGATGGTGCTCGTCAGCCCGCCGTACAGCCCCACGACGTCGGCAGGCCTGGCCCGCTGCATGGCATCGTGGTCGGGTCTGCCGGCCGCGTCCCTCGGGCCGCGCCGGTAGTTGTTCTCGTCGATGATTTCCGCGTCCCATCCTGGGACGTCCTGCACGGCCGTGGCGACGCACACAGGACCCAGTGCGGTCATCACCTTGGCGGGGCGAGAGTAGATGTTGAAGGCGGGATAGGCGGGACAAACGATCCGCAGACGGGCTCTGCGGCCGGCGGGACGGTCTGCCTGGCGAGGCGTTTCCATGGATCACCTTCCTTCACTCAACGGCTCAACGGGCGTACGTCCGCTCCAACTGTTTCCGGTCACGCTCCGGGCGACGCGGAAGATCTGCACCATGGTGTTCCTCGTGAAGGCTTGCACCATGGCCCCCGTCGTCGGCTCCACTTCCGCGACGGCTTGGGGCCATTCCACACCGGTAACCCTCTCGATTTCCTTCCGCAGCGATTGGCAGGAACTGCTGAAGAGCTGCCGGTGAAACTCCTGCACCTGGGCGGCGCCCGATGGGCTCTTGGCCAGGTCCTTCTCAACCGGCGACAGGGCATCGTGCAGCGTGACCACCAGCGTGTCCCGACTCAGGACCACCGTGACCGCTTCGGCTGCGTGGCCCGTCGTCTGCTGCTGGAAAGCGATCACCGCTTCTGCGATCTCCTGCGCCAAGGTCGGCTGGGACTTGCCCATCAGTACGCTCCCATCTCTGGCTCTCCCTCGTTCCGCGTGGGCTTCACTTGTCTGTCTCCTTCGTCCGGACCAGCATGACGCGGCCTCCGCCGGCATCACGGACCACCGGGCCCGTCCCCGCTCCAACTGCCCTGCGGCACGCCTTGGGCGAGGCGGAACACCTGCACCATGGCGCTCCTCGTGAACGCCTGGACCACGGCCCCCGTCGTCGGCTCGATCTCCGCAACGGCCTCGCGCACTTCCACGCCGGTGATCCTCTTGATCTCCTCCCGCAGCGATTGGCAGGAGCTGCTGAAAAGCTGTCGGTGGAACTCCTCCACCTGCGCGGCGCCTTGCGGGCTCCTGGCCAGGTCTCTCTCGGCTGGCGAGAGGGCTTCGTGCAGCGTGATCACCAGCGTGTCCTGACTCAGGACCACCGTGACCGCCTTTGGCGCGTGGCCGGTCGTTTGCCGCTGGAAACCGATCACCGCCTCTGCGATCTCCTGCGCCATGGTTGGCCGAGACTCGCTCATCAGCATGCTCCCACCTCTGGCTGTCCTTTGCTTCGGGCCAGCGGTCGTGTTCGGCAACGCCGCGAACAAAAAAGCCGACGGGGTCGAACACCCAGGGGTGCTAGACCACGTCGGCTTACTCGTCAACGGGCCTCCCGGCGCGCCCGGGCTGCCCTTCATCTAGTCATCCGACTCGGAGGCGTCTTATCCTCCGTAACACCTTAACGATAGCAAACCCGGCGCAGGAGGCAAGCTAATTCTGGAAATCGCGCTTCGCCTGCGGTATCTTAAGCTGCTGAGCTGCCGGGCAGGCAATGGCCTCTGCTTTGCCGGGAGATCCCGGCTATCGCCCCGCGGGTTGAGTCGCGGTGGGTTGGAGGTCGCCATGAGAACACAGGGCGAAATCGAGGCCGCCATCTGCGAAGGAGTCGGCCGCTTCGAGCAGGAGTACATGGGCCGTGGCCCCAAGGACATCCGCACCCACCTGATCGGTGATCTGCTCGTGGTGCGCCTCCGCGGCGTCCTGACGGCGGCCGAACAGCAACTGGTCAAGACGCTGTCGGCCGAGAAGGGACGGGGCCTGCTCAAACAGGTCCGGACGCAGTTGATGGAGACGGCTCGGCCAGCCCTGGAGGCGATGGTGCAAGATATCACCGGGGTCAACGTGGTAAGCCTGCACCACGACATCAGCACCGTAACCGGCGAGGAGGTCGTCCTCTTCACCCTAGCCGAACCTCCTGTCTTCCGCGAGGCAAAGAGGGGATAGGGTCCCTCCGGCTGGGATCCCAACCTGGACCGCTCTGATCTGCCCAGATCACGGCCCTGCTGGCAACGGAGGCAGGAATCCTCGTCGGTCGCGGACGATCGCGCCCGGAACGAGGA
>CAZXOC010000424.1:0-5123 GCA_964642165.1 uncultured Planctomycetaceae bacterium | reverse complement strand
CTGACCCCGATTCCCGATTCCCTGCCTGCTCCAGGCGGTGCGGTACGTCGAGATGAACCCGGTGCGTGCGAAGCTGTCGGCGATGGCGGACGCCTGGCCTTGGCCTGCCCGCCGGCCTGTCCGGCGTAGCCTTGGCGAAACCGGAAGCCTTGAGGCGAAGGCGGGTCGAGCGCGGCGGCCCACGCGGCCGGGGAGGATGACGCGCCGGTGAAGGTCGCGCCGATGCGCGGGCGGGTGCTGGAGCACTGGCGGGGCTGGGAGAGCTATCTGCTGGGATCCACCGGGGAGGATCTTCCCGAGGCGATGCGTCGCCACGAGGCGACCGGCCGCCCGCTGGGCAGCCGGCCGTTTGTGGGGAAACTCGAAGCGTTGCCGGGCCGAACCCTCCTGCCGCGCAAGCGAGGCGTCAGGAAGTGCCCGCGCCGTGGTGAGGAGCTTTCTGTTCCCGAGTGACCTACCGGCCGTGTCGCCTCCGCCGGATCATGGCAAAGGCGCCCAGGGCCAGCAGGGCCAGCGTGGTGGGCTCGGGGATGGCGTCAAGCGTTACGTCGTCGAATTGGGTCTGGCTGCCGCCGCATCCGCGGTCGACGCCCAATACAATCGTGAGATCTTTGCCCACGCTGTCAGCGAGACTCGCAAGGTTATACGTCCTGGAGACTTCCATCCATACATTATCGGCCAAAACCGGCTGCACCGAGGAACTGGGCGTGAGTGCGACTCCGTCGGCCAACAGGTCGAGCACAAAAGGAGTCGCCCCCGGACCCCCACCCCGCCCATTGGCCATCATCGAAAGCGTATAGATGAGGCCGCTTTGGACCGTAGCCAGAGGTGCGTCGGAGACGATCAGTCCGCCGGCCGCATTACCCCAACCCCCACCGTTGGACAAGTAACACTGGCGCCCACCATCGGTATGGTTGAATTGGGATGATATAGAACCCTGAAGGTTCCCGAAACGGTCAGGGTGCAACGGATCTGGGATATTAGGGTCGGGCGGGACTTCGGGGGGGCCCGGATCGCCCGGATAATAGTCAACCCGGCCGTATGTGCCGCCATTATCCCACCACCCTTGCCTGTCGTATCCGAGCCACCCGGCGATATCGGCCACGTCGCCGGTGGTCGCGCCGTCGAAGACGTAGTTTCCGGTATCTATCGGGCAATCCGGTCCTACGCCCTGCGACCACCCGGTACCTTCTACGTTCCCGGCGATCGCAGTGCCCGGTTTGTAAAGCGTTTCAAAATCGCCGTTTGGCACGGCGATCGGGGCGGCACGCGATGGGGTGCTGAGGGGGCCGGCAAGAATCACGACCGCTGCGAGGCAGAGGACAGGGAAGGCAGCGCCCAAGCGTCTGCCAAGCGTGTTGAAGGGTCCAGCCGGTTGCGGTGTTCGAGCAGGGCTCATCGGGTTTCCTCCCAGTTCTGCGACGCGCGACTCTGTCTGACTCTTCCGTTTCCAGGTGCAGCCTCCCGTCGAGCTCTCAGAAGCCGTCTGAGACTCGACGGGCAAGATCGCGAAGCGATCATAGCCTCATCCAGTATCTCCGATTAGATCGATTTGTCAAGCATTCCCACAATTCTTTTTTGCCGAGAATTCCGAGATTCTGGGAAGATCGGCCAAGACCTTACCTCCCGAGAGGGGTCTCGCGGCCGTTTTCGTGTCTCAAACCCCCTGCCGCACGGCGGCGGGCCTGCCCCGGCCAATATATCACCTTCTCCCCACGTCGGAGATCCCCCGCAGCGGGCCCCCCGCAGGACCTGGCAGTGATTGTATCGTGGCGGCGGCGCCAGACAAGCATGGCGAGCAAGGGGAGGAATGCGGTATGCTCTGGGCGGAGATTGACCACGAGAAGGAGCACGCCATGAAGTGGACGGAAAGCATCGTCGCGACCGTATTGGCGGTGGCCTTGCCGGCGGCACCGGCGGCACCGGCGGCCCGGGCGGCGGGTGGCGGGAGCATTCTCGACGCGGCGGGCGTCGAGGGCGGGCTGGTGGTGCACCTGGGCTGCGGCGACGGGAAACTGACCGCCGCCCTGGGAGTCAACGACCGTTACCTGGTGCAGGGCCTCGACAAGGACGCAGGAGACGTCACGAAGGCACGCGAGCACATCGGAAAGCTCGGCCTCTACGGCCCGGTGTCCGTGAGCCGTTGGAACGGACGCGCTCTGCCCTACGTCGATAACCTGGTCAACCTCGTGGTTGCCGAAGAAACGGACGTCCCGCCGGGCGAGATCATGCGCGTGCTGGTCCCGCGCGGCGTGGCGTATGTGAAGAAAGGCGGCTCATGGCGCAAGACCGTCAAGCCCTGGCCGAAGGAGATAGACGAATGGACGCACTACCTTCACGGCCCGGACAACAACGCCGTGGCCGCCGACAGCCGGATCGACATCCCGCGGTCCCTTCAGTGGGTATCGGGCCCGCGGTGGGGCAGGAGCCACGAAGAGCTGGCCAGCATGTCCGCCGCGGTCTCGGCCGGGGGACGGGTCTTCTACATCGTCGACGAGGCGCCCCTGGCCTCGATCCGGTTCCTGGGCAGATGGAAGCTCGTCGCCCGCGACGCGTTCAACGGCACGCTGCTTTGGAAGAGGCCGATTGCCCAGTGGAACGATCACCTGCGTCACTTCCGCTCGGGGCCGACGCACCTGCCGCGAAGGCTCGTCGCCGCCGGGGGCACGGTGTACGTAACGGCGGGGCTCGCCGGCCCGGTAATCGCCCTGGACGGCGCCACCGGCCGCGAACGGAAGATCTACAAGGGAACCGAACGGACTGAAGAGATTCTCGCCGACAACGGGGTGCTGTACCTGGTCGTGGGGACCTCCGAAGCGAACCGCCGCGGGGGCGGCCTGCACAAACGAGGCGAACCCGAGCCCACCCATTTCAGGTATATCGCCGCCGTCAACGCCGAGACCGGCGAGCAGATCTGGAAGCGGGATTCGGCAAAGAATGAGTTCATCCTGCCGCTGACCCTCGCGGTCAAGGGACAGCGGCTTTACTACCAGAGCACGTTCGGCGTCGTCTGCCTGGACGCGAGGGACGGCAAGGAGCAGTGGAAGACGCCGCGGGCGACGCCGCAAAGGCGGATGGGCTTTTCGGCTCCCACGCTGGTGGCCACCGACGAGGTGGTCCTCTGTGCCGACAGGGATGCGAGCGATTCCGTGCAGGACAAGGCCTCGGCGGGCAAGTTGGAGTGGGGCGTGCACGGCTGGAACGAGGGCGGCTTCTCGCGCAGGGGTAAGTCCACGCTGCGGGCGTACGCCGCCGGGACGGGCAAGGAACTCTGGTCGGCCCCATGCACCGAGGGCTACAACTCCCCGGTCGACCTCTTCGTCGTAGACGACACCGTGTGGGTCGGAACCGGCTTCAACGGCCATGACCTGAAGACCGGGAAGGTCAAGGGCAAGATCGACGCCAGTGCCCCACGCGTGGGCATGCCGCATCACCGCTGCTATCGCAACAAGGCCTCCGAGCGATTTATCTTCACCGGCAAGAGCGGGATCGAGGTGCTCAGCCTGGACAAGAAGAAATGGCTGAGCAACAATAGCTGGATCCGCGGGACGTGCCAGTACGGCATCATCCCGGCCAACGGATTCCTCTACGCCCCGCCGGACGCCTGCGCGTGCTACCTTACGGTCAAGGCCCCCGGCTTCATCGCCGCGGCCCCTCAAAGGGACCCCACCGGCCACCTGCCGTTCCCCGACAAGCCCGTCCTCGAAAAGGGTCCGGCATACGGGCAGTCTCGCCAGCCCACTGCCCGCGTGCCGGCCGGGCAGATCCGCGGCGTGCCATCGCTTGATTGGCCGATGTACCGCCACGACGCGGCGCGCAGCGGTGCGGCTTCGGCCATCGTGCCGGCCGCGCTGAAGCAGAAGTGGTCCGCGCCGGTCGGCGGGAAGCTCACCCAGCCCGTCGTTGCCGGGGCCGTGGTGTTCGTGGCCTCGTCCGACACGCACACCGTCCACGCCCTGGCCGCCGCCGACGGCGGCCGCGAGATCTGGCGGTTCACCGCCGGCGGGCGTATCGACAGCGCCCCGACCGTGTACAACGGCACGGTCCTGTTCGGGTCCGCCGACGGGTGGGTGTACTGCCTCGGCGCCGCCAACGGGCGGCTGGCCTGGCGGTTCCGTGCCGCCCCCGCCGAAAGACTCATCAGCGCCTACGGGCAGATCGAATCGATCTGGCCGGTCCACGGGTCGGTGCTGGTCCAGAACGACACGCTGTACGTGACGGCCGGGCGGTCGTCATACATGGACGGCGGGATCGTCCTGTACCGCATCGAGCCGGCCACCGGCAAACAGCTCTCGAGGACCGTGCTGTACCATCTGGATCCGGAGACGGGCAGGCAGATCCCGACCGAGAGCGGCTTCAACATGGACGGGACGACGTCGGACATCCTGACCGGTGACGGCGAGTCGGTGTACCTGAAGTACTTCGCCTTCGACCGGGCGGGCCAGCGGACACAGGAGGCCAACAACCACCTGTTCGCCATCGCCGGGCTGCTCGGGGAGGAGTGGTTCGTCCGGTCGTACTGGATCGTGGGCAAGGGCAAGCCCGGGGCGGGCTGGGGCGGATGGGCCCGTGCGGCCGGTGCGTTCCCCGCCGGGCGGATTCTGTGCTTCAACAAGGGCGTCGTGTACGGCTACGGCCGCCAGAAGGTCGCCGGCGGGCCGACGGGCCACAAGGCCGACGCGTATCACCTGTTCGCCGCCAGCCGAAGTGCTGCCCCGCCCAAGCCGCTGCCCAAGCCGCTGCCCAAGCCGAAACCCGGGCAGAAACGCCGCAGAAGGCGGCCGCGCGGACCGAAAAAGAGCCCGCCGATCTGGAGCAACGCCGAGAGCCTGATCGTCCGGGCAATGGTCCTTGGCGATGGCAAGCTGGTCGTCGCCGGGCCGGTCGACCTGGGCAAGAAGACCTCGAGAATACTGGCCTTCGAGAACGAGGCCGAGGCCCTCGCGGGCTTCGCCGGATCGAAGGGCATCTTCCTGCGGGTCGTCTCGGCCGCCGACGGGAAGACGGTCTCCCAGACCAAGCTGGGCGCCATGCCCGTATTCGACGGCATGTCCGCCGCCGGCGGAAAGGTCTACCTCAGCCTGAGAAACGGATCGCTGGTCTGCTTCGGCAAGTAGCGACCG
>CAZXOC010000423.1:0-5126 GCA_964642165.1 uncultured Planctomycetaceae bacterium | reverse complement strand
CGGCGGACGGCGGCGGCCTACCGCCGGCCGCGGGTGGGGTTCTCGTACCAGATGACGCCCAGGTTGGCGGACTCCTCGCAGGTCAGTGCGTCCAGGTCGCCGTCGGCGTCGAGGTCGATCAGCTCGACGAGGTCGTACTTGACGCCCTCGGGGCCGGAGATGTCGCGCGCCTCCCAGACGGCGTCCGTGGGGCGCTTGCGGTAGCGCAGCCACATGCACCCGCTCTTGCTCTTGGAGGCGCCCTCGCAGGTGAAGACGACGTCCATCCTGCCGTCGAGGTCGACGTCGCCGACCTGGACGGCCTTGGCCGTGCCGGCGGACTCGGGAATGCCGATGCGGTGCGTCTCCCAGTCCGTCCCGTCGCGGGCCTTGCGGCGGTGGAAGTGGATCTCGCGGGGCTTGGCGGCCACGAGAACGTCGTCGAGCCCGTCGCGGTCCAGGTCGGCCACGCACAGGAACATCACCTGCTTGTCGGTCGGGCCGATGCGGTGGATCGGCCAGCTCCGGCGCTGCTTGGCGCCGGGCCCGGGGTTGTCGAGCCAGTAGCACCCGGGCGTCGCGCCGCGGCGCTCGGAGACGAGGATGTCCGGATCGCCGTCGCCGTCCATGTCGGCCAGGACGAGGGACATGATCCAGCTCGCCCCGATCAGCGGGTGCCACTGCCAGCCGTGGAGGTTCCGCGGCTCGGCGGGTGCCTCGAGCCAGCCGACCTTCGCCCCGCGGGCCTTGCCGGCGGCGACGAGGTCCACGCCGTGGCGGCCGTCGAGCGCCGCGGGCACGCAGAACATCCAGGCCATCTCGCCCTGCGTGGGCGGAAGCGACTCGGTTACCCACGCCTTGGGGTCGAGGAGCTTCGCGGGGTCCTTCGGCGCCCAGTGGACGAACATGCTCCGCGTCTTGCCCTCGCAGCAGGAGACGACGTCGAGCCGCCCGTCGCCGTCGAGGTCGGCGAAGACGGCGTCCTCGACGCTGCGCGCCGTGCCGACGGTGACGGCCGGCCAGGGCTCGCGGGCCTTCTTCGGCCCCGGGTTGACGGCGATGCGCGTCACGCCGCCCTGCTCCCAGCCGGTCACGATGTCCGGCAGCTTGTCGCCGTTGACGTCGGCCAGGCGGACGCCGTCGGCGCCGCGGGAGGACCGGTCGATCGTGTGCCGCTTCCACGGCGCGCCGCCCTCGGCGCCTCGGGCGACCGTCGACAGCATGAACGCGACCGGCAGCAGCGCCGCGGCGCCCCAACGTCCTGGCAAGGCGATCATCGCACGTCCTCCACGGGAAGCCTGACGAGGCGGACCTGAGCAGCCGCCACACGACAGCCGTCGCAGGCGATTGTTCCCGAGCCCGCCGCGGCGGTCAAGGGCGCGCGGCGGCGTTCTTGCAGCCGCGGGGCAAGCCGGTAGGATGGCCCGCGGCCGCGCGGGGGCAAGCCGCGCGGGCGAAGGAGTGACCCGCATGACCCATCACGCCATCTGGTTTCTCGCCGCGAGTCTGCTGCTGGCGGCGGCGGCGCTGGCCGCCGAGAGCTACCCCCCGCCGGCGGCGCCGCGGGACACGTCGTCGTGGGGGCGCCACATCCAGCGGACCATGGGGCTGCTGGCGACCAGCACGCCCCAGAACCGCCGCAAGGTCCGCATCCTGTTCTACGGGCAGTCGATCACGGCCCAGCCGTGGTGGAAGCTCGTCGCCGACGACCTGCGGAAGCGCTTCCCCCACGCCGACCTGGAGATCCGCAACCGCGCCATCGGGGGCTTCGCCTCGCAGTTGCTGGTGCGCACGGCGGTCCACGACCTGTACCCGGCCTACCCGGACCTGCTGATCTTCCACGTCTACGGCGACCACCGCCGCTACGAGGACATCATCCGCTTCACGCGTCAGCGCACGGCCGCGGAGATCGCCATCTACACCGACCACGTCACGGCCAAGGAGACGCCCGACGCCGAAGGGGGGTACGTCGACAAGGGCTGGACGGCGTTCATGGCCGGACACATCGCGAAGGTCGCCGAGCGCTACGGCTGCGAGCTGATCGACATCCGCCCGCCGTGGAAGCGGTACCTCCTCGACCACAAGCTGCCGTCGAAGGCGCTGCTGCGGGACAACGTGCACCTGAACGACCAGGGGTGCCACCTGATGGCCGAGCTGATCAAGCGCCAGCTCGTCCACCAGCCCGGGCGGATGACGGAGCAGTCGCGCGGGCTGATGCGGACGTACCGCGTCGGCCGCGACGCGACGTGGGCCGGCGGCAAGCTGACGCTGGCGTTCGAGGGCAACCGCGTGGACGCCGTCGCGTCGGGCGCGGGCGAGGGGGGCACGGCGGAGGTGCGGATCGACGGCAGGCGGCCGTCGGAGTTGCCCGGCTGCTACTGCCTCACGCGGCCGAGCACGATCCACAACGTCTGGCCGGCGGTCATCCGCGTCACGTGGGCCAAGCCGCCGATCCTGGAGGACTGGCGGGCCCGCATCCTGTCGAGCGACGAGTACGGCACGAAGTTCCGCTTCGAGGTGATCGGCTCGAAGACGGGCCGGGACGGCATCGGCACGCACGACGCGAGGTTCGTCTCGCGGTCTGGGCGCGTCGTCATCGAGCCGGGGGACTGGCACCTTCAGCGGACCTGCACGTACCGCAAGAAGCCCGTGCCGAAGGGCTTCGAGACCCGCTGGCGCGTCCGGCCGCTGTTCGTGGACACCTGGCGCCCGCCGAAGGTCGCCGACGCGGCGCGCGAGCACGTCACGACGCTGGCCCAGGGCCTGCGCAACGGGCGGCACACGCTGGAGCTGACCGGGCGCGCGGCGATCCGCGAGATCCGCGTCTACCGCCCGCCGTTCGTCGCGCCCGACCCGCCGCGCGTGGACGGGGCGAAGGCGAACTGACGTGGGCCTCGCCGCGGCCGAGAGGGCCCGGCCGGGCGACACGGTGCTCGTCCACGAGGGCGTCTGCCGCGAGCGGGTCAAGCCCGCCCGCGGCGCGCGGTAGCGGCGCTTCGCTCAGGGAGCCTTGGCGCCGGTCCGCCGCGACGTCCCGCTGCCCAGCGGGCCGATGTACTTCCGTGCGATCACCACGTGGTCGAAGTGGACGCGGATCGGCCGGTCGCGACCGTACTCCTTCGGCAGGCCGTGGTAGTAGGTCCCCAGGGAGAAGTAGGTGATGCGAAGCTGCGGGACGCGGCGGAACCGGACGCCTTCCTTGCGGATCGTCAGCTCGCCGTCGATCCACAGCTCCTCGATGCCGTCGGCGACGGCGGGGTCGGCCCGCGACGGGTCCACCGAGTTGAGCTTCATGTGGCGTTCCACGCAGTGCCACGTCCCCACCGCGACGGGCAGCGACCGGCGAACCGGGTAGTTCTCGCCCCACGGCCCTCGCTTGTCGAGGTGGTAGCTGTAGAAGCCCATCTCGAGCTGCCGGCTCCCGCGCTTGCCGCGCGGCTGGACGCCGGAGTAGAAGTACCCCCGCGTGGAGACGTCGCGGATGCCGGCCATCCCCACCCAGGCGGCGCCCTTGCGCGTCACGTCGCGCCCCCCGAGATTCGCGCCGTGGTTGCGGACGGCGCGGTAGGCCGCGTCGAACCGGACGTAGTACCGGATGTACAGCTCGTCATGCCCCTTGCCGAGGCCCTCCCCGGCGTGGTTGTAGTTGCCGAGCTTCCGGTTCAGGCCGCCGGCCTGCGATCCCGTGCCCTCGGTCCAGCAGGCGATCTCGAGCACCTTGCGGCCGGGCCCGGGCCTCCCGGCGAGCGCGACCTTGCCCGGGATCACGGACGTGCGGCTGGTCTTCCTCTGCCGGATCCCCCACGTGCCGGAAGGGGGCTGGGTGTCGGCGGGCCACGATTCGAAGTCGTCGGCGAAGACGACGTCGGGGTCCTTCGCGATGCCGCGGTCCGACGCGTACCCGGCCGCGATGCCTGCCGGTCGGGAGGCGCTCGCGCGCGGGGTCTGTGCGGCCCCCGCGCCGCCCGGCGTCAGGCCCGCCGCCAGAGACGCCGCGACCAGCACTCCCGTCCACGCGGGCATGAGACTCGTTGCCATGGTCCTCTCCCCTCAACAGGCAGCTTTCGTGAGGCGGCAGGCCCGGGGCCGTCCTCGGGCGCCGAGCATCAGCATGTGCTCATCTCGTGCGTTCGTCAACGACGCTCGCGGTGGGCAGCGATCTTCTCGAGCCCCGTCTGGGCGCTGTCGGACCGTGATCGTGGCGGAACCGCCCCGGCCCGCCGGTTTGAGCCGGGGACGTGTTGCGGTACAATGCCTCTCAGCACCTCGCGATCGCCGCGGGGAGGAGTCCGTTCGGCCGGCACCCGCCGCCATGGGCGGCGCCGGCCCCAAGCCAAAGGACAGGATGATGACAACCGCAGGGATCGCCGCCGCCAGTTTCGCCTCGCTCCTGATCGCCGCCGCCGCGGACAAGCCGGCAGACAAGGCCGCCAAGGAGAAGTGGACCCAGCTCTTCAACGGGAAGGACCTGAAGGGCTGGAAGGTCAAGATCACCGGCCACGACCTGGGAGACAACTACGGCAACACCTTCCGCGTGGCCGACGGCGTGATGAAGGTCTGCTACGACAAGTACGAGAAGTTCGGGGGCAAGTTCGGGCACCTGTTCTACCAGGAGAAGCTGACGGGCAACTACCGCCTGCGGGTGGAATACCGCTTCGTGGGCAAGCAGGTTCCCGGCGGGCCCGGGTGGGCCTTTCGCAACAGCGGCATCATGATCCACGGCCAGAGCGCCGAGAGCATGCGCAAGGGCCAGAACTTCCCGGTGTCCATCGAGGTGCAGCTCCTGGGCGGGCGCGAGACCGGCAAGCGCCCCACCGGGAACCTCTGCACGCCGGGCACACACGTCGTGATGGACGGCAAGCTCATCAAGCGGCACGTGATCAACTCCAGCTCCGAGACGTACCGCGGCGACCGGTGGGTCACGGCCGAGGTGGAGGTGCGCGGCAACACCATCAAGCACGTCGTCGAGGGCAAGACGGTGCTCGTCTACACCGACCCGCAGCTCGACGAGCGGGACGGGGACGCGAAGAAGCTGATCCAGGCCGGGCAGAAGAAGATGCTCACCGGCGGGACGATCTCCCTCCAGTCCGAAAGCCATCCCGTGGAGTTCCGCAAGGTCGAGCTGCTCAAGCTGAAGGACTGACGGC
>CAZXOC010000422.1:0-5145 GCA_964642165.1 uncultured Planctomycetaceae bacterium | reverse complement strand
GAGGAGGGCAACAAGCAGCAGGCGGGCGGTTCTCATGGCGAGGTCTCCTGGGCTGCGGGCCCGTGTGGATCGCATCTCACTGCCGTAGCATTGGACGCCGAACGGCGGCGATGGTTCTCTCGAAGGCGAGGCGGGCTAGCCGCCGGCGGGGGCGGAGGCGGTCGCCGGCGCGGTGGCGGACGTCGCGGGTGGCAAGCCCAACTCCTTGCGCAGCGAGGCCGCGGCCCGGCGGTCGCGGGCGGCCTCGTCGCCCCGGCCGAGCCAGTCGAGGACGTCGGCACGGAACTCAAGGGCCTGGTACGTCGCCGGGCGGAGCTTGATGGTGGCGTCCAGGTCGGCCAGGGCGGCCGGCCAGTCCTCCCGCCCCGCGTGGGCATAGGCCCGGCTGATCCACGTTTCGGCCGACCAGCGGTTGATGTGCAGCGCCGCCGTGTACTGCTCGACGGCCCGGTCGTACTGCTCCCGCTCGTAGGCGAGGTGCCCCCTCTCCGCCAGGCGGACGAAGCGGGCCCCGTCGGTCGTCGGGGCGGCATCGGCCACGGTGCCCAGGACGAAACCGAAGACCGGCTCGATCGCGCCGGTCCACAGCAGGATGACCAGCAGGATGATGAAGAGGCGCGACGACTTGCCGCCGAAGTCCGGCTTGAGGGAGGGGATCAGCACGGGCCAGATCTTCGAGCCGTCCAGCGGCGGGATGGGCAGCAGGTTCACCGTCGCGAGGATGGCGTTGATCAGCGCCACCAGCAGCAGGGAGTAGTGCCCGATCTCCATCAGCAGCGCGGGGGCGGGGCCGAACAGGTAGCTGCGGCGGGTGAGCTGCATCAGGGCAAAGCACAGGGCGACGACGAGGACGTTGGCGGCCGGGCCGGCGAGGCTGCTGAGCAGGTAGTCGCGCTTGGGACGGCGAAAGTTGTACAGGTTCACGCGGACAGGCTTGGCCCAGCCGAAGGGCAGGACGAAGATCGCCAGCGTGCCCAGCAGGGAGAGGTGGCGGAATGGGTTGAGGCTGACGCGCCGCTGGCGGCGGGGGAAGTCGTCGCCGAGCAGGCTGGCGCTGAAGGCGTGGGCGAACTCGTGGAGGCTCAGGCCGATGACCAGGCCCGGCAGCAGGGACAGGGCCATCGAGAGCGTCATGACGTGGCCCTCCACCGGGCGACGTCGCGTCGGGCCTTCTCGACGAGGGCGGGATCGGCCTCCGCCAGCTCGGCGAGGGCCTCTTCGGCGTAGGTGGCGGCGTCGATGGACGCGGCGGCGAGGTAGCGCAGGTACGCGCCGTGGGGCGAGGGGATCCCGCGGGCGGCGACGAAGTGCCGCGCCGCTTCGGGCCCGCGCCCCTGGCGGGTCTCGAGGGCCCACATGGCCAGGGAGGCCTGGGCATCGCGGCCGACGGCGAGCAGGTGCTCGGCGTAGTCCCGCGCCGCGTCGAAGCGCCGCGCGAGGACCTCCTGCCACATGCGCTCCTCGAGGACGAGCTTGCGGACCAGGCCGTTGAGGTCGCGCCGGGGCTCGAGACGGCGGGCCAGCTCCTCGATGACCGCCGGGTCCGGATCGCGGTAGGCCAGCAGCACCTCCAGCAGCTCCAGGTTGCCCTCGCGGTCGGCGCCGAGCCGGCCGCCCTGCCGCAGGCAATCGCGGGCTTCGTCCAGCCGCCCGCCGTCCAGGAGAAGCAGGCCGGTGAAGGCCGCCAGCTCGACGCGGGGGCGGCGGGAAAGCCAGTCGCGCGCCTGCGTCAGGGCCGCCTCGCCGCCCTCGTACCGCTTGACCTGGGCGAGGGCCCGAACGCCGGTGGCGCCGCTGCCGCTGATCCACCAGGCGGCCTTGAGCAGGCTCATCCCCGCCGGCACGCCGAACGCCGCCAGGACGCCGCCGAGCACCTGGAACGGCAGGGCCAGAAGGCTGCGGACCAAGTGGATCATGCTCCCGTGATACTCCCCCGCCGGGGCGGGGTCAACCGCGGTGGCCGGGCGGCGCTGGAAACGCGCGGCGGCGCCGGATAGGCTGGCGGGCGGAAAGGAGTGGCGGGATGATCTCCAAGCAGCGCTATCTCGCGGCGATTCGGGGCGAGGCGCGCGATCGCGTGCCGGTCACGCCGATCTTCATGTCCTGGGCGGCCCACCACGTGGGCAGGACGTATCGCGACTTCTACCTCGACGGCGACGTCCTGGCCGAGGCGCAGCTCGCCGTGACGCGGACCTTCGACGTCGACCAGACCAGCGCGATCAGCGACCCGTGGCGGGAGTCCAGCGCGTACGGGATGGCGTTCGACTACCCCGAGGAGGGCGTCGGCGTGCCGAGGGACGTGCTGCTGAAGACGCCCGGGGACGTCGCGAAGCTCGGGCCGCTGGACTTCGACGCCGCCCCGCGCACGCGGCAGCGGATCGAGAGCGTCGCGAAGATGGCCACCGAGGTCGGCGAGACGCACAGCGTGCTCGGCTGGGTCGAGGGGCCCATCGCCCAGTACGGCGACCTGCGCGGCGTCGAGCAGACCATGATCGACCTGATCGACACGCCGGAGGCGTTCCACCAGGCCGCCGAGGTCATCACGAGCAACGCCATCGACTTCGCCCGGCGGCAGGTCGAGGCCGGGGCCGACACGATCGGCGTCGGCGACGCCGCGGCCAGCCTCGTCGGGCCGGAGCTGTTCCGCCGGCACGTCCTGCCGTGGGAGAAGAAGCTCTTCGCAGCCGTTCACGAGGCCGGGGGGCTCGTCAAGCTGCACATCTGCGGGAACATCAACGACCTGCTGGCGGACCTGGCGCCCAGCGGCGCGGACGTGATCGACCTGGACTGGATGGTGCCGGTCGGCCGGTCGCGCGCGGCCGTCGGGCCGGACGTGTGCCTGTGCGGCAACTTCGACCCGGCCGCCGTCCTGCTGCGGGGCACGCCGGAGCACGTCGCCGCCGCCGCGCGGCGATGCATCGCCGAGGGCGGCGAGCGCTTCATCCTCCAGCCCGGCTGCGAGACCCCGCCCGGCACGCCGGAAGCGAACCTGCGGGCGTTCTGCCCGTGCGAGGGCTGCCTCATCGCCGACGCGCTGGAGCTGGGCTGAGCCGCCCGCAGCCGGCCGCGGCGGTCAGTCCCCGTGGACGGTCACCACGAGGTTCCGCCGGCGCGGCTTGACGTCGCATTCGAGGTGGAAGATCTGTTGCCACGTGCCGAGGACGAGGCGCCCCTCGGCGACGGGGACGGTCAGCGACGGCCCCAGCAGCGTCGCCTGGAGGTGGGAGTGGCCGTTGCCGTCGTGCCAGGCCTGCTCGTGGCCGTAGCTGCGGCTGGGGGGAAGGAGCTTGTCGAGCACGTCAGGCAGGTCCCGCTGGAGGCCCGGCTCGAACTCGATCGTGCCGACCGCCCCCGTGCTGCCGACGTGGAAGACGTGCGCCGTGCCCGTGCGGATGCCGGACTCGGCCACGACGCGTGCCACCTCGCCGGTGACGTCATGGACGTCCCGATGCCCGCTCGTGCGGACCTCGAAGCTGCGCTGGTAGGTCATGCGGGGCCTCTCCGTTCCTGGGGCCGAGGGGGCGTCACGAGTCCGGCAGCGTGGCCTTCCAGTCCGCCCTCAGAAGCCGGGACAGCTCGGCCACCGTGTCGGCGTGCTTCGGGCCCTTCACGACGTTGGTGAACTCGCCGGGGTCGGTCTTGTGATCGTACAGCTCGGCCTGGTCCGCCCCGCCGTACTCGCTGTAGCGGAAGCGCTCCGTGCGGATGCTCCGCCCGCGCGAGCCGCTGGAGCTGATGGCGCCCTTGCGCCACGGCCGCGACGGATCGGCCAGCAGCGGCTTCATGCTGATGCCCTGGATGCCCTTGGGCATCGGGACGCCGCACAGGTCGAACAGCGTCGGGAAGATGTCGATCGAGTCGACGGGGCGCTTGCATACGCCCGGCCGGGTGAGCCCCGGCACGTGGAAGATCAGCGCGACGATCAGCCCTTCGTCGAACAGCGCGCCCTTGCGCCAGGCGAAGTGCTCGCCCAGCAGGAAGCCGTGGTCGCTCCAGAGGACGACGATGGTGCTGTCGGCGCGGCCGGACTCGGCGAGGGCCTCCAGCACGCGCCCCACCTGGGCGTCCACGAACGTCAGGCAGGCGTAGTGGGCGGCGATGGCCTCGCGCCACATCTTGGGGGTGAAGGACTTCTGGTCCCTCTGCCCCGGCGGGCGTGGCATGTCGTCCAGGTCGTTCGGGGGGTTCTTCGGCAGCTCGATCTTCTCCGGCGGGTACATTTGGAAGTACTTGTCCGGCGCGGTGAAGGCCAGGTGGGGCTTGTGGAAGCCGAGCGCGAGGAACAGCGGCTTGTCGTGCTTGTCGCGAAGCACGCGGATGGCGTTGGTGGCGGCGCCGCCGTCGGCCTCCTCCTCGTCGGTGAGCCCCGACGGGCCGTAGAGGAACGGCACGCCGCTCCTGGGGGGCCGGCCCTTCTTGCCGGCCTGGCGCCAGCGCCGCAGGGCCTCCTGCTGCTTGCGGGCCAGTTCCACGCCGGGGCCCTTCAGCGCCCGGCGGCGCCGGCGGGCGGGCGGCAGGCCCGCGCGCTCGCGGACCACGCGGCTCCAGCTCGCGTCGTGCTCGAACTTGCCGTGGAAGATCTTGCCGATGCGGACCGTCTCGTAGCCGTGCTTCCTGAGGTGCGCCGGCATGGTGAGGATGCCGGGATGCATCTTCCGCCAGTCGTCCCGGTTGCCGAAGACCTTCGTCGTCTCGGGGCGCCGGCAGGTCAGCAGGGCCGTCCGCGAGGGGTTGCACGGCGGCGCGGTGCAGTGGGCCAGGTCGAACCGCACGGCCCGCCCCGCGAGCCTGTCGATGTTCGGCGTCCGGCAGACCTTGTCCCCGTAGCAGCCGAAGCGCATGGCGCTGACGTCCTCGATGGCGAGGAACAGGACGTCGGGCCGGCGCGGGGGCTCGGCGCCGAGGGCGACCGGCAGGCGGGTCGCCAGCGCCGCCGCCGTGCCGCCGGCCAGGGACCGGAGGAAGTCTCGTCGGGTCACGATGCCCATGGTCTGTCGTCCTTTCCGGAGCGCCCGCCCCGCGCCGCGCTTACAGCTCGGCGGCCGTCGGCTTCACCGGCCAGGCCGGGATGCCCTTCTCGGACGCGGCCTGCTTGCGGTACAGGACCTTGAAGGGGTTCTCCTTCGGCACGGGGGCGTCCTCGTT
>CAZXOC010000421.1:0-5147 GCA_964642165.1 uncultured Planctomycetaceae bacterium | reverse complement strand
AGACGTGCTTGCGGATGCCGGGATCGGCGATAGAATCGCCGGGAAGGCCGATGGTCCCGGGGCGCCGGGATCGGCCAGAGGCTATCCAGGACATCCCGCTTGGGCTTCCCAGTGCCAGACAGGCGGTACAGTTTCCGGCGAAGGACCATCATGAGAACTGACATCCATCCGTTCCCCGGAATCGCCTCGCTGGCGCTTGCCGCATTTCTGGTCTTGCCCGGCCCGCTCGTCGGCGCCGCGAAGAAGATGGCGATGCCCGACTTCACCAAGGGCGACGCGATCCCCAAGGGCGCGAACCACGACTGGACGCTCGGGGCCACTGGGGCGCGCGGGTGGATGTACAGCGACAGGCTGGTGACCGCCGACGCGCGGCAGATCCGCATCACGAAGGTGGACAGGAACTCCCCGGCCGACGGGGTCCTCGCGGTCGGCGACGTGATCCTGGGAGTCGGCGGCAAGCCGTTCTCCTACGACCCTCGCACCGAGATGGGCAAGGCGCTCACCGAGGCCGAGAAGGAGGGCCGCCGCGGCTCCTTGTCGCTCATCCGCTGGCGGGGCGGCAGGACGAAGACGGTCGTCGTGAAGCTGCCTGTCCTCGGCACGTACAGCGCAACCGCCCCCTACGATTGCCCGAAGTCGAAGCGCATTCTCGAGCAAGGCTGCAAGGCGCTGGCGAAACGGGTCGCGGCCCCCTCCTACCGGCAGAACCCGATCACGCGTTGCCTGAATGCCCTGGCGCTGTTGGCCAGCGGCAATCCCGAATACCTTCCGCTGGTGAAGAGGGAGGCCAAATGGGCGGCGGGCTACTCGGCCGGCAGCTTCCAGACGTGGTATTACGGCTACGTTATCATGCTGCTCTCCGAGTACGCGATGGCGACCGGCGACGAGTCGGTCATGCCGGGCTTGCGGCGTCTCGCACTCGAAGCGGCGAACGGGCAAAGCATCGTCGGCTCCTGGGGCCACCGCTTCGCGCGGCCCGACGGACGACTCGGCGGCTACGGGATGATGAACGCCCCGGGCCTGCCGCTGACCACCTCGCTGATCCTGGCGCGGGAAGCGGGGGTGAGAGATCCCAGGCTGAATCGGGCCATCAAGAGAAGTGTGCGTCTGCTCCGGTTCTACGTCGGCAAGGGCAGCGTTCCCTACGGCGACCACCGCCCCTGGATCCAGATGCACGAGGACAACGGCAAGGACGGAATCGCCGCGCTGATGTTCCACCTGCTCGGCGATGTCGAGGGGGCCCGGTACTTCTCGCGGATGTGCGTCGCCTCCCATGGCCCCGAACGCGACACCGGTCACACCGGCAACTTCTTCAACATGCTGTGGTCGCTGCCCGGCGTGGCGCAGTTGGGCCCCCGCGCCACCGGGGCGTGGATGAAGGAGTTCGGCGCCTGGTATTACGACCTCGCGCGCCGCTGGGACGGAACCTTCCTCCACCAGGGGCCGCCGGCCATGAGGAACGACAGCTACCCGGGCTGGGACTGCACCGGGGCCTATCTCCTGGCTTACGCGATGCCGCTCAAGAAGATCCACCTGACGGGCAAGCGGAAAAGCTGCATCCCGCCGGTGGACGCGCCCACCGCCCAAAGCCTCATCGACGACGGCCGGGGCTGGAGCAACAAGGATCGCAACAGCTTCTACGACAAGCTGAGCACCGAGCAGCTCCTTGCCCGCCTGGGCAGTTGGTCGCCCGTCGTCCGGGAGCGGGCGGGGATGGCGCTGGGACGCCGGCAGGACGACGTGATGGACCGGTTGATCCGTCTGCTGGACGCCCCGGACCTCTACACGCGATACGGCGCCTGCCAGGCGCTCAAGATGCAGCGCACGCGCGGCGGGTCGGCGGTACCGGCATTGCTCAAGACGTTCCGCAGCGACGACCTGTGGCTGCGAATCCTGGCTGCCGAGGCACTTGCGGGGATTGGCCAGCCGGCCAAAGCGGCCGTTCCCGAGATGCTCGAAAGGCTCACGAAGAGCGACCCCAAGAACGACCCTCGCAATATGGAGCAGCGCTACCTCTGCTTCGCCCTGTTCGCCAGGCGAGGCGGTCTGATCAGCAAGTCCCTCGAAGGCATCGACCGCGAGCGGCTTATGAAGGCCGTCCGTGCCGGCCTTCAGAACGAAGACGGGCGGGCGAGAGGCACCTTGGGGAGCGTCTACGCCAATCTCAGCTTCGAGGAGGTCAAACCTCTCCTGCCCGCCATCCACAGGGCGATCGTCGAGCCCGCCCCGAGCGGGATCATGTTCGCCGACGGGATCCGCATGGAGGGGCTGCGGCTCTTGGCGAAGCATCGCGTCAGGGAAGGGATCGAAGCGTGCGTGAAGTACATACGAACGCAGAACCCCTGGGCCAGCGAGAAGCGAACCCCCCAACTGATGAAGATCCTGCTCAGCTACGGCGCCCACGCGAAGTCCACCGTTCCGGAACTGAAACGGATCGCCGACCGCTTCCAGAAAGGCGAGAAGAACTTCCCTCGGAGATTGAGTCTCCAAAAGGCCAAGGTCGTTCGCGAAACGATCCGTGAAATTGAGGCCTCGGACGAATACCCCGAGTTGATGCGCACCGAGTAGGACTCGGTCGTACGGGGATAGGAAAGCAGTGGGCTCGTCCCGAACGGAGCGTCGCTGCGGCGACTTCATGCAAATGGAGTCCGAGGGCCTCGTGATTGCCGCTTATGCACAGTGTGATAGCAGCAAAGCACCGGGAGGGCCCCATCCGTGTGATCAAGGGAGACTTGGAATAGGTGAGTGTAGCCGGGCCGCAAGGCATAGTGTCTTCACAAAAGGGACTTGAGATGATTCGGCATCTGATCCTGTCGTACCTGATCCTGGTTTCGTTCTGCTGTGGAATCGTGGATGCGCAAGGTAGCCGGACGAAACTGCCTCGCGAGGATGTCGTCGACGTTCCGGCCATCGGCAAGGACCTGTGCGTGAGCAACATCTTCCAGACGAACATGGTCCTGCAGCGGGACAAGCCCGTCACCATCTGGGGCTGGGCGGGCCCCGGCGAGAAGATCACCGTATCGTTCGCCGGACAGACCGCCGATACCGTCGCCGGTTCCGACCGTTCGTGGAAGGTGTCCCTCAAGCCCATGCCGGCAAGCAGCACGCCACAGGTGATGCGGATCAAAGGCAAGAGCAGAACGCTCAAGCTCGAGAACATCCTCATCGGCGACATCTGGGTCCTCGGCGGGCAGAGCAACATGGAGTTTCCCATCAGCAAGGTGGACGACGGGGAGCTGGAGGTCATCTCGGCGAACTTCCCCCAGATCCGCCTGCTGACGATGCCGCGCGGGCAGGGGTTCAAGTCGGTCGCGAGCTTCCAGCGGCTGCACGAGTGGAGCGACTGGTCGAAGCGGCACTTCCGCAAGGGCGACTGGGATGTCTGCACGCCGGAGGCGGCGCGGGATTTGTCGGCGATCGGCTACGTGTTCGCCCGGCGGCTCCACATGGCTGCGCAGGTGCCGATCGGCCTGATCGACGTATCCGTCGGCGGGACCACCGTCGAGGCCTGGACGCCCGAGGCGGTGCTGAAGAAGGTCCCCGGCGCCGAGACGCGGGCGATGCGCAAGGAATGGGCCGAGAAGATCACCGCGTTCGACCCGAAGGCCGACCTGGAGAGGCGCATCGCCGCTTTCCACCGGCGAAACGAGGCCCGCAAGAAGAAGGGCCAGCCCATCCCGGCGGGCCAGAAGCCGCCGAGCGACCTTCGGCCGGGCCCGGTCGCCGACAAGAACCGCCCGGGCTGCCGCTACGCCAGCATGATCCGGCCGCTCGAGGGCCTGGCGGTGGCGGGGGCGTTGTTCCACCACGGGTTCAACAATTGCTTCAGCGGTTCGGCGGGGGCGCGGATGTACTACCAGGCCTTCGGCAAGATGATCACCGCATGGCGGCGAGCGCTGGCGGATGAGAAGCTCCCGTTCTGCATCATCTCGCTCTGCACGGCCGGGGCGCCGCAGACGCGCGAGAGCTTCGTGCAGCCGATGTACGACGTTGGCGTGCTCCTGCGGGAGGGCCAGTACAAGACGTTCGTTGACTTCCGCAACGCCGGTGACGAGACCATCGGTTTCGTAAGCAGCTTCGATCAGCGCAAGAGCTGGTACCATCCGCAGATCAAGGTCCCCGTCGGCGAGCGGGCCGCCAAGTGGGCGCTGACGACCCGGTACGGGCTCCTCGCCGGGCGGGGCGCCGAGGAGAACTGGCTGCCGCCGGCGATCACCGAGGTAAAGGTCGCCGATGGGAAGATCCGGCTGACCCTCAGCACGGCCGTCAAGACCAGAGACGACAGCGATGGGAAGCTGCTGGGCTTCGCCATCGCCGGGGCCGACCGCCGGTTCTGCCCGGCCGAGATCGACTGGTACACCGACGGCAAGCGAGACAGCCGCAACCGTCTCCAATACAAGCGGAACATGCTGACCCTCAGCAGCCCGTTCGTGCCGCTCCCGAAGCACTACCGCTACGCCTGGGCGCGAAACCCGATGGCGAACATCGTCAACGGGCGCGGCATTCCCTTGGCCACACAGCGCAGCGACGACTGGGTTCTGGAGGAAACGCCGATCAAGCTGCCGACGCCGAAAGGCATGGACGCCAGATCGGCCCGCCGGTGGCTCTCCGGCCGGCTTCGAAAGGAGTTGACCCTCGCCGACACCGAGCGCCGCATCCGCGAGGCCGAAACGACGATCGCGAAGCTGAAGGAGCAGTACGCCAAGGACAGGGCCGCCTGGGAAAAGCAGAAAGCCGCGGAGGCCGAACGGGCCAAGGCTGCGAAGGAAGACTAAGCGGCCGCGCCTGCACGGATAGGCCATTCCGGGGCCACGCACTGCGTCGGCCCGGGGGCCTTCGCCAGGCACGTGTTCGGCATGGGCCGGGTCCACTGGCGAGCTTCTTCGACGCACGGGAGAATGACCAATTCCGCAATTCCAATCCCGGAAACACCATACTCAATTCCGTTTGGCTTCTTGCTTGGCCTTGGGCTCTGGGCCCCGCTTCCGCGGCAGGAGCGTTCGTCCCAGCAACGCCTCGAGTTTCTGCACAAACGACCGGCCGCCCAGCGGCCAGCCGTACGCAGATTCATGGCTCGTCCGTGCGGCAACGCCGAATGGACCTGTCCGCCGACTTGTCCGGCAGCCTGCCCGGCGGCCTGTCCGGCG
>CAZXOC010000420.1:0-5187 GCA_964642165.1 uncultured Planctomycetaceae bacterium | reverse complement strand
CCCCCCCGTTCCGGCAGGGGCAGGCCGTCCGGGGCAAGGTGGTCCCTTTTGCCGTGGCCATCGATACAATGGGCGGCCCGCGAGGCTGACGCCGCGGTGTCGCGAGCGGTCGGGCGGCCCGACGGGCAGGAAGGAGACAGGCACAAATGACTGGACCAGACGCTCTTTGGCGATCCTGTCGGCGCGGTGTGCTGATCGCGTTGGTGACCGCAGCCGGCGGTGCGTTGGCGGAGCAGGCCCCGGCGGGGCGGCGCCCGCCCGCATCCCGGCGAGCCGCGGCCGGCGTGCTCGACAGGGCCGTCGAGCCGAGGAAGGAGACGCCCATGCCGCGGAAGGCGACGCGGCCGCCGGAGACCGCCGGCGGCTGGCGGAAGTACGAGAAGAACCCCGTCCTGGGCGGGGGCAAGCTGGGCACGATGTTCGACATCTCCGTGCTGCGGGAGGGCCGGGAGTACTGGATGTACGTCTCCTGGCGGCCGAAGCGATCGCTCGCCCTCGTCCGGAGCACCGACGGCATCCGCTGGGGCGACCCGGTGATCGTGCTGGGGCCGAACGCGGCGACGAAGTGGGAACGCGACGTCAACCGGATGTCCGTCGTGAAGCGCCCGGACGGCTATCACATGTGGTACACGGGCCAGAGCGGCGAGCGCTCGTGGATCGGCCGCGCCACCAGCACCGACGGCGTGACATGGAAGCGGACGAGCGACAAGCCGGTGCTCTCGCCGGAGGCGAAGTGGGAGGGCGTCGCGGTAATGTGCCCGCACGTGATCTGGGACGCCGGGCGGAAGCGGTTCGTCATGTGGTACTCCGGCGGCGAGCAGTACGAGCCGGACGCCATCGGCTGCGCCACGAGCCCGGACGGGGTGCACTGGCGCAAGCACCCGTCCAACCCCGTCTTCCGGGCGGATCCCGCCCGCCGCTGGGAACAGGACAAGGTGACGGCCTGCCAGGTGATCCGCCGGGGCGAGTGGTACGTGATGTTCTACATCGGCTTCGAGCACAAGCACCTGGCGCGGATCGGCCTGGCGCGGTCGCGCGACGGGATCACGAACTGGCAGCGCCACCCGGCCAACCCGATCCTCTCCCCCGGCGAGGACACCTGGGACGGGGCTTCCTGCTACAAGCCGTTCGCCGTCTTCGCGAAGGAGAGCGACCGCTGGCTGCTGTGGTACAACGGCCGCAACCGGGGCGAGCAGATCGGCCTGGCCCTCCACGACGGCGAGGACCTCGGCTGGGACGCGTCGCGGGCGACGCCGGGGGCCTCCGCGCCGGGCCCCGCGAAGCCCTTCCTGCTGACGACCGACGCGCTGGAGCGGTACGTGAAGCGGTTCAACGCCTCGCACGCCGAGCGGGTGGTCAACCACGTCCCGAACGCCCGGGCGGCGGCCTTCCTCCGGGCCAACATCCCGCTGTTCGAGTGCGCCGACAAGGTCATCGAGCGGACGTACTACTTCCGCTGGTGGACGTACCGCAAGCACGTCAAGAAGACGCCCGACGGGTTCGTCATCACCGAGTTCCTCCCGAAGGTGGGCTGGTCCGGCAAGCACAACACGATCAGTTGCCCCGCCGGCCATCACTTCTACGAGGGCCGCTGGCTGCGCGACGCGAAGTACCTCGACGACTACGCCGTCTTCTGGTTCCGCAAGGGGGGCGAGCCGCGGCGGTACAGCTTCTGGGCGGCCGACGCGCTGTGGGCCCGCTACCTCGTCTGCAGGGACAAGGCGCTGATCGCCAGCCTGCTGGACGACCTCGTCGCGAACTACCGGGCGTGGGAGGCGTCGCGCCTGGGAGCCGGCGGCCTGTTCTGGCAGATCGACGACCGCGACGGCATGGAGGTGTCCATCGGCGGCAGCGGCTACCGGGCGACGATCAACTCGTACATGTACGGCGACGCGGTGGCCATCGCGAGGATCGCACGCCTCGCGGGGCGCGACGGCCTCGCCAGGCAGTACGACGCCAAGGCAGCGAAGATCAAGCGGCTCGTGCAGGAGCGCCTCTGGGACGCCGAGGCGAAGTTCTTCAAGGTGCTGCCCTACAAGGGCCGGAGGGACCGCACCCCGGCGGCGAAGCTCGCCGACGTCCGCGAGCTGCACGGCTACGTCCCGTGGTACTTCCACCTGCCCGATCCCGGCTACGAGGACGCCTGGAAGCAGTTGATGGACCCGAAGGGCTTCTACGCCCCCTTCGGGCCCACGACGGCCGAGCGCCGCCACCCGCGGTTCCGCTTCCGGCACGGGCACGACTGCCAGTGGAACGGCCCGTCCTGGCCGTTCGCGACGACCCAGGCGCTCGTGGCGCTGGCCAACGTCCTCAACGACTACCGGCAGTCGGCCGTGACGAAGAAGGACTACCTCGACGTCCTGCGGAACTACGCCCGCTCACACCGCAGGGACGGCAAGTGCGTCATCGAGGAGAACCTCGACGGCGTCACCGGCCGGTGGATCGTCGGCAAGCCCCGCAGCCTGCACTACAACCACTCGGCCTTCTGCGACCTGGTGATCACGGGGTTGGTGGGGCTTCGCCCGCGCGCCGACGACAGGCTCGTGGTCAACCCCCTCGTGGGCGTCGGCGCCCTGGAGTACTTCTGCCTCGACGGCGTGCTCTATCACGGCCGCCTGCTGACGATCGCTTGGGACGCGACGGGCAAGAGGTACGGGAAGGGCCCGGGCCTGAAGGTCTACGTCGACGGTCGACAGGTCGCGGCAAGCGAGACGCTCGGCCGCGTCACGTGCAAGCTTCCGCGCGACCGGTGACGGTCCTGCGAACGCTCCGCCGATCTCACTGTCCGCCGCCGCGCTGCCGCGTCGCGACGTTGGGCTAGGGCGGAGCCGGGTGCATCCGCGCGCCTCGGAGGAGGGTCAGTGTGGCCAGCGCCGTGGTGTAGGCGCTGCTGCCCCACTGCCCGGTGTCGCCCTGGCACGTGAGGAGGAACGCGCGGGCGTCGGGGTAGACGTCGTACTCGCCGAACGCCTGCTGCCCCGTGGCCGCGGTGGCGCGGGACAGCTCGTACAGGAACTCGTAGTACCCCACGGCGCCGCCGCTGGTGCTGGAGTACCCGCTGCGGCTGGGCCGGGCCGACCGCTTCATGGCCTCGAGGCGCGACGGCAGGGCCTTGCCCAGGTACGCCATCGCCCGCCGCAGCGGCGCGAAGTCCTTGCCGGCCATCTTCTCCAGCGACCCGGCGCCGTGCTGGCGAGCCAGGCACGTCGCCAGGGCCGCCACGCCGGCAGCGGTCTGGGTCGGGTACGACGTGGAGCGTGTGCGCCAGGAGCCGTCGCTGCGCTGCGCCTTGGCCCAGTACCGCCCGCTGACGGTCCAGTAGGCCTGCGGCACGCGGAGCTTCCTGTCGGCCGCCGCGCCGACGCCGGTCTGCCCGTAGCTGGTGGCGTACAGGTCCGGGCGGATGGTCCTGCGCGTGGGCGAGCGGCTGAGCAGCGAGGGGTCGCGGCTGGCGTGTCGCTGTGCGGCGCGGGCGGCGATTCGCGTGTGCACGTCCCGGCTGCGCGTGCCCGTCCCGGGGCTGTCGGGGTGGAACGCGACGCTGTCCGGGGGCGGCTCTGGCACGTAGGCGGGGTAGCCGCTCGTGGTGGCCTCGGTCAGCAGCGTCTGGAGGTCGGTATGCAGCCGGCGGATGAACTTGCCGGGCATTCTCCGCTCCGCCGCCTGCCAGACCTCGGACCGCAGGCCGATGGCGCGGATCTCGTCGGTGTTGTACCGGACCATCCACCCGAGGCCCCGGTCGATGGCCGGGTCCGTCAGCGGCGCGCCCGATTCGATCAGCGCCAGCACCGCCGCGAACGTCTCCCGCGCCGTGACCCTCTGGGTCGATGTGTACGCCGGGCTGGAGGAGCGGCTCGGGGACCGGCTGGACGTGCGTCCGGGATACCGGCTGGACGTGCGGCTGGGACGGGGAGGACGGAACGACCGGTTCCAGCAGCCGGTGGACTGCTGCGTGCGCTTCAGGTAGGCGATCGCCTTCCCGACGGCCTCCTTGACGGCCGCGTCGCCGCCGGCCGCCAGGGCGTCCAGCGCCGGCTGGGCGATCTTCTCCAAGGCGGCGTTCAGTTCCCGGCGGGCCCGCTCGATCTTGGCCGGCGCCATCCCCTCGGCGCGGGCCTTGGCGAGGTGCTGCCCGTAGTAGCCCCGGACCCGCCGGCCGAGAATCGTCCGGCACCACCGCCCGTGAGACGTCACCAGCGAGCGGTACCAGTCTCCCATCTCCCGGCAGGCGCGGGTCGAGAGCGTGCCGACCTCCGCCGCCGCGAGCGGCACGCACGTCCGCCACGGCTCGGGCACGGCGGGCGTGACGAACCGCGCCGCCCCGGCCGGATCGTCCAGCCGCGTCACGTACAGCTCGATGATCTGCTGGCGGGCCGCCGCGTCCCTGGGGTCCTTCCGGAGCCTGGCCTCGACCGGCCCGGCCAGCCTTCTCGCCGTCGCGGCGTTGACCTTCTCCGTCGCCAGGCGCAGGTCCGGCGAGCGGACCGCCCGGGCCACGCGCACCGCCTCGTGGTAGAGCAGTCCGGCTTCGTCCCACTTGCCCGCCCGGCCCCTCGCGTCGCCCACGTGGAGCAGCCGGGAAACCAGGCTCGTGCCGAGGGAGACCTTCTGCCGTTGCGAGGCGGCGGCGAACCTCGCCCGGTCCAGCGCGAGGCGTTTCTCCGCCCACTCGTCCGCGCGGTCGGGCAGGGCCTTCTCCAGCTCGTCGAGCGCCTTGGCGGCCGTGGCGTGCCCGCCAGGCCCCACCAGGGCGAACTCGAAGGCCCGCTCGTAGAGGTGGTTCCGGAAGGCGGGGTTCTCCCGAAGCCGCGCGGCCTGGCTCAGGAGGTTCCTTGCGAGTGCGAGGTCGTCGCGGGTGCTCCTCGTGGCGGCGACCGCTTTGGCCTGAGCGCCGAAGAGCTCCTCGAACGTCGCCTCCGGCGACTTCGCCCGCGCGCAAACGGGCACCATCACGACGCCCGCGACGAACGCCGCGAGGATCCAGTGGCATCGTCTCATCGGAAATGCCTCCCACGCCCCCCGTAGCCGCTCGTGCACGTCCCACCACCGCACCACAGCCGCGCACCCGCGCAAAACCCGCGCAGAACCCGCGGCGCGGCGGTCCCGGGTACGGAAAAGACAGGTCCCAACTCTGCCATTATTCGGCGAGCCGGCCCGGCGGTCAAGTGGTATCTGCCGGCGGCCCGG
>CAZXOC010000419.1:0-5200 GCA_964642165.1 uncultured Planctomycetaceae bacterium | reverse complement strand
CGGAGCTTCTGGCGCTCGGGGGCGTAGGGGTCGGCCGCGCGGCGGAGGGCGGCGGCGAGCAGGACGGCGGCGGCGAAGAGGAGGGCGAAGTACAGGAACGTCGGGCCGCAGGCCTTGCCGACGTTGGCGCAGCGTTCGGCGGCGAGGTCGTCGTGGCCGAGCAGGCGTGCGATGCCGGCGAACAGCTCGCCGCGCAGCAGCCAGATGCACGGCCCGGCGGCGAGCACGAGGGCGAGCGCCCAGGCCCGTCGGCGCCGGGAGAGGCGTCCGAAGGCGACGGCCTGCCAGACGGCGACGCCCGCCGGCAGCAGGACGGCGGCGTGGTGGTTCCACGTTCGCTGGTTCAGCAGCATCATGCCCAGCAGGACGAGCGCGTAGTGCAGGGCGCGTCGCCCGTCGTCGCGCGGCAGCCGCCGCCAGCCGATCGCCCACGCCATCAGCGCGACGACGGCGACCTGCCCCGCGCGCAGCAGCCAGCGCGCCGCCCGCTCGCCCCGCGGCACGAGTGTGATCCACCGGTCCTTCGGCGCGTCGGGCTTGCGGGCCATCCTCTCGGCGAACTCGTCGTAGTGCGGGTGGTCGTCGGGACCCCAGTAGATGTCGCCGTTCCTGCCGTCCTGGAAGTAGCGGCTGACCACGCCGGAGAGCGACTGGTTGAGGTGCACGGGATACCACGAGCCGCCGACCAGCCCGGGGCGGATCATGTGGCGGTACCACGTGCCCGTCAGCTCGGCGTAGCGCGCGGGGCCCACGGCGGCCGCCGGAATCGCCACGCCGAACAGCCCCAGCCAGCCCGCCGCGCCCGCCAGCAGGCGCCAGTTCCGCTGGTACAGCCAGTACAGCAGGAACAGGGCGGGCGTCATCTTCAGGCAGATCGCGACGGCGAGGGGCGCGCCGGCGAGCGTGTCGCGGCCGCGGCGGTACAGCCAGAGGTGCAGCACGACGGCCCCGAGCGCGAAGACGTTGGTGTTGCCGTGCTGGATGTCGCCGACGATGGGCAGGATGGTCCACGCCAGGGCCAGCAGCAGGACCCAGTCGGCGATTCGCCGCCGCCCGTGGCACGCCAGGCGCGCCGACATGAGCGCGGCGGCGGCGAGCACGAGGACCTTGAGCACGTTGAACGCGAGGGCCATCGCCGGGGGGGCCAGCCAGGCGAAGGGCGTCAGCAGCAGGACGGTGAAGGGGGTGTTGGGGTGCATGTAGACGCGCCCGAAGCGGGCGGGGTCGTCGCGGCGCGGGCTCGTCGCCGTCGCCGGCGGCGTCGGGCGGCGCGGGGGCTCCCGGCGGCGGGGCAGGAGCTCGTAGATGTTGTAGCCCGCCCAGAACTGGCGGACGGCCTTCCGCCAACGTCCGATCGCGCCCCTGTCGCCGGCGGGGCGCCTGGGCCCGTCGGCCTGGCCGACGGCCGGCGTCCAGTTCGGGTGCGCCCGGTCGAACGCCTCCGCCTTCCGCAACGCCCGCGCCGTAGCCCACTGAAACTGGACGACGGGCACGACGACGGCCGCCGCGACGGCGAGGCCCACCGCCGCGCGGAGCACCGCCGCGCGCAGGCGTGCGCGCGGGTCGGCCGGCAGGCGCGAGACAACCGGCAGCGTCCACGAGCGTTCGTCCTGGGGACCGGTCGGGAGGGGCATCTACTGGTTCTCGTAGGGCTCGATCTCGTCGTGCTTGTAGACCAGCTCGATGCCCGCCTGCTGGAAGAGCCCTTCGCTCTCGCCGGCGGCGTGGTACTTCCGCTCGCAGACCACGCACCGGATGCCGCAACTGATGATCAGCATCGCGCAGGCGCGGCACGGCGTCATCCGGCAGTAGAGCGTCGCGCCGTCGATGGCGACGCCGAGCCTCGCCGCCTGGCAGATGGCGTTCTGCTCGGCGTGGATGGTGCGGACGCAGTGCCGGGTGACGCGGCCGTCCTCGTGGACGACCTTCTTGAGCTGGTGCCCCACGTCGTCGCAGTGGGCGAAGCCCGGCGGCGAGCCGACGTATCCGGTCACGAGGATCTGGCGGTCCCGCGCGATGACGCACCCGCTGCGCCCGCGGTCGCACGTCGCCCGCTTGGCGATGGCGTCCGCCACCTCCATGAAGTAGTCGTCCCACGACGGGCGGACGTGCTTGGGCGCCGGGCCGCCCGTCGCATCGCCGGCGGCGCCGCTGCTGTCTTGGCCGTCCATGCCGGATGCCTCCGTCTAGCCGCCGCGGCCGGGACCCCCCTCACTCCGCGGCGATGCGGCGGTCGTGGATGATCTGGGCGACGGTCGCGTCGCGGCGCTTTTTGGCGGCGGCGAAGAAGCGCGCCAGGCCCCTGGCATCGCCCAGCTCCACCAGGTCGCGCAGGGCGATCAGCTCCTCGTCGAAGTCGTCGATGGCCGCCAGGACCTGCCGGCGGTTGGTCAGGAAGATGTCGCGCCACATTTCGGGGTCGCCGCTGGCCAGGCGGGTCGCGTCGCGGAAGCCCGTGGCCGAGACGTCCAGCTCGGCGAGTCGAGGCAGCCTCATCAGCAGGCTGGCCAGGGCGTGCGGCAGGTGGCTGACGCGGGCGACGGCGCGGTCGTGGGCGTGCGGCGTCATCCGCACCGTCCGCATGCCCATCGACGCCCAGAGCCGCTCGACGCGGGCGGTGACGGCGGGGGGGGTCTTCGCCGCCGGCGTGACGATGCACGTCGCCCCAAGGAACAGGTCCGCCCGCGCAAAGCCCACGCCCTTGCGCTCGCTGCCGGCCATCGGGTGGCTGCCGACGAAGCGGTCGTGCCCCAGCGCCCGCCCGGCCGAGCGGACGACGGCGGCCTTCGTCGAGCCCACGTCGGTGGCGATCGCCCCGCGGCGCAGGTGCGGCGCGATGCGGCGCAGGTGCCTCTGGAAGGCGCCGACGGGCGTGGCGAGGATGACCAGGTCGGTCCGGTCGACGGCCTCGGCCGCGTCCAGGTGGGCCGTGTCAATCGCGCCGACCGCCAGGGCGCGGTCCAGGCTCGCCTGGCGCCGCCCGACGCCGGCGACGCGGATCTCGGGGTCGTGGGCCTTCAGCGCGAGCCCCGCCGAGCCGCCGAGCAGCCCCACGCCGACGATCGTGACGTGTTGTGGCGTTCCGGTCGCCATGGCACCGGCGGTGAAGGTATGCCAAACCGCCGCGGTTGGCAAGCATCTCGGGCGCGCCGTGCGGCGGCGGGTTTCTTGGCGCCCGCGGATGGAATCCGCGCGCTGCTCCGCGCGGCCCGGCCGGACGCCCCCGGCCCGGTGCGACACTTTCTCCTTGCCCGGGCAGGGCTTGGGCGCGCGACGCGCGCGACGCGGGCCAGGCTGGCACCGCCGTTGCACCGCGGCCGGTGACTTGCCCTGCGCTCGCGGGGGCGCCCGGCGAGGACTGCTCCGCCCGTGCGCGCGGGCAAAGGAAGGAGCCGATGACGCGAACCGGCAAGGAAGCTCACGCGGCGCGACGCACACGAAGGCGCTCGCCCCTCGCCCCGGCCGCCGAACCGCTCGAGCCGCGGCTCCTGCTCGACGGCGGCGAGATCAGCGGCACGGTCTGGTGCGACGACGACGGCGACGGCCTCCGCAGCGAGTGGGAAACGGGCATCGACGGCATCACCGTCCAGCTCTTCGACGCCGCCGGCGGGCAGCTCGTCGCCTCGGCGACCAGCCAAAGCACCGACCTCGACGGCGATGAATGGATCGACCCCGCCACCGAGCAGGGGCGGTACCGCTTCGCGGACGTGCCACCCGGCAGCTACGAGGTGCAGCCCGTCGTGCCGGCGGAGTGGTCGCAGACGAGCCCCCCGGCGAGCTACACGGCCGAGCTCGGCGAGGTGGACAGCCTCCACTCGCCGAACATCCTGGCGTTCGACTTCCCCGACGCCTCCGCCCCCGACAGCGACGCGACGCTGACGATCACCGCCCAGGGCGACCTCGACCAGTCCTCCGAGTTCCTCCGCGTGGAGGTGGAGGGGGTCCTGCTGGCGGACATCTTCGTGGCCGACGGGCAGCAGTACCAGGCGGTCCAGGCCGTCCTGACCCTTCCGCAGTCGCAGCTCGCCGGCTGGGCCGAGGACGGCGTGATCTCCATTCGCGTCTACCCGACGGCCGACGTGAGCAACCTGACCGGGGCCGAGCAGATCACGCTGGAGCTGTCGTACCTCGCGACGGGGCGGCGCGCGGCGGCGGTCTCGGCGGGTCAGGCGGTGACGGGCAGGGACTTCGGTCTCGCCCCGCCGTTCATCAACCGCCCGCCGACGCTGACGTCCGTCCAGCCCCTGCCCGGGGCGACGGAGGACCAGCTCTTCGTGATCGACTACGCGGCGCTGCTGGCCGCCAGCGACGCCGGCGACCCCAACGGCCAGCCCGTCAGCTTCCGCGTCGAGGCCCTCGGCGCGGGGACGCTGACGAAGGGCGCCGAGCCGGCCGCCGCCGGGCACACGCTCCTGGGGGCCGGCGAGGACCTCGCCTGGCGCCCCCCCGCCGACGCCGCGGGCACGATCGAGGCCTTCCGCGTGGCGGCGTGGGACGGGGGAGCAGCCAGCGCCCTGACCGCCGCGGTGCTCGTCGAGGTGTCCGCCGTCAACGACGCGCCGACGCTGTCCGCCGTCGAGCCGCTCACCGGCGCGCTGCAGGGCGAGCCGTTCGTGATCTCGCACGCCGCCCTGGCCGAGGCCGCCGACGCCGCCGACGTCGAGGGCGACCCGATCGGCTTCCGCATCGAGTCACTCGGCCCGGGCACGCTGACGAAGGCGGGTGCGCCCGTCACGACCGGCACGACCGTCCTCGGGGCCGGCGAGGCCCTCACCTGGCTGCCCCCCGCCGGCGTCAGCGGCGAGGTCGAGGCCTTCCGCATCGTCGCCTGGGACGGCCAGGCGAACTCCTCGCCCCCGGTGGGCGTACCGGTCCAGGTCGGGCCGGAGAACCGCCCGCCGGAGCTGTCGGCCGTGGAGACGCTCCCCGGCGCGCAGGAGGACGCGGACTTCCTCGTCACCCATGCCGCCCTGGCGGCGGCCGCCGACGGAACCGACCCCGACGGCGACACCGTCCACTTCCGTCTCGCCTCCCTCGGCGCCGGCGCCCTGACGAAGGCCGGCCAGGCCGTCACGACGGGCCAGACGCTCCTCTCGCCGGGCGAGAGCTGGACGTGGCGCGGCCCGGGCGACGGGGCCGGCGTCTTCGAGGCGTTCGCCGTCCACGCGTGGGACGGCCAGGTCGTCTCGGCCGGGTCGGC
>CAZXOC010000418.1:0-5201 GCA_964642165.1 uncultured Planctomycetaceae bacterium | reverse complement strand
TCAACGAAAAAACACAGAGAATCTGAAGTTCCAGCCCGTTTGGGCTTCCCCGTCGGGGCGACGTGGGCCGGGTCGTCTCGCTGACCACGGACACGGGAGACCGCCCTCTTGCGCCGCGGCGACGCAAGAGGCGAATCGGGAATTGCGCGCTCGATCGTACGCCAAGCGACTTGTCGCCGCGGGCGGCGGCGCGTACACTTGCCTCGCGACAACCCAGCGGCAGGAGCAGCAGAAAGGCGCAACATGGCCGAAGAGAAACCGATTATTCAGTACGACGATTTCGTCAAGCTGGACCTCCGCATCGCCAAGGTCGTCGAGGCCGGCGAGCACCCCAACGCCGACCGGCTGATCGTCATGCAGATCGACCTCGGCGGCGAGAGGCGGCAGATCATCGCCGGCATGAAGCAGTGGTACCGGCCGGAGGAGCTGGTCGGCAAGGACGTGGTCGTGGTGGTCAACCTGGCCCCGCGGAAGATGCGCGGGCTGGAGTCCAACGGGATGCTGCTGGCCGCGACGGTCGGGCAGATGCCGAACCCCGACGACGTGATCGTGCTGACGACGGACCGCCCCGCGCCGGCGGGCTCGCCGGTGTCGTGATCCGGCGCCCGGCGCTCCTGGCGTCCGACCGCCCTACCCCCCCGCCGTTCGCAGCGCCAGTGCAGCGGCGTTGTCGCTGGCCGTCTGCGGCGGCGTCGCGCGGAGCGGATCGGTGATCGCCAGCAGGTCCTTGCGCACCTCGCACAGCCAGCCGTAGTCGTCCATCACCTCCGTGACGATCTCGACGACCGGCCGCCTGGCGCCGTACCAGGGCATCAGTTCGGGCACGACGCGCCGCCCGGCGAGGATGTTCACCAGGCAGATGTGCGGCGTGCGCACCAGCCAGCGCCCCGCCAGGTGATACCGCACGTAGGGGACCCTGTAGACGACGACCATGGGCACGCCGAAGTAGGCGGCCTCCAGCGTGACGGTCCCGCTGACGGCGACGGCGAAGTGGCTGCCGGCGAGGACCCGGCTCGTTTGCCCGACGGCGACGTCGGCGTCGGTGCCGCAGGCCCGGCGGATCGCCTCGGCGCAGGCGTCGGTGGGGGCGGCGAAGGTGCACCGGGCGTTGCGCCATCGCCGGCGGATGCGTTCGGCCGCGGCGAGAAACGCCGGCGCGTGGTTGGCGATCTCCGCGGGGCGGCTGCCCGCAAGCAGCGCCACCTGCCACGTCCCGTCCAGCCACGCGGCGGCCTGGTCCGGCAGCGGGTCCGGGCGCGGCGGCATCGCGTCGAACAGCGGGTGCCCGACGTAGCTCGCGTGCACGCCGCGGTGGCGCAGGTAGGGCTCCTCGAACGGCAGGATGCAGCCGACGCGGTCGGTCAGGCGCGCTAGCTTCCTCACGCGCCACGGCGCCCAGGCCCAGACCTGCGGGGCGATGTAGTAGAACACCTTCGCCCCGACGTCCTTGGCCGCGGCGGCCAGGTGCCAGTTCAGCGCCGGCGAGTCGACGGGGATGTGCAGGTCGGGGCGGAGCCGGCGGATCGTCCGCTGGAGGCGGCGCACGAGGCGCCAGTAGTAGCCGAGGCGCAGCAGCGGAACGCTCGCCATGCGGGCCTGCTGGGTGATGTCCGCGACGACCTCGCAGCCGGCCTCGGCCATGCGCGGGCCCGCCAGGCCGACGAAGCGGGCCTGCGGCTGGCGGCGGCGAATGGCGCGGATCAGACCGGCGGCGTGCAGGTCGCCGCTGGCCTCCGCGGCCGAAACGAAGATGACCGCGCGCCGCCGGCTCATGGGTCCGCCGCCGGCGCCGCCAGGCCGATCGCCGAGGCGATGGCGTGGGTCTCGACGTGGCTGATGGAGACGAGCACCCGGGCAAGTCCCTGCTCGTCGGCGATGCGCCGGCACGGGCCCCTCAGCGTGACGCTCGGGCGCCCCGAGGGCGCGTTGGTGACCTCGACGTCGGTCCAGTTGATGCCGCGGCTCCAGCCCGTGCCCAGGACCTTCAGCACCGCCTCCTTCGCGGCGAATCGCCCGGCGAGGTGCTCGATGGAGCGCTTTCTGCTCCGGCAGTAGGCCAGCTCGCCCTCCGTGAAGATGCGGTGCAGGAATCGCTCCCCGTGGCGCTCGATCACCTCCGCCAGGCGGGCGCAGTCCACCAGGTCGATCCCGTGGGCCACCACGTTCATGGCCAGAATCGTACCGCTGCGGGGAAAGCGACGGAAGGCGAAAAAGGCGCGGCCCTTCGAGGCGAACAGCGCCGAACGCCGGCGGCGCTACGCGTCCGGCTGCCCGTCGATCAGCTCGCGGATTTCCGGCGGCAGGAAGCGGCTCTCGACCTCCGTGCGCCCGCGGAGGGCCGCGGCCACCACGCCGATCTGGTCCCCCACCGGCGCCGTCGGGTCCAGGAACAGGATGTCCTTTCCCTTGAGCCGGACCAGAGCCCCGCCGGGGTGGTCGGGGCTCTCGCCGGCCGACGGGGCGCGGCGCAGGACGATGCCGGCCTCTTCGACCAGGTCCAGCAGCAGCCGGAGGTGCGTGTCCGGGTCCATGCGGCACCGGGTGGTCTCAAGTTGACGACGGCCGCGACCGATATCTAGGCAGAGACGCCGAGCCCTGCGCCGGCCGCGGCGCCGCGGCCGGGACACGACGAAACGTGCCCGTTCGACGCGCGGGGCTCCTGGGACTTCATAACGACAGACAGGCCATCCGGCAAGAGGGCGCTCGCCGTGACCCCGACCGGCACGAAGCTCGAGACGCACGAGGAACGCCTGGCCCGGCTGAGGCAGGCCACACAGCTCCTGCACAAGGAGGTCCAGACCGTCGAGGAGCTGGCGGCGCAGCGCCAGTGCGCGGCGCGGCTGGAGGAGGAGATCCGGGAGCTGCACGAGCAGCTTCGGCGCGTGCAGCGGCTGGCGGCGCTGGGGACGATGTCGGCGATGCTGGCGCACGAGTTCAACAACATCCTGACGCCGATCATCAACTACGCGCAGATGGCGCGGAAGAACCCGCGTCTGCGCGAGAAGGCCGTCACCCGCGCCGCGGAGGGCGGGCAGCGCGCCAGCGACATCTGCCAGGCCATCCTCGGCATCGCCCGGGGCTCGTCGCCCGAGCCCGTCCGCGTGAACGTCTCGGCGCTGGTCTCGGAGGCGATCCTCGCCATGGGGCGAAACCCGCGGCGCGACGCGATCGACGTGGTCCTCAGCGCCCCGGCCGACCTGGCCATCCGCACCCGCAAGGTCGAACTGGAGCACGTGCTGCTGAACCTGCTGATCAACGCCCGGCAGGCCGTGCTGGACCGCCCCCGGCCGCGGAAGATCGAGATCTCCGCCCGGACGTGCGACGGCGGCGCGGTCATCCGGGTTCGTGACAACGGCCCGGGCATCCCGCCGGAGATCCAGCCGCGGGTCTTCGAGCCGTTCTTCACCACCCGGACCGGGCGCGACGGGAAGGACGAAGGCAGCGGCCTGGGACTGGCCCTGTCCCGGGAGATCGTGCAGTCCCTGGGCGGCGAGATCCGCCTGGAGTCGCAGCCGGGCAAGGGCGCGACGTTCACCGTGCAGATCCCCGCCTGACGCCCGTTTCGGGGGGCAACCCATCCGTCGAGATCGCCGCCCTCGCAGGCGACCCGGCGCCCCCGCGTCGCCGCCCTCGGCCGGGAGACGCCCCCCCCTTCGCATCGGCCGATGCACGATCAAGGTTTGTTGACAGCCCCCGGGCCAGACGCTAAGGTGATGGGCTGCGTCCCGCTGTGGACTGGGAAGAGATTCCGACAGGAAGGAGCTCGCCATGAAAGCGAACGCGAGCGTGGGGCTGTGTGTGGCGTTTCTGGCCGCCGCGGCATCGGCACAGACGGCGCGTCCGGCTGGATCGTTCCAGGGGGTCCTGACCGGCACCAACGTGTACGTTCGCAGCGGCCCGGGGGGGCCCGGGGCGTATCCCTGCGCCAAGCTCTCCAAGCCGGATCAGGTCACCGTCGTGGACAAGCTGGACGACTGGTACAAGATCCCCCCGCCGCCGGGGTGCCACAGCGCCATCCGCAAGACCTACGTCGAGGTCGACTCGGCCACCAAGACCGGCACGGTCACCGGCGACAACGTCTGGGTCCGCGCGGCGGGCGTCCTGCGGGGCAGCAACTTCTACACGCTCCAGTTCCGCCTGAGCAAGGGCGACCGCGTCCGCGTGATCGGCGATGCGGGCGACTACTACAAGATCGCCTCCCCGCCGGGGGCGTACTTCTGGATCTCGGCGCGGTACGTCCGGCCGGCGACGGCCGCGGACGCCCGCGTCACGTTGCCGACCCGGCCGACGCCGCCCATACCGACTACCGTTCCCGTCTCTCCCCCGCCGATCCGCCCGCCGACCCCCTCGCCCACGACCCGGCGGGCCGTGACGACCGTCACCCCCGCCCTGAACGCCGGGGAGCTGGAGGCCGCCATCGAGAAGATCAAGGTGCTCGAGAAGCTGCTCGTCGCCGAGTTCGCCAAGCCCGTCGCCGAGCGCGACCTCGAGCCGCTCCTGCCCAAGTACCAGGGGATCAAGGCCCCCGACGACAGCGAGTACATCGAGCGGTTCATCAAGGCCCGGACGGACTTCATCAGGATCGCCATCGAGCGCAAGCAGGACATGGCGACCGTCGAGAAGCTCGTCAAGGACGTGAGGGAGCGGGAAGAGGCCCTGAAGCTCGCCCGCCAGAAGCTGGACGCCGGGACGCCGACCACCCGCCCGGTGACCGCCTATTCCGCCCAGGGCATCCTGATGCCGAGCGACGTCTTCCCCGGCGGCCCGGCCGGGCCCAAACGCTACCTGGTCCGCGACCGCCATACACTCTTCATCAACGCCTACGTCCAGTGCACCAGCGGCGCCGTCAACCTCGACGTGTACGTCGGCAACTACGTCGGCATCACGGGCAGGCCCAAGTACGACGCCAGGCTCGGGCTCGACATCGTCGAGGCAGGCGCCGTGAAGGTCCTGGCCGAGAACGTGGACTTTCCCCAGCCGCCCAAACCGATCGTCAAGCCGATCCCCAAGCCGGAGCCGATCATCAAGCCCGCGCCGCTGGTGACGCCCGCGCCGAAACCGGTCCCGGTCATCGAGCCCAAGCCGGTGGTCACGCCCGCGCCGAAGCCGGTGCCGGTCATCGAGCCCAAGCCGGTGGTGACGCCCGCGCCGAAACCGGTCCCGGTCGTCGAGCCCAAGCCGGTGGTCACGCCCGCGCCGAA
>CAZXOC010000417.1:0-5225 GCA_964642165.1 uncultured Planctomycetaceae bacterium | reverse complement strand
TGATCGACGCCGAGATCCTCGCCCGCGCCGCACGTCGGGGCTATACGTTCACCGAGCTGCCCGTCCGCCACCGGCCGCGAATTGCCGGCAAGCAGACCGGCGCGAACCTCCGCGTCATCGCCCGAGCGTTCCGGGAGCTCTGGCGGCTTCGCAAGGAGATCCTCGCCCCGCCGCCGAGTGGTTCGGCTCGCGGCTGTTGACGGATGGGGCTTGCGGGGCACGACCGCCGGCGGCTTCGCCCCCGTCCCGAGGCCGGAAGGCCGGGACCCGGGCATGGTTCAACGTGACGTCGATGAGGGCAACACTACCTGCGAGGCCTTCAGTCGTCCCTGCCGGGACTCTCCGCAAAGGTGACCACAGGCTCCCAGCAGTGAACTGCTGGGCTATTCTCACACGGTCCCTCCGGGACGTCCGGACCGGGCGGGCGGACGGGCGGACGTGTCGCCCGGTACGGCTGAGGCAGGGCTCGGGAGTCGTCCCGGGAGGGACGCAGCGAGAATAGCCCAGCGTTTCAACGCTGGGAGGGCGGGGCCGACCCCGAGCCAGTCCCGTCAGGGACGGCTGAATCGGGCGGCGGCGCCGACGGGGCGCATCGCGTGGTCGGCTCTCAGTCGTCCGTACGGGACTCGGACCTGGGGGGCTGGTCACCCAGCAGTGAACTGCTGGGCTATTCTCACGGCGTCCCTGCCGGGACACACAACACGCAGAAGCCTGTCCCGTAGGGACTTCTGATAATAGCCCACCACGTCAGTGGTGGGTTGGCTGGAACCGGAACGTCGAGTCCCGCCAGGGACGACTGAACCATCGTCGACCGCGGCGCGCTGTGCGGATCGCCGGGGCGAAGGTGTTACCTCGAGCTGAACCAAGCCCCGAATCCGGGCATGGCGCCACCCGTGCGTGCGAGGGCGTCCCGGCCCGGCCGCTCAGGGTCGCGGGTGCGTCGTCGTACCGTTGGCGCGGCCCTGCCAGTGCGTCTGCCAGCGGTCCTCGATGCCCGAGCGCCAGGCCTCGGCGGCGGCCTTCAGCTCGGCCGTGACGTCCGGGCGCTCCTTGGCGAGGTTGACGCTCTCGGCCATGTCCGCCTCCAGGTCCGACAGGTGCACGTCGTCGTCCGGCGGGGCGCCCTCGACGAGGCGGCCGTTGAGCACCAGCTTCCACTTCCCGCGGCGCAGGGCCGTCTGGTCGTTCATCTCCCAGAACAGGTCGCGCCGCGGGAGCGGCTCGCCGTCGGCGAGGTGCGGCAGGATGTCGACGCCGTCGAGCTCGTACGCCGACGGGTCCCCGCCGGCGGCGGCCAGGAGCGTCGGGAAGACGTCCATCGACGCCACGGGCGTATCGACCACCTGCCCGCCGGGCACGCGCCCGGGCCAGTGGAGGATGCCCGGCTCGCGAATGCCGCCGTCGTAGAGGCTGAACTTGTGCCCCTTGAGGCGCCCGGTCGTGCCGCCGTAGTAGGCGTCCAGCGTGCCGTCGAGCCAGTTGCGGCTCTCTCGGCTGGGGCCGTTGTCGCTCGTGAAGACGGTGCAGGTGTTCTCCGCCAGGCCGAGCCGCTGCACCTCGGCCAGGATCGCCCCGACGCCGTCGTCGACCGCGCCGAGCATGGCGGCCATCACCTGGCGGTCCCACGGCAGCTCGGCGAAGCGCTCCATGTACTGCGCCGGGGCGTGCATGGGGTAGTGCGGGGCGTTGTAGGGCACGTAGAGGAGGAAGGGCTTGGCGGCCTTCGCGGCGTCGCGAAGGTAGTCGATCGCCCGCCGCGTGATCAGGTCGGTGACGTACTCGCCGTTGTGCCAGACCTCCTCGCCGTCCTCCCAGAGGTCGTGGGTGGGGTTCTGCCCGGGCCCGCCGCGGTTCATGCCCCAGTAGAAGATGTGCGAGTAGTAGTCGATGCACCCGGCGAGGAAGCCGAACCAGCGCTCGAAGCCGTGGTCGCCGGGGCGCGAGCCCTCGGCGAGACCGAGGTGCCACTTGCCGACCAGGCACGTCTGGTAGCCGAGCTTCCCCAGGGCCGCGGCGATCGTGGGAACCTCCGGCGGCAGCCCCGTCGCGGTGCGGTGCCCGGCGAGGATCGCCCGGACGCCCGCGTGGCCGGGGTAGCGCCCCGTCAGCAGGCTCGCCCGGGACGGCGAGCAGACCGGCGAGTTGGCGTACCAGCTCGTGAAGCGCGCCCCCTCGGCGGCGAGGCGGTCCAGGTGCGGCGTGCGGACGTCCGGCGAGCCCATGCACGACAGGTCGCCGTAGCCCTGGTCGTCCGTCAGGAACACGAGGAAGTTCGGCTGCGTCATTGGCCCGTACGCCCTTTCGCTCTCGGGGTCGTCGCGTTGTCCGGCGGTGCGGCCGGCGTGATCCGCAGGCGGATCGACGCCTTGGCGACCGGCTGCTTGAAGGCGATGCCGATCCGCGTCGGCAGCGAGCGCGTGCGGACGTCCTCCTTGATCTGCTCGGCGCGGAGGTCGACGTCTCCGCCCGTCGCCGCCACGTCCACGCGGACGGCCTCGTCCGAGTCGTAGACGACCAGCGACCCGTCGTCGCGCTTCTCCCAGCGCCCGAGCGTGACCAGGGCCGTCTCGAACGTGCCGGGCTGCGTGAAGGCCACCTCGTCCGTCACGGTCAGCGAGCCGGCGCCCTTGCGGGAGTAGACGAACGTTCGCCGGAGCGTCCGGACGTTCTTCAGGCCGTACGCCGCTCGCAGGTCGAGGGCGAACGTGTCCGCCTCGTCGGTGAAGTCGGCGCGAAGGACCTTGCCGGCGGCGGCGCGGCCGCTGCGCTGGAGCTTGCCGGCCACGACGGGCACGGGATGGCCGTAGGAGTTGAGCACCTTGCTTTCGTAGCGTCGGCTGCTGAACGTGCGGGAGGTGTAGACCTCCGCGCCGGGGTCGAGCAGGACGGCCCGGCGGCCGACGACCACCACGTAGGAGCCGACGTCGTTGTGGTTGTGGTGCTCGGCGTTGTGGCCGGACTTGAGGGCGGCGGCCAGGCGGCACGTGCCGCCGGCGCCCGGGCGGCAGATCAGCACGCCGGCGTCGCGGAAGTACGTCCGGGCGTCCGGGGGGGCGTCCCGGGGCGGCACGGCGGCCGCTCGCGTCGCCGAGTTGGGCAGCGAGTACATCATCGCGGGGGCGAGGCGGCTGGTGGCGTGGATCATCTCCGCGTCGCCCTTCGGATCGGCGCCGAGCCCCAGGCGCCGGCGCAGGAAGTGCACCAGCCGCGGCGAGGGCTTCGCGCCCACGCCGCAATCCGCGAACGCCGGGTAGATGCCGCCGGTGATCTCGATGCGCTCGGGGTAGGTCGCCGGGGCGCGGACCTGCTTGCGGGCGAGCAGGTCGGCCTTGCCGCCGGTCGCCTGGTGGATCGTCTCGGCCAGCAGGACGTAGTAGCCGAAGCCGTAGCCCCAGTAGCCGAGCCCCTCGCTGCAGTAGCCGTCCGGCGTGAAGCCCTTGAGGAAGTTGAGCGAGTACGTTTCGGCCGCCGCGACGAACGTCGCGCGCTCGCGGCGCGATTCGATCGCCGCCAGGGCCGAGCCCGTCACGCCGGCCAGGCAGACGGCGTTCCAGTTGTTCGTGCCGCGCGTCCACCAGTTGGCCGAACGCCGACCGGCCACCATCGCCAGGTACGGATCGAAGATCCGCCGCCGCAGGTTGTCGGCGATGAGCCGGCGCGTCTCGGCGGGGAGCTTGTCGCCGAGCAGCCAGGCGGCCGTCGCGAGGTTCCAGGCCAGATGCGCCGAGCCGAGATCGATGTCGATCTGCTGGCCGCGGAAGTTCCGCAGGCTGCGGTCGTGGGCGGGCATCACCCACGTTCGCTCGGCGCAGACGGCGGCGACGGTCTTCGCCAGGGCGGCAGCGAACCGCCCCTTGTCCTCCAGGCACTCGGCGAGGGCCAGGTAGCCGATGCGGCTTCGTCGCTGCGAGGCGACGCGCTGCCAGCGGCTGCGGTTGCCGGTCTTGGAGAAGTCCAGGTACAGCTCGTCGGGCGATTCGGGGATGTCCTGGCGGAGCAGGCCCTCCGCGCGGCGCAGCACGCTGCGATACGACGCGTGCTTGGCGAGGCTCGCCCACGCCGCGCGGTCGCCGATCGGGCGGCCGAAGCCCACCGGCCGGGCCGGCAGCATCGCCGCGATCTCCCCCACACGCTCCGGCGGCGCGACGGCGGGTCGCTTGGGGCTCTCGGCGGCCCCGGAGCACAGGGCCAGGAAGCACAGGGACATGGTCATTCGGTTTCTCCCTTCTGCACCTCGGCTCAGGTGCGGCAGCGGCTCTACAAGACCAAACCGGCGCCGGGAGGCGCGGCATCGCGGGAATCGGGCGCGACCCGGCGGCGGTCAGCTCCCCTGTCGGCTGGGGCGGAGGGGGCAGAGGCCGCGGTTGTAGGGCTTCTCCGCCTTGATGACCTTTCGGATGAACTCGCGGAACTTGGCGGCCGCGGGGGTGATGTCGTCCCACTCGTCCAACTTCTCGAGCGCCTTGGCGGGTGTCAGGTGGGCTCGGTAGGTCAGGCGGAAGGCCTCCTTGATCTGGCGGCGGTCCTCGTCGTCGATGTCGGTCGCCCGCCTCAGGCCCACCGCGTTGAGGCCGACCACGTTGCTGATCCGGGCGACTATCGTGTAGGGCGGCACGTGCATGCTGACACCCGTCAGGCCCTGCGTGAAGACCAGCTCGCCGACCCAGGTGAACTGGTGGACGTGCGAGCCGCCGGAGAGGATGGCGCGGCGGTGGATGGTGGCGTGCCCGCCGACGGCGACGTTGTTGACGAGGATGGCGCGGTCCTCGACGACGCCGTCGTGGCCGATGTGGGCGCAGGCCATCCAGTACGTGTCGCTGCCGACGGTCGTGGCCCCGCCCGGCGCGGTGGCGCGCGAGATGGTGACGCCCTCGCGGAAGGTGTTGCGGTCGCCGATGCGCACGTACGTCGGCGTGTCGGCGTCGAAGTGCAGGTCCTGCGGCAGCCCGCCCAGCACGGCGAACGAGTCCACCAGGTTGCCCGCCCCGAGCGTCGTGTAGCGGCGGACCACGGCGTGCGAGCGAAGCTCCGTGCCCGCGCCGATCTCCACGTCGCCTTCCACCACGCAGTACGGCCCGATGATCACGCCGTCGCCGAGCTTGGCGCTGCCGTCCACGATCGCGGTCGGATGGATTCTCGACATACGCGGCTCCGTCTTATCGTGGCCGCACCGGCGCCACGAGGCGGATTATAGCCTCCCGCCCGCGCCGGACAAGCCGCGCGAT
>CAZXOC010000416.1:963-5261 GCA_964642165.1 uncultured Planctomycetaceae bacterium | reverse complement strand
GCCACGGCGAGTGGGTCCGCCACGTCGTCTCCGGCGAGTACCAGCAGTACTACGAGGCGATGTACGGTGACCGGTGAGGCCGCCTCGCTGGCCGCGCGACCAACGGCTCGGGTTGGTCGCCAGGGAGGGATGACGAGGCGACCTTGATCCGAGAGGCCGAAGGTGAAGTGCAGATTGATGATCCTTGGCGCTGCTCAGTACCAGGTGCCTCTCATTGAGGCCGCCCGGGACATGGGCTTGACGACATATGTCGTCAGCATCCCGGGAGACTACCCGGGCATCGCGATGGCCGATGTGTACCTCGAGGCGGACATCACGGATGAACAGAGCGTTGTAGCGCTGGCTCGCCGCCACGCCGTGGACGGCGTGGTCTCGGCAAGCACCGACCTGGCGATCCTGAGCATTGGGGCCGTCGTGGACGCCCTGGGCCTGCCGGGCATCACTCGAGAAACCGCAATCCGGTCGACGAACAAGATCCGGATGAAGGAGGCCTTCCTTGCTGGGGGTGTGCCCACGGCGGCTTGGCGAGTGGTATCGAGCTATGAGGAGGCGGTCGAAGCAAGCGGCGAGATCGGGTATCCGCTGATGGTGAAGGCCGTCGCGGGCATGGGCGGCCAGGGGATCACCAAGGTGTCCGCTGCCGATGACCTGCGTGGGGCATGGGACCGTGCGGTCCATGCGGTCGGTGGCGGGGAGGTCATCCTCGAGGAGTTCATGGCGGGGCTGGAGTTCGGCGCTCAGGCCATGGCCGTCGGCGGGCAGCTCGGTTACGTCGTGCCGCACAACGACAAGGTCTCGCCCCCGCCGCACTGCTCCCCGATCGGCCACTCGTTCCCGATGGACATGGACGCGGGGGTCGAGGCGGATCTCTGGAACTGCGTGGAGAAGGGGTTGGCCGCGCTCGGCATCGACAACGGGCATGCGAACGTGGACTGCGTGCTGACCGGATCGGGCGTGCGGATCATTGAGATCGGCGCGCGCGTCGGCGCGACCTGCCTGCCCGAATCCACCATGATCCTGACGGGGATGGACGTCTACAGGCAGATCATCGATCTGTCGCTCGGGAGACGGCCGGACTGGCGGGTATCGGCCAACCAGCCCAACGCCGCTCTCTACATCATGGCGCCCCGGACGGGGACCATGACGGGCTTCGGCATCCCTTCCTGGGTTCGAGAGGATCCGGCCGTCTACCGCCTGACGATGTATGCCAAGCCCGGTCAGCAAGTGCGCAAGTTCACGATGGGGCGGGACCGGATTGGCGAGGTGATCGTCACGGGCCAGTCGGCCAAGGCGGCCGAGGCGAAGGCGCGAGCCGTCGTGGAGAGCATCGCGATCGAAGTGACCTGAGGGCAGCCCCATGGAAAAGGTCAGCGTCGTCATCCCGGTATACAACAGCGAAGGGACCGTCCGCACGGTCGTCGAAGCCCTGCACGAGACGATGCGGTCTCGGATCGACTACGAGGTCATCCTGGTCGACGACCACAGCACGGATGGCAGCTTGGGCGTATGCAAGCAACTGGCGGAGGAGTTTCCGTTCGTCCGGTGCGTTCATCTCAGCCGCAACTTCGGCCAGCAGAACGCGAAACTCGCCGGCTTGCACTACGTCACCGGGGACTACGTCGTCTACATGGACGACGACCTCCAGAATCCCCCCGAGCTCATCTTCCGGCTGATCGACGAGATTCGGAAGGGCTACGACGTTGTCTACACGAGATCGGGCAGGAAGGAGCAGTCCCTTCTGAAGAACCTGGGGAGCCTCGGGAACGACATGATGGCCAGATGGCTGCTCAGGAAGCCGCGTGGCCTGAGGCTGTCCAGCTACTACATTTTCACGCGTCTGATCTCGGATGAGCTGAGGAAGTTCAGCGGGCCGTTCCCGTATCCGAGCGGGACGATCTTCCAGCTTACGACGAACATCGGGACGGTCGAAGTGCCGCACCGCAAGCGCGAGATCGGCAGATCGCACTACACGTTCCGGAAGATGCTGGCACTGTGGATGCATGGTTTCGTTGGCTTCTCCATTGCTCCGCTGCGCCTGGCGTCGCTGGTGGGGGTGACGCTGTCCGTGTTCGGCGTGACGCTGGGCGCCGTCCTGCTGGTGCAGAAGCTCGTCTCGCCGGAGACGGTACTGGGCGGATGGACCTCCGTGATGGTGGCGATCCTCGTGCTGTCCGGAGCCCAACTGCTGTTCCTGGGCGTCCTGGGAGAATACGTGGGAAGGATCCTGCTGATGGTCAACGGGAAGCCGCAGTTCCTCGTGAAGCAGGTGTACGGCGGGGGCGGAGACGAGAGCCCGAAGGACGGCGATCGGCAGGTTGCCTAGTGACCGAGAAGCCCGGTGCGGCGGTCGGGCCGAACTGTCGTGGCGGGGCCGTCGGGGGATGCTCTGCAGGGCGGGGCCCCGGCTGGCGGGATGGTTTGTGGTGGGAAAGGGCAATGCAATGCGAGTTGGCGTCATCCAGTCGAACTACATCCCGTGGCGCGGGTACTTCGACTTCATCGATGACGTGGACCTGTTCGTCTTCTACGACGACGTGCAGTACACGAAGGGGACCTGGCGGAATCGCAACAGGATCAAGTCGGCAAACGGGCTGCAGTGGCTAACGGTGCCTGTGAAGCATGATCGGCTGGCCAAGCGAATCGACGAGACCCGCATCGACGCGTCGAGGAAATGGCAGGTCAAGCACCTCAAGAGCATGCGCGCGAGCTACGGAAGGGCACCCCATCTCGCGCCGTATCTGGATCAGTACGCCGAGATCATCCACGCGGGACACGAGATTCTCTCGGACCTGAACGTGGCGTTGTGCAAATGGATTATGGGTGCGTTGGGGATCAAGACAACGGTGAGGATGTCCAGGGAGTACAAGCTGAGCGGCACGAAGACGGAGAGGTTGATTGACCTGTTGACCCAGGTCGGCGCAAGTCGGTACCTGTCGGGTCCCGCCGGAAGAGCGTACCTGGACGGCGACCTCTTCCGCGCGCATGGGATCACGCTGGAGTACAAGAGCTACGACTACGCGCCATACCCGCAGCTCTGGGGCGAATTCGACGGTGCCGTGACCGTGCTTGACCTGCTGTTCCACACGGGCCCGGAGGCACGGAATCACCTGAAGAGCTCCTCGCCGAACCGGGAGGCCTAGCGGCATCGTGGCGGCGCGGATCGACGACGTCGTGCCTCCTCGCCAGACGGGCATCATGGATCGCAGAGCGACGAAATGGGCAATGGCTCTGGCAAAGCTGGTGGTTCTGGGAGCCATCGTCTGGATCGTCTGGCGGCACGTGGAGTGGGGCAAGCTGTGGCTGACGCTTCGGGGCGTGCGGCCGGCCTTCTTTGCGCTTTCACTGGCGTGTCTGTTCGTGGTCCCCGTCGTGCTGGCCCTTCGGCTGAGCTACGTGTCCAAGCTTCCGCTGCGCCCCCTCATCCTGTGCGTGGTTAAATCCTGCTTCTTCAACAGCCTGTTTGTTGCGCAGGTCGGCGGGGACGTCTACAAGATCTACTTCCTCTCCGGCGTCGTCCGGGACAGGAAGCGGGCGATCGCCTTCGTCGCGGGGGACCGTGTCATCGGGATCACGGGCCTCGTCGGCCTGTCGCTCCTGAACGTGACGGTCGGTGGCAGGTACTTCCGCGATCCCAGGATTCACATATCAGTTGTGCTATACCTGTCTGCCCTGGTGATGATATTCGCTACCATCTTTCTCGTTCCGGACAACTGGTTGAGGGGCTTCGACCGGTACCCGCGGATCGGCTCTCTTCTTGCGAAGATCAGGCGCACGCGAGCCTACGCCAGGGAGGCGCTGACGCGGAAGCTGCTGGTCGGAGTGGCCCTCACCTTGGCCTCGTACTTCCTGCTGATCGTGGGGAACGTCCTGGCGATGCTCGCCATGCGTCTGCGGGTGGACATGGTGGCCTCCGCGCTGTACGTTCCCGTGATCTCTGTTGCCGCGGTGACGCTGCCGATCTCGTTCAACGGCCTGGGCGTGAGGGAGAGCCTTTTCATCCTGTTCTTCGGCCTGGCGGGGTACACCGCCGAAGAGGGACTGGCGCTGGGCATGGTGGGCTTGGTGGGAATGACGGTCGTTGCGATCGGGGGGGGCGTGCTCGTCGTGGTGACCGGCGGGCGGCGGGCGTTGCGTGGGAGCAACGCGGCGCCGCGCCCACAAGACGGCCAGCTTGGCCGTGCGCAGCGGTCGTCGGATGCCCGCGGCGAGAGTGCCGGGCCAGGTGATCCATAGGAGCCCGAGGCGATGGAGGCGGTGCTGTACGACGAGATGTATGCGACAGAGGAGCGGCACTGGTG
>CAZXOC010000416.1:0-953 GCA_964642165.1 uncultured Planctomycetaceae bacterium | reverse complement strand
CGCTGCTCCGAGACCTGCTGGACCGGGCCGAAGCCCGGGAGCGCCCTCTCCGCGTCTGCGACATCGGGTGCGGGTGCGGCATGATGCTTGTGGAGCTTCAGCGCAACGGGTTCGAGTGTGTCGGGATCGACATGTACGAGCAGGCGGTGGCGCATTGCCGGAAGCGGGGGGTGGACGCCCGGAAAGGGGCGCTGCCGGACGGTCTCCGCCTGCCCGACGAGAGCGTGGACGCCGTCTTGCTGCTTCACGTCCTGGAGCATGTGGCCGAGGATCGTGAATCGCTTCTTACCGCAGAGCGGCTTCTCAGGCCCGGCGGCGTGCTGATCTGCATGGTGCCGGCGTACCCCTGGCTGTGGTCGAGGCGGGATGAGTACAGCCATCACAAACGCCGGTACACCCGAGGCGGGCTGAGGCGGGTCTTGGCGTCGGCGCCGGATTCGGAAGTCCTGCACGCCTCTTACATCCACTCCCTCCTGTTTCCCTTGTTCGTCGCGCAGATCCTCAAGTGGAAACTGCGCCCCCCTGTCGATGCCGGTGGGCAGTATCGCCTGCCGGCGCCGGGACTGGGCGGCCTCTTCCGCGCTGTTTCCACCGTAGACTGGTTCGGCTGGCGACACGGAATGCGACTTCCTTGGGGTGTGACGGTCCTCGGGGTCCTGCGCAAGCGGCTCCGAGAAGCCGGAACCGCAGATCGCCTGAGACGTGGGTGCGTACAAGCCCTGGAGCAGGATGGATGAGGGTGCCATTCAACAAGCCGCTGGTCCTCGGGGAGGAACAGGCGTCGATTGGTTCCGTCCTCGAAGGCGGCAGGCTCTCCGGCAACGGGCCGTCCGCCCAGCGGTGCAACCAGATCCTCGAAGGCAAGGTCGGTTGCGACAGGGCGATCCTGACGCCCTCGTGCACGGCCGCCCTGGAGATGAGCGCCCTGCTGTGCGACGTCGGGCCCGGCGACG
>CAZXOC010000415.1:0-5303 GCA_964642165.1 uncultured Planctomycetaceae bacterium | reverse complement strand
CCCGATTCCCTCTGGCCTCATATGGGCCTCACGTGAGGGTGTTCTCGGTCCTCCCGGGGCAGGGCGATGGCACCGGTGCTGCCGCCTTGAGCAGCGGGGAATGGTACCGTCCTGGGGGAGCACCATCCGGGCGATCCAGCCTCGACCAGTCCCCGCGGGGTGGGACACTCGTCGCCGCGGCCTCAAGGGACTGCCTGGCCTCGACTAGTCTCATAGAGTACGTGGCCCGGTCCGCTCGTTGACCTCGGGCGGCGGCGCAGGCTTGGCTTCCTTGGGGGCAACCTGTTCGAGGATCTGCTCGATGCGCTGGCGGACCTCCGCATCGGGACTGCCGAGGTGCCTCTTGACAAGCGGGGCGATGCCCTTGCCCATCTTGACCAGTTCCTCCGTGGCGGCCTGGCGGTCGGCATACGACTCGGCTCCGAGTTGGGCGATGAGCTTCTCGGCTTTCCTGCGGGCCTCGGGTCGCAGCAGGGGGGCTGACTGGGCGACCGATGCGACCTGGGCCGCGTTCAGGCTTACTCGTGGACCGCCGGGCGTGATCCGGCACGCCAGTTTGGGCGCGGCCAGTTGGCCACGTAACGTCATACCGTCCCACGTAGTGATCGTGACAAGGGCGGGGCGCTTGGCATCACACGTCAGCGTCTTCAGGTTGCCCACGTACACCTTGACCTGGCCGAGATCTGTTCGCAGGGCCAGTGTCTCGTGTTCGAGCCGGCCGACCAAGCGGCTTCCGTCGTGCAGCAGAATCGTGGCGGTCGGCCCGGGCGGCTCGGGGGACTTCGTCGGCAAGACGATCAGACGGACGTCCTTCGACGCGATTTCCAGCTCGGGGACGACCTTCAGCTTCAGCGTGAACTTCTCTGGTCCGAGTGTTCCGGCAAGGACGCTTCCGCCCTGGAACCAGGCGCGGTGGCCGCGCCCTTCCTTGTCGGTCGGCTCGATGCGTCGCAGGCTCTGCCGCGGCAGGTCGACGGCGCCCCACGGGCCGGCCAGTTGCAGCTTGGGGCGGCAGTCGGTCCAAATCAGACAGTCTCCGCTGCGCAGGAGAACCACGGGCTGAGATGCCGCGTGTACGGCGGGCCTGTCCTTGGAGATTCGGTAGCCCAGTTGACGGATGCTCGCCGGCGGCACGTCCAGCGTCGAGCCGGCCGGGAGGGTCATCTGGACGGCCCGGGCCGCCATCGTGCCGACGATCACCTGGCCGTCGGTCCGCACCAGGCGCACACGGGTCGGCTTGTCGCGGCCGGGCACGATCCCGACGACCCGGCTCGCGGGGATCTCGATCTTGCCGAAGAACGCCGTGAGGGCATAGCTCTTGTTCCCGATCGTACCCAGCAGCACGTTGCCGTTGTCCAACTCGACACGATCTGCCCGCTCCAGGCGCGCCACCGACGGAATACCTGCCGAGTGTCCGTAGATCTTGACCGTCGTCAGATGGAGGTAGTTCGTGCCGGGCAGGCCGATCTTGACGTATGCGGCGGCGATCGGAGCCTTGAGCTTGACCATCCACGAGGGCGCGACCCGTTGGGCCGTCCAGACGCGCTTCCAGGACTTCTTGCCCTCAGAGACCCACACGGTGAGTCCCGAAGCCCGGTCGGACTCGCCGGCGGGCACGCCCCGCCTGTTCTCGATGAACAGTCTCTGGATCGTCGGGACGCCCGTCAGGGCGATGATGATGTGGGGGTGCTTCTCCTGGTTCGTGTGGAACGCGAAGCAGTCTGTTCCGCCGCCGGGCCTGTGCAGTCGGCCCCGGCCGGTCAGGAGACTTGGCAAGGGACGCTGGGCCGTGCCGTCATCGTCTACGTAGCTGGAACTTGCCTCATACGTAGCGTCTCGCGAGACCCAGGTCAGTCCGCCCGGATCATCCTTGGCGGCGGGCGCTGTCGACTCGTTGGGCCGTACGAGCCCGGTATTTCCGGACCTGCATACTCCGCCCCGCATCACGAGTCCATCCCCCGGCGCGGGCCCGGCCGGAAGCAGCAATACCACCGCGCAGGCCAGGATCAGCCCCATGGCCTCACGGAACCAGCCGTGCTTCGTCATCATCGTTCTCCCTGAGACAGGGACCGGCCGAGGTCTACCGATGGTGTAGAATACGAGGCCCGGTCCGCGGGCCGGCCTCGGGCCGCGGAGCAGGCCTGGCTTCCCTGGGGGCAACCTGTTCGAGGACCAACTCGATGCGGTGGCGGACCTCCGCATCGGGACTGCCGAGGTGCTTCTTGAGCAGCGGGACGATGCCCTTGCCCATCTTGACCAGTTCCTTCGTGGCCGCCTCGCGGTCGGCATACGACTCGGCTCCGAGGCGGGCGACGAGTCCGGCGACCTTCTTCAGCGTCTCGGGGCCGGGCAGGGCGTAGGGCCGCGTGATCGAAGCGACGTGTGCGGGGGGGACCTCCACCGCCGGCCCGACGGCGCGGGCCAACGTCACGGCGTCTCCGACGAGTTGGCCCTCGATGGTGCTGCCGTCCCACATTCTCATCGACACGGCGCCGGTCCGGGCGGGGTCGAACGTCATCTCCAGCACGCTGACGGGAAGGACCTTTGCCAGGCCGAACTCCGTGCGGACGGCGAGCACCTTGTGGGCCAGCGAGCCGACCAAGTGGTCGCCGTTCCGCATGACCATGACGGTGGCGTCTGCCGGCGCCGCGGACCTGCCCGTCCCGGTCAAGCGGAGTATCTCGTCTCGCCGGACCGTTGCGACCGGCCCAAGGGCGAGCTTGAGTCTGAGTGTCTGCGATGCGAGCGTACCGGTGAGCGTCGATCCGCCGGCCAGCGCGGCCCGGTGTAGGCCGCTCGCACCGGGGGCCGATTCGATTCTGACCAGCCCTGTCGGCGGCAGGGCCACCGTGGCGTAGGCCGTGCGCAGCGACAGCGCGGGCGCCGACCCGGAGGCCAGGGCCAGCTGCTGGCCGCTGCGCAGGGTGATCATCGGTCCGGAAGCCGCGTCCCCGGCGGGTCTGGCGCTGGTGATCCGATACCCGCACTGGCGGATTCTAGCCAGGGGCACCTTCAGGACCGATCCGGCCGGCAGCTTCAGAGCAAGGGCCGTCTCGCCCGTCTCGCCGACGAGCACCTGCCCGTCCGCCAGCATCAGCCAGAGCCGCGACCCCGTCGGCGCCAGGCCGATCACGTCCTTTGCAGGTACCTTGACCTTTCCGAAGAACGTGGTCAACTCATACGCGTCGTTGCCGACAACGCCCTTGAGCACCTTGCCGTCACTCAGCACGACGCGATCGCTGAGCGTATCGCGCTCAACGTGCGGCACCATCGTCGAGAGCAGGCCCACGAGGAACCGGGCCTTGGCAATCTGGGCGATCTCCTCGGCGCTCAGGGCCCGCCTCAAGATTGCCACCTCGTCCATCGCCCCGACGAACCGGCCGCTCGTGCCTTCGACGCCTATGGTCACGTCGTCTCCGTCGTACTCCTTTCGGCACGTGTGCTTGACCGTCTCGGAGGTACGGCTGGCGGTGAGCCGACCGTTGATGTAGAGCTTCATCCGGCCACGGTCGAACGTCGCGGCCACGTGGGCCCACGTCGCCAGGGCGACGGGGTCCTTGGCGGTGACGCGGTCCTCGGCGTCGGCTCGACAGGCCAGGAGATACGGATGTCCGCTGCCGCTCAACTCGAGGCTGTAGTCTGCGTATGCGTGTCCCCCCCATTTCACGACGAGGTGAGCAATGTCTGTCCGCGGCGCCTTCTGCTTGATCCAGAGACTTAGCGTGAAGGCGTTGTCGGTATCGAGATCGTCGTGATCGGGGATGGTGATCTTCCCCCCCGAGCCGTCGAACAGAAACGCGCCCTTGGCCCTGCCGTGACGGTCCGTGGTGTAGGCGAGGCCGTCGGCCTTGCCGTGATGTTTGCCGAGAGAGTCTTTCGCGTCGCCGTCGCCCAGCCATAGGCCCACGAGCCCCTTGCCGACGGTGCTCAGCGCAGACATGTGCGTGTGGACGGCGGCGATCTCGCGAGCCGTCAGGCCACGGTTCCATACCGCCACCTCGTCGATAAGGCCATGGAAGTGCTTCAGGTTGCCCCCGCCGATCCGAAACGGTGCGCCGGACGCCTTGGCCTGTGGGACCGTTGTGCCGGTCTCGACAACCTGCTTGCCGTCGACGTACCACCGTAGCCGCCCGGCTGTCAGATCTCGCACAATGGCAACATGCGTCCACTCGCCCGCCTTGACCGCCGCCTTGGTGACCCTATACACCTTCAACTGGCCGGCGGCGATACCGGTATCCCCGGCCTGCCCAAAACTCGTGACGGTGACATACGGCGGGCCGTCGCGCCCCGATGAGCCGTACATGTAGCTCAACTCGCCGGTCGGCTCCAGGATGATCGACGCTTCGCCGCCGAAGGCCTTGTGCAGGATGTTCTGCCGCACGCCCAATCGGGCGAGCTTGATCCACATCGCAATCGTCTGGTCGCCGGTGATCTGCAGCGCCTTGGAATTGCCCACCTCGATGTGGCCGTCCTTGCCGTCGAGTTTGAAGGCCTGGCCCACCTTGCCCGGCACGAAGCTCGCGCCGCCGGCGAGTCTGCCATGGTTGGCCCCCGCGCTATCGCGCGCATTGCCCTCGCCAGCCCAGAAGGCCACCAGGCCCTTGCGCGGCAGGCCCCGCGCGGCAGGGGCAGAGACCTGCCCCGGCCCCCGTGCGGCCCCAGCCGCGAGGGTCGCTGCTATCAACACCGCAATGTGCTTCATCCCACTCTCTCCGGAAGCTGCTATTCCACCTCTTTCGACGACAGATCATGCTGGGATGTTCCGGCAAGAGCAGCTTCGTACCACGCACAGTGCCCTGTGATCCCCGCGCTCCGCCCCCGTCAAGCCACCTGCCCCGCACGATGGCCGGAGGCAGCCGGCCAGCGTGAAGCGGGTACAAGCGGCGGCGCGATACTCCCTCCGCTGGCGCCCAGCGTCATACTTCGGAGCGCCAGTGCTGACGCTGCTTGGCCCACTGCACCGGCAGGTTCTTGCGCAGCTTCTCCAGGCGGAGTCGGGCCGGTTCATCGCCCCGGAGAATGGCCTCGATGAGGTCCTCGAGGAGCAGCCGAACGATCCGCTCCCGCCCGGCCGGGAACAGGACGTCCCACAGCGGGTCGATCCTGCGCAAGGCCTGGCCCACGCGGTCGAGCTCGATGGGCTCTGCATGGGCCGGCTGCGCCTCGGCCTCCAGGAGGGCTTGGTCGACGGTCTCGAGTTCGCCGTTGAGGCGGGGCGGCTCGTCCGACGGGAACCCCTCTTCCGCGTCGCCCGTGGCGAGGAGGGAGGTGTTCGCTGCGGCGGGATCGGCTTGAACGAGGCG
>CAZXOC010000414.1:0-5370 GCA_964642165.1 uncultured Planctomycetaceae bacterium | reverse complement strand
CCTCGGCGCCGGGCCGACCACCCTCACCGTAAGCTGGATCGACTTCTACCGGTAGAAGGCACGTTCCAGCCGCCGACACCGAGGGACTCCTCTCGTCACGGTACCGCCCATGCCCGCACAACCCAACATCGTCCTGCTGTTGAACGACCACCAGGTCCACTACCGCCACGGCTGGGACGCCGGCCCGGCGGTGCAGCGCCCGCACTTCGACCGGCTCGCCGCCGGGGGCGTCCGTTTCGACCGCGCGTACACGGCCTGTCCGCTGTGCGGCCCGGCGCGCCGGACGCTGCTGACGGGCCTGTTCCCCCACAACCACGGCGAGATCCACAACGACACGAACCACCCGTTCGACCGCGAGACGTACCTGGGGCACCTCGCGGGGGCGGGGTACCGGTGCTTCTACTACGGCAAGTGGCACGCCGGGGGCGGCACGGCGCACGACCATCGCTGCGAAGGCTTCAGCTACCCCAGCTACAACAACCCCTACACGAAACCGGAGTACAAGGACTACCTCCGCCGGCGGCACCTGCCCGACCCGACGGTCGTCATCGAGCAGACCTTCAGCGCCTGGCGGGAGCTGCCCGTCGGCGTGCCCTACGTGCAGGACGGGCGCTGGTGCAACGAGCATGCCTCGGGCATCCTCCAGACGCCCGCCGACACGCACGAGGCGCTGTTCCTGGCGAACCTCGCCTGCGAGAGGCTCGGGGAGCTGGCGGCCTCCGGCGGCGACCGGCCGTTCCACCTGCGCGTGGACTTCTGGGGGCCGCACCAGCCCTACTTCCCCACGCGCGAGTTCGCCGACCTCTACCGCCCGGAGGAGATCCCCGAGTACGGCAACTTCCGCGACGAGCTGGGCGGCAAGCCCGCGATCTACCGCTTCGAGAACAACCTGCACATCAGCGAGAACGAGCGGCTCCTCCAGCCCAACCCCCTGCCGTGGGCGCGGTGGCGGGAAGTCCTCGCGCGGGCCTACGCGCAGGTCACGCTCGTGGACGCCGCGGGCGGGCGCATCCTCGATGCCCTGGACGAGCTGCACCTGGCCGACAACACGCTGGTGATCTGGACGACCGACCACGGCGACGCCCTCGCGTGCCACGGCGGACACTTCGACAAGGCCGCCTACATGCCCGAGGAGATGATCCGCGTGCCGATGGCGCTGCGCCTGCCGGGCGCGGTCCCCGCCTCACAGGCCCGCCGGGAGCTGGTGAGCCTGGTCGACGTCGCCCCGACGCTCCTGGACGCCGCCGGGACGGCCTTCGGGCGCGCGCCCGACGGGCGGAGCCTGCTGCCCGTCTGCCGCGGCGAGGCGCCCGACTGGCGAAGCGATCTCATGGTCGAGACGCACGGCCACCACCGGGAGCACGTCGGGCGGGCCCTGCTGACCGACCGCCACAAGTACGTCGCCAACCAGGGCGACCTCGACGAGCTGTACGACCTCCAGCGCGACCCGTACGAACTGGCCAACCTCGTCGACGACCCCGCCGGCGCCGACGTGTCGGCTGACCTCCGGCGCCGCCTCGCCGACTGGCAGCGGCAGACCGGCGACGGGGCACGGGTGCTCGAGGGAAGCTGAACCGCGCCGTGTCCCCTCCCGCCGGGCTTGCCTTGGCGGCCCGGGGGAAGCCACTGGCACTACGGAAAGGGCCACCATGCTGCAAAGCGAGATCGTCTGGCTCGCCGTGCTTCTCGGGGGCGCGCCGCCTGCTGCCGCCGACTCGCGAGGGGCCCCGAACATCCACGGCGAGACGATCCGGCAGGTGGCCGGGCGGACCGGCTATACCCCCGAGGAAATCCGCGCGTGCTTCCCGCCGGTGGAGCGCTGGACGACGACGCCGCGCCCCGACAGCCTGGCCGACAGCTTCGCCCGCGAGCGGTTCCGCCCGCCCCCGAAGGCGTACGTCCATCCGAGGGTCTTCTTCAACCCCACGGACCTCCCGGAGATCCGCCGGCGGCTGAAGCGGACCCAGGTCGGGCGGCTTCGCATGGCGGGGATCCGCGGGCGGCTGCTCCAGACGCATCCCGACCCGAACGCCTGGAAGAGCGTGCCCTACAAACCCAAGCCCGAGGACATCGAGCGGTTCCGCGCGAAGGGCATGCACATCCACCCCCGGATGGGCTACCGCGGGCCGTGGGTCGGCGGCTGGATCAACGTCCTGGCCGACGGCCAACTCCCCGAGGAGCTCGCCAAGACCTGGAACGACCCGCCCACCCGCAACGCCCGGCGGTACCTCATGCACCTGCTGCCGTACGAGGCGTTCCGCTGCCTGATCGACGAGGACGAGCGGGGCGGGCGGCGGGTCGCGGCGGCCCTGGCCAGCATCGCCCGGCGGATCGCCAAGGACATGGATCGCTGGACCGCAACGGACAACTGGCAGTCCATCTACCAGAGCCTCCACAGCCAGAGCCTGGGCCTGACCTACGACTGGGCCTACGGCTGGATGACCGACGAGCAGCGTCGCGTCGTCCGCCGGTGCATCGCGGGCGTCACCCGCGGCAAGCGGTACCTGGGGCTGGACCACCTGCCGGGCTTCCCGGGCAACACGAGCAACTGGAACATCATCCACGCCAACCTGCTGCCGATGGTGCTGGCGATCGAGGGCGAGGAAGGCTACGACCCGGCCGTGTACCTCCGCATCGTCCAGGGGCTGCGGAAGTGGGTGTACGTGGCCGGCGGGCCGGACGGCGCGCCGTTCGAGGGGCTCAACAAGAGCGCCTACGGGGCGATCTGGCTGCTGCCGCTGGCCAGACGCGGACACCCGCTGCTCGGCACGGAATACGCCCGGGCGCACGCCCGCAAGTTCCTCCTCCACACCATGGTCCCCTGGGGCGGGCGCCACGTCTTCGAGACCGGCATCGGCGGGCTGCGGAACGACATCCGGCTGTTCAAGCACGCCCACCCGGGCGACCCCGTCGTGGACATCCTGTACGGGGCCACGGTCCGCGACGCGTTTGCCCCGGACGCGCTGGGCGACTGGCCGAACGTGCGAACCACCTATGCGCCGCCGTGGGACCTGTTCGTGGCGGACGACCCGATCGGCGCGACCGGCTCGACGTACGACTTCGACAAGGCCCTGGACCGCGTGCTGGAGCACTTGGCGAAGCACGAGCCGCGGACCTACTTCAGCGACTACCGCGGGCTGATGGTCACCCGCAGCGCCTGGACCCGCGACGCGCTGCACCTGTACTTCGAGCCGCGGCACGTCCCCGGCGGGCACACCCGCGCGTCGCGAAACGAGTTCGTCTTCTCCGCGCTCGGGCGCGTCTGGGCCCACCGCACCGAGGCCGTCGAGGACACCTCCGAGCTCCATTCGGTGGTCCTGATCGACGGCAGGGGCCAGGGCAAGCAGGGCGGGCGGTGCCCGGCCGGGCGAACGGTGGCCTTCGTGGACCGCCCGGAGGCGACCTTCGCGGCCGCCGACGCCGCCCGGGCCTACAGCCGCGTGCTCGTGCCCGCCGACCGGGAAGGCGCGCGCCCCGTCGCCGCCACCCCGAACGACTCGCGACTGCGCCGAAGCCCGCTGCCGTGGATGGACCGCCCGTGGAGCTTCCTGCCCAACTGGGCGACCGGCTGCAAGCCCGCCCCGAAGAGGGACCCCGGCGGGCACGGGTACTGGGTGCCGCACAACCCCGTCCGCTACGCCTACCGCACGTGCGGCCTGGTCCGCGGCAAGCACCCGTACGTCCTGGTCGTCGACGACGTGCTCAAGGACGACGCCGCGCACCTCTTCACGTGGCTGATGCAGGTGCCGGACGACGTGACGCTGATGGAGACCACCCCGGGCCGGGGCGCCCGTGAGCACGTCGTGGACCTGATCCTCGGGGACGACGACGGGCGAAGGCTCCTCGTGCGCGTGCTGGCCGCCGGCGCGAACCCGTCCGAGGCGAAGCTCACGCGAACGGAGGCCAGGCTCGAGACGTTTGAGAAGACCACGAAGAGAGGCACGAGCAAACACCGGCGCCTCGTGCTGCCGCTCCGCGCCGTGGCCGGACGCTACCGGGTGATGCTCTATCCGCTCCGCAAGGGCGATCCGCTGCCCCGGACGGTATGGGACGAACGGCGCGAGAAGCTCACAATCGCCTGGCCCGATCAGCGAGACACGTACGACGTCGTGCTGGGCCCAAGCGGCCGGACGCGGCTCGCGCTGGCGCGCGGGGGCAAGAGAATCCTCGATGTGGAATGAGTGTGCAGAAGGAACGAGACACGATGACTGAGCGGCCCTACGCAGGGATCGACCCGTGCGAGGAAACCACCGCCAGGCGCGCCGGGCCGTAAGCTCCCTCCTCCCCCCCCTGCCGGCGGCGGCTCACTTGCCGGCGAGGATCAGGTCGAGGCGGCGGCTGCGCTCCTGGAGGCTCAGCCGGCCGCTGCCCTCGATGGTCATCCAGCCGTCGTAGCCGACCTTGTCGAGCTCCTTGCGGACCGACGGCCAGTTGACGCTCCCGTCGCGGATGTTGACGAACCGCCCGCCGTGGCCGTCGGGGTTGAGCTTGAAGTCCTTCACGTGGACCTTGGCGATCGTCTTGCCGAGCGCGCGGATCCACTGCTCCGGCGGGGCGTACTTGACGTGGTTGCCGATGTCGAAGTAGGCCTGCACCCACTTGCTGCCGAGGGAGCGGATGAGCGCGGCGAAGAGGTCCGGCTTGACCCACAGGTTGTTCCAGACGTTCTCCAGTCCGATCACAACGCCCGCCTTCTCGGCGGCCGGGATGAGCTTCTCCAGGGCCTTCCGGCTGGCGTCGGTGGCGACGTTGTGGGCCTTGATGTAGCCGGCGTAGGGGCTGTTGTCGCCCTTGGCCACCCGCGTGACGCGGGCGGTCCCGGCGTCGAACTCGTAGTCGTACTCCCACGCCTCGGGCATCGTGCCGCCGATGCGGCAAGGGACCCAGAGGATGGCGCCGGCGCCGTAGGCCTGCGCGGCCTTCAGCGCCGTCTCCACCGACGCGACGTCCTTGTCGAAGCTGTCGGGCTTGTCGACGTTCGTCCACGCCCGCATGACCGAGTGGATCTTCAGGCCGTGCTTCTCGGCGACCTTGCGGGCAGCCGCCGCGTCGGCGGGCGCGACCGACCACGCCCGGCACTCGATGCCCGCGAAGCCCGCCTCCTGGAAGGCGGCACACTGCTTCTCGCTGATCCGCCCCATGATCAGGGCCTTGTGCAGCGTGGTCTTGAAGGTGCCCTTGGACTCGGCGGCCGCCCCGGCGGCGGAAACGCCCAGCCCCGCCGCAGCCGCCCCCGCCAGGAACTCGCGTCGCGTCAGCTCGTGATCCACGGTCAACTCTCCTTACTCAGGGGTCTTGTCATCCAGGTTGGCTGGGGCGTACTCGAGCGCCTGCTGGATGTCCTCCTCCTCCAGTTCCGGGTACTCCGCG
>CAZXOC010000413.1:0-5417 GCA_964642165.1 uncultured Planctomycetaceae bacterium | reverse complement strand
CGCAAGCGACAGACAGGAGCGTTCCCATGCGCATCGTGGTTCCCATCAAGCAGGTGCCGGAGACCAACGCGGTCAAGATGGACGAGGAGACCGGCACGATGATCCGGGAGGGCGTCGAGGCCATCGTCAACCCGCTGGACCTCTACGCCATCGAGATCGCCATCCGCCTGCGCGAGCAGCACGGCGGCGAGGTGGTCGCCGTCTCGATGGGGCCGCCGAAGGCGATCACCGCCCTGCGCGAGGCCATCGCCATGGGCGTCGACACCGGCGTGCTCGTCAGCCACAAGGCCTTCGCCGGCTCCGACACGTGGGCGACGAGCTACGTCCTCGCCGCCGCCATCCGGAAGCTGGGCGCCTGCGACCTGGTCGTCTGCGGCGAGCGGGCCACCGATGGCGACACGGGGCAGGTCGGCCCGGGCATCGCCGCCTGGCTGGACCTGCCCGTGGCCACCTACGTCGGACGCGTCGACGAGGTCGACGGGTCCCGCTGCCGCGTCCATCGCCTCGTCGAGGACGGCTACGAGGTCCTTGATCTGGACCTGCCGGCCGTCCTGACCGTCGTCAAGGAGATCGCCGACCCGCGCCTGCCCACGCTCCGCGGCAAGCAGAAGGCCAAGCGGTGCGAGATCCCCACCTTCACGCCCGACGAGCTGGACGTCGAGGCCCCGAGCCTCGGGCTGAACGGCTCGCCCACCCGCGTGGTGCGGATCTTCCGCCCCAAGGTCGCCCGGCAGTGCGAGCGCGTGACCGCGACGGACGAGCAGGCGATCGAGGAGGCCGCCGACCGGCTGGTGACCTTCCTGAAGCAGAGGGAACTGATCTGAGCGAGGAGACGCCCCATGGCCGAGTACCGCCCCGAACCGACGGAGCTGTGGCAGACGATCCAGCGGAACCTGCCGCTCGTGCGCAGGATCGCGTTGGCGCTCGGCGGGTTCATGCTGGGCTACGCCCTGGGCCGCACGCTGGCGGGCAACGACATGGTCGTGGGCTGCGCGGCGGCCGGCGCGGCGATCATCGGCTTCTTCGCCCCGGCGTGGAAGAAGGACCCGGGCCAGGATCCCCACGATACGGAGGCGTGATGCCGGCCGCCGGGAGCCTCCCGAACCCGAGAACCACCCTCCAGCGACAGACCCGCCCCGCGAGCTGAGGGGCCTGGACCGAGGAAGAGCATGGAACACAAAGGCGTGTGGATTCTGGCCGAGCAGTCCGGCGGGCGCGTCCTGCGGATCAGCCACGAACTGCTCACCCGCGGGCGCGACCTGGCCGACAAACGCGGCGTGGAGCTGACGGCCGTTATCTTCGGCCACGGCATCAGCGGCGACGACCTCCAGGAGCTCATCGACCGCGGCGCCGACGCGGTGACGGCGATGGAGGCCCCGGGGCTGGAGCATTTCCTCGTCGAGCCGTACGCGGCCTGCATGACGAAGCTCATCCAGGAGCGCAAGCCCGAGATCGTCATCGCCGGCGCGACGACCACGGGGCGAACGCTGATGCCCTACGTGGCGATCAAGACCAGCGCGGGGCTGACGGCCGACTGCACCGTGCTCGACATCGAGGAGGAGACGGGCAACCTGCTCCAGACGCGCCCGGCGATCGGCGGGAACATCCTGGCGACGATCAAGACGCCGAACCACCGTCCGCAGATGGCGACGGTCCGCCCGCGCTCGACGAACCCCGCGCCGAGGCAGGAGGGGCGCCGCGGCGAGATCGAGCACCTGGAGGCCCCGCCGGGGCTGCTGGCCAGCCGCGTGCGGCGAGTGGACTTCGTCGCGGACGAGTCGGAGCACGGCCTGCAGGACGCGGACATCGTGGTTTCGGCGGGACGGGGCATCAAGAAGGGCGAGAACCTGCCCGTCGTGACGGCCTTGGCCGACGCCCTCGACGCCGCCGTCGGCGCCAGCCGCGACGTGGTGGACCGGGGCTGGCTGAGCTACCCGCACCAGGTGGGCCTCAGCGGCAAGACGGTCAGCCCCAAGCTGTACGTGGCGGTGGGCGTTTCGGGCAGCATCCAGCACCTCGCCGGGATGCAGACGAGCGAGAACATCGTGGCGATCAACTCCGATCCGGAGGCGCAGATCTTCCGGGTGGCGGACTTCGGCATCGTGGGCGACCTGTTCGAGGTCGTGCCGAAGGCCGTGGAGCGGATCCAGCAGGCCCGGAAGGGCGAGTAGGCGCCGCGGCGCCACGCGCGCCGGCGCCTTGGGAATCAGCAGGAGCAGCCGATGACCACGGCAGCCGAAACGAAGTACAACCCCGTCACCCCCGAGATCGCCGACCAGCTCCGGCGGATCGTCGGCGAGAAGTACGTCCTCTACGGCGACGAGGAGAAGCTGGAAACCTACTCGCACGACGAGGTCGCCGAGGCGCACTACGCGCACATGCCGGAGGTGGTGGTGCGGCCGGAGTCCGCCGAGCAGATCGCCGAGATCATGAAGCTGGCGAATCGCGAGATGGTCCCCGTGACGCCGCGCGGCGCCGGCAGCGGCTTGAGCGGCGGGGCCGTGCCCCTGCGCGGCGGCATCGTCCTGCTGATGGACCGGATGAACCGCATCCTGGAGGTCGACGGCGAGAACATGATGGTCGTCGTCGAGCCGGGCGTGGTCACCAACGAGATCAACGAGGTCATCGCCGCGGAGGGGCTGTTCTTCGCGGGCTACCCGATGAGCCTCGAGACGTGCTACGTGGGGGGCAACGTGGCCGAGAACGCCGGCGGCGGCAAGGCCGTCAAGTACGGCGTGACGGGGCGCTACGTCACCGGGCTGGAGATCGTCACGCCCACCGGCGAGATCGTCCAGCTCGGCGGCAAGCTCGTCAAGGACGTCACCGGCTACAACCTCATCCAGCTCATGGTCGGCTCGGAGGGCACGCTGGGCGTCTTCACGAAGGTGACGATCAAGCTCATGCCGCGCCCCAAGGCGTCGGTGGACCTGCTGTGCCTCTTCGAGACGCCCGACGCCGCCATCGCCGCCGTGCCGAGAATCCAGACCTCCGCCGGCATCATCCCGACGGCCATCGAGTTCATGGACCGCTCGTCCATCCACGCGTCCTGCGAGTACCTCAACGAGTCGCTGCCGTACGAGAAGTGCGGCGCGATGCTCCTGATCACCGTCGACGGCTCCGACACCGACCAGGTCGAGCGCGAGTACGAGGCGATCGGCGAGATGTGCTTCGAGGCCGGGGCGATCGAGGTCTACGTGGCCGACAACTACACCACCAGCGAGCGGATCTGGAAGGTCCGCCGCAACATCGCCGAGGCGTTCAAGGTCGTCTCCCCGCACCAGAGCCTCGAGGACATCGTCGTGCCCGTCGCGCACATCCCGAAGATGGTCGAGGGCCTCCAGGCCCTCAGCCGCAAGTGGGACGTGCCGATCCCCTGCTACGGGCACGCCGGCGACGGCAACCTCCACGCCACGCCCGTGATGAACCCCGATTGGTCGCTGGAGCAGTGGTACGACAAGCTGCCGAAGATCCTCACCGACCTGTACCACCTGACGGCCGAGCTCGGCGGGATGCTCTCCGGCGAGCACGGCATCGGCCACAAGCGAAAAGAGTACATGAGCATCTTCGTCGGCGAGCCGAACCTGGCGATGATGCGCGCCATCAAGCACGCCCTGGACCCCAACCACATCCTCAACCCGGGCAAGATCGTGGACGTGTGAGCACCTGCCCCGCGACTCAGCCGGGACAGCGGCGCGGCTTCCTTGTAGAATGGGACTCGGTCCACAACGGGACAAGGAGCATCCCCATGGGAAGCCAGGTCGACTACCACCAGCACATCATGCGGGACCCGAAGGTCTGCGGGGGCCAGCCGGTGGTGAGAGGCACGAGGGTCACGCTGAAGACGGTGCTCGCCAGTCTGGCCGAAGGAGCCAGCATCGAGGAGATCGTGGCGGACTTCCCTTCGCTGACCGAGAAGGACGTCCGCGCGGTGATCGCCTTTGCGGCGGCCTCCGCGGAGGAGGACCTGCCTGTCCCGAGCGCCCCGGACCCTCATGCGCATCAAGCTTGACGAGAACCTGCCGTCGCGCGCAGCCGACGTCCTGAGGGAATCCGGACATGACGTGGATACGGTCCGTGGCGAGGAGCTGGGCGGTCGCGATGACCCGACCGTCTGGCGGGCGGCCCAATCGGCGAGACGCTTCCTGATCACGCAGGACCTGGACTTCTCCGACATCCGCGTTTACCCGCCCGGAGCCCACCAGGGGCTCCTTCTGCTGAGGCTCCGGAACCCCGGCCGCGACGCCCTCTTGGAGCGAATGCGCGTCCTCCTGCGGACAGAAGACATCGAGACTTGGCAGGGGTGCCTGGTCGTGACTACGGAACGCAAGATCCGGATCGTCAAGCCGCCTCGGTCGACCGGCAGCGCGGAGACGAGCCCATAGCCTGGCATGCTCCCCGTTGAAGTCCGTCCCCCGAGCGAATGCAGGCAAGTCCGATACGTCTGCTCCGTCTGGGCGACAGCCCATATACTGGAGAACCCGATTTCGCCGCGAGAGAGGCCATGAGACGCCGCATTCACGTGCACCGGGAGATCCGCATCCAGCCGCGGGGGCTGCTCGGGTGCTTCCTGGGCCTCTGCGCGCTGGTGGGGCTGGCCGTGGTGGGCGTGTTCCTGCTGCTGCCGCTGATCGGCATCGCGCTCGGCGTGGGGGCGGCGCTGGTGGGGGTGGGGCTGCTGTTCGTGGGGTACCTGCGGCTGCGGGCGTGGCTGCGGCGACTGCTGGGGCGCCGCGACGAGCCCCTCGTCACCTACGAGGCGCAGGCCGTCGATGACGACGACGACACGCCGCGCCCGCGGCGCCGGCTGAGCGTCCAGGTGCGCAGGCGGCCGCATCGGGAGTAGGCGCCCGGCCGGCTTGCCCCGACCTTTCCCATGGAATCCCGTCCACCCGGCGGCGGCGATATGGTACATATCGCCGTCTGCAACGGGCCGCGACGAGCGCCCGCCGGCCGGGCGAGCCTGCAGGAAGCAGCGGATGATCGACACGAAGTACAACCCCGTCACCGCGCGGATCGTCGAGGACCTGAAGGGGATCGTCGGCGAGCGTTACGTCGTCCACGGCGACGAGGACAAGCTCGAGCCGTTCAGCCACGACGAGATCCCCGACCGCCACTACGCGCACATGCCGGAGGTGGTGGTGCGGCCGGAGAGCGCCGAGCAGATCGCCGAGATCATGAAGCTGGCGAATCGCGAGCGGATCCCCGTGACGCCGCGCGGCGCGGGCAGCGGGCTGTCGGGCGGGGCCGTGCCCCTCCACGGCGGCATCGTCCTGTTCGTCGACCGCATGAACCGCATCCTGGAGGTCGACCGGGAGAACCTGATGGTCGTCGTCGAGCCCGGCGTGGTGACGGCGGAGATCAACGAGGTGCTCGAGCCGGACGGCCTGTTCTACGCGGGCTACCCCATGAGCCGGGAG
>CAZXOC010000412.1:0-5420 GCA_964642165.1 uncultured Planctomycetaceae bacterium | reverse complement strand
TGGGGGCAGGGCGGTCCGGCGGCGGTCAGCCCTTGAGCTTCACGTCGACGAGCACGAGGTCGTTGAAGCGGTCGACGGGCTCGGCGGCGGCCCAGGCGATGGCCCGCAGCAGCAGGACGCGGAACAGCGGGTCGTTGAACGTCCAGTTGTAGTGCCCGAGGATGTTCACGTGGGTGCGCCCCTTGCCCGTCCGGAGGTTCCACAGCAGGGGGATGGTGACGGTGGCGCCCTCCTTCTCCTTCTCGACGGCCGTGGCCAGGACCTCGATCCGCTTCGGGTCGCCCGTCAGGCGCCAGTAGCTCTCGTCGTGGAAGCGGACCTTCTTGCCCGCCAGGTTGCGCAGGATCGGGCAGTCGGACCCGGCGGGGAAGGCCAGCTCCAGCCACCCGTGGCGGTACCGCGAGCCCTTGCCCCAGCGCAGGGCGATGTGCTTCTCGACGTTCTGGGGGTTGCGTGCGGCGTTGACGGCGTAGTGCAGCAGGACCATGCCCCCCCCGCGGGCGAAGTACGCGTCCACCTGCCGGTTCAGCTTCGCCGGCCAGGCGAAGCGCTTGAAGAGCACCATCACGTCCGCCGAGCGGAAGTCCGCCTCGCTCGGCGTCTCCCACGCCGTCGTGACCCTGGTCTTCGGCGCCCGGGCCAGCAGCTTCTGCCAGGCCTTCTGCCAGGCGGGGTAGTCGTGCTCGCCCGGGCCGTGGTCCTTCTTGCCCGCCACCAGCACGACGTGGATGGGCCGCGTCTTCGCCTTCGTGTCGGCGCCGGCCAGGACGGCCTGCACCTCCGCGCGCGACCGCGGCGGGGGGACCTGGGAGGCCCGGCGCGGCGGCACGGGCAGGAGCGTCTCGCCGGGCTGGGCGGCCGCGGGCTTGGCCGCGGGCTCGGCCGCTGCTGACTCCGCCGCGGCGGCGCAGGCCGCCAGGCACGTTCCGATCACCAGTCCTCCCGCGCACGCCAGCAGCAGGTGCATGCGAATCGCCCTCATCGCTTCTCTCCCGTCAAGGGGCCCGGGGTGCCGGCGGGCCGCGACGCGGCGGCCGCCTCGTACTCCCCGTTTATACCACGCCGGCCCGTGCGCTCCAGGTAGGCCCGGAACTTCGACAGCAGCTCCGTGCCGCCGAGAAACCGCCCGCGCAGCGCGTAGTAGCGGTGGGCGGGCAGGTCCCGCCGGGCGGCCAGCAGGCGGCAGGTGGCGTCCAGGACGTACGTGCGGCCGTACATCTCGCACTCGACCCACGCGTGGCCGGTCCTCGGCTCGTGGAGGTCGCGGATACCGAACACGACGCGCGACGGGACGCCGTCGCCCGCCAGCAGGTGCTGGAGGTAGAGGGCCTGGTCCTCGCAGTCGCCCGCGCCGCGGCGGGCGGTCTGGTCGGGCGACTGCCAGCAGTCGCCCCCGGCGTCCGGGACGTAGCGGATCTCGGCGGCGGTGGCGAGGTGGCTCTCCGCCGTGGCGCAGACGCAGGAGGAGCCCGCCGTCGCCTGGGCGGCGAGGAGCAACAGGAGAACGGCCCTGACCGTCGCGGGGGTCATGTCCTGCCTTTCGGGAGACATCCCGCCCGCCCGCGCGCGGGGCGCCGGCGGCGGCACGTCCACCTGACTCGTTATCGCCCCTTGCGCCCGGGCGGCTTTAGGCCCGAGGGCGGGCGTTGTATGATGCACGCCGGCCGGGACGAAAGGAGACCATCATGCCGAGGAGTCTCTCGACGTGGGCGGCGGCGTGTGTGGCGGCCTGGGCGCCTTGGGCGTGCCCGCGCTCCGGGGCGGGCGAGCGCGCCCGTCCGCGGCCGCCCAGGCCCGCCGAGCTCGCCAGCGTCTTCTCCTTCGGCTACGCCGGGGATCGGATGCCCAAGGACGACGGGCGATTCGAGGAGCTGCTGCGGAAGATCAAGGCGGGCGGCTTCAACGTGGTCCACTGCACCTGGACGCCCCGGCGGCTGGCCCTGTGCCGCAAGCACGGCGTCCGGATGATGGTCGACCTGCTGGCCGCCGACGTGGGCCACCACGTCTACAAGAACGTCGAGGGCGTCCGGGCGCTGTGCGGGACGCTGCGTGGCGACGCGGCCGTCTGGGGCTACAACACGTGGAACGACAACGTCGGGAAGACGACGGCCGGCCGCCAACGCGACCTCGACAACGTCCGCGCGTGGGACCCGACGCACCCGGCTTACTGCGGCACCTACCGCACCTACGGCATGGGGCGCCTGACGAGGGTCGACGTGTTCGGCTACTACGACTACCACTGGAAGCGCGCCCCGCAGTACCACTTCCCGCACCTGCTGACGTACCGCGCGTGGGCCGTGCAGCGCGACGCCTGCTTCTATCGCTGGGTGTGGGTCGAGTCGGGCATCCCGGGCAAGGGCAACCTCAACCGCAGCCTGTACACGGTGAACACCTCGATCGCCTGCGGGCTGAAGGGCGTGCTGTGGTTCCTCGGAACGCGCCTGCTGGACGCCAGGACGCTCCAGTGGACGACGACGGGGGGCGACATCGTCCAGGTCAACCGCCAGGTCATGCCGCTGCGCCGGGAGATCATACGGATCGGCAACCCCGCGGCGGTCTACTCCACGCCCGTCACGAAGACGGCCGACGACCGCCCCCTCCCGGACGGCAAGGCAGGCGAGATGCCCCCCGGCCTGGAGAAGAGCGGCTTCCCGGCGGACTTCCGGCTCCAGCCGGGCGGCGGGGAGTTCGTCCTCGGCGTCTTCCGGGACGACCGGAAGCGCGACGCGGTCTTCGTCGCCAACCACAACGCCTATGCCGCGCAGGACGTCGTCCTGAAGCTCGCCCGGCCGGCGAGGGTGAGCCTCTTCGACCGCAAGCGGGGCGAATGGCAGGCGCTGCCCGTCGAGGACAACGCCATTCGTTTCAAGCTGGCCCCGGCCGGCGGGGAGCTGCTGCGCTTCGAGCGGTAGACGCCGGGCGGCGGGGCGACGTGGGCGACGGCGCGGGATCGCGGAAATCCCGTTGCCATGCGCGGTGCGGACGGCATACTTACGGGACGCAGTTCCCGAGTGCACCGTAGGTGAGTCCACGCGGCGGGGCGGTCCGGCCCCGCGCCAACGAGAAGGAGCCGCACCATGCCGAAGATCGCGATGATCGGGGCGGGCAGCCTCATCTTCACCAAGACGCTGTCGATGGACATCCTGGCGACCGAGGCGCTGGCCGACAGCGAGCTGGCGCTGATGAGCCGCACGCGCCCCAAGCTCGACCGCATGGAGGCCTTCGTCCAGCGCGTCATCGACGAGAACGACAAGCCCGCCAAGGTCTGGTCCACGCTCGACCGCCGCGAGGCGCTCGACGGGGCCCACTACGTCATCGTCACGATCCAGGTCGGCGGGCTGGAGGCCTTCGGGCACGACTACAACATCCCGCTGAAGTACGGCGTGGACCAGTGCATCGGCGACTCGCTCTCGCCCGGCGGCATCTTCCGCGGGCTGCGGACCATCCCCGTGCTGGTGGACATCGCCCGCGACATGGAGGAGCTCTGCCCCGACGCGGTGATGCTCAACTACGCCAACCCGATGGCCGCCTGCTGCCTGGGGCTCGGCCAGGTCACCGACGTGCCGTTCATCGGCCTGTGCCACGGCGTGCAGACCACGCTCGACCTGATCGGCAGCTACACCGACACGCCGAAGGAGCAGATCGACTTCCTCGCCGCGGGGATCAACCACATGGCCTGGTTCCTGTCGCTGAGGGACAAGCGCGACGGGCGCGACCTGATGCCGATCCTCCGCGAGAACATCGAGAAGCCCGGCTACTACGTCAACGAGAAGGTCCGCGGCGAGGTCATGCGGCACTTCGGCTACTTCATGACCGAGAGCACCGGGCACCTCAGCGAGTACATCCCCTGGTTCCGCAGCAGCGAACGGGCGCTGAAGCTCTACTGCGACGAGCCCGCCTTCGGCGGCGAGAGCGGCGCGTACTACAAGTACTCCAACATGCTCGCCGCCAAGTACAAGGACGTCGACTGGCTCTCGCTGGAATCGCCCAGGATCGAACGCCGCAGCGTCGAGTACTGCTCCCACATCCTCGAGGCCATGGAGACCGACAACGTCTTCCGCCTCAACGGAAACGTCCGCAACGACGGCTACATCACCAACCTGCCCGACGGCTGCTGCGTCGAGGTGCCCTGCTTCGTCGACGCCCGCGGCATCCACCCGGTGACCGTCGGCGCGCTGCCGCCGCAGCTTGCGGCCTTGAACATGTCCAACGTGCAGACGCAGATCCTCGCCGCCGAGGCGGCCCTGACGGGCGATCCCGAGCTGGCCATGCAGGCCTGCGCGATGGACCCGCTGACCTGCGCGTGCTGCACGCTGAAGGAAGTCCGCGACATGACGGCCGAGATGCTCGAGGCCGAAAAGCAGTGGCTCCCGCAGTTCGAGGGCAAGACGCTGCGCCCGGCGCCGACGATCGACATCCCGGCGGACGTGAAGCGCGTGGACGTGCCGCTGGACCCGGCTTTGGCCATCGCCAACCGCTTCCAGATCCTCGCCGAGCAGAAGACCGAAGGCGGCGAGTAGCCCGCCCCGCGCTGCGCGATTGTCCGGCGCGCTCCGTGCTTGTTCAGCGGCGGCGCTCGCCCCGCGCTGCGTGATTGTTTGGCGCTCCGTGATCGTTGAGCGCTCCGTGGTTGTTTAGCGGCGGGGCTTGCCCCGCGCTCCGCCCCGCAGGGGCGGCGTCGACGACGTCGGCGTCTTCGTCGGATGTCGTCGCCGCCGCCGGCGTCGTCGTCGCTTGGAACGCCCATGTCCAACACACACAACCAGAAGCTCCGCATCGGATTCGTCGGCGTCGGGTCGATGGGGCAGTGCGCGCACCTGCGCAACTACGCGACGCTCGAGACCTGCGAGGTCGTCGCCATCGCCGAGCTTCGCGAGAAGACCGCCCGCGCCGTCGCCCGGCGCTACGGCGTGGCGAACGTCTACCGCGACCACCGCGAGATGCTCGCCGCCGAGACGCTCGACGCCCTCGTCGCCTCCCAGCCCTTCACGCGCCACGGCGTGCTGCTGGCCGAACTGGTCCGGGCCGACCTGCCGATCTTCATCGAAAAGCCCCTGGCCGGCAGCGTCGACGTCGGCCGGGGCATCCTCGACGCCCTCGCCGGGACGAAGTCGCGGATCATGGTCGGCTACCACAAGCGCAGCGACCCGGCCACCCAGTTCGCCAAGGGCACCATCGACGAGCTCAAGCGAACCGGCGAGCTGGGCGCGCTGAGGTACGTCCGCATCACCATGCCGCCGGGTGATTGGATCGCCGGGGGCTTCGCGGGGCGCATCGACGCGGGCGACCCCGCGCCGCAGCTCCAGCAGGACCCCGCGCCCGGCGACATGGACGCCGAGACGTACGAGGCCTACCTGAGCTTCGTGAACTACTACATCCACCAGGTGAACCTGCTGCGCCACCTGCTGGGCGAGCCGTAC
>CAZXOC010000411.1:0-5420 GCA_964642165.1 uncultured Planctomycetaceae bacterium | reverse complement strand
GAAAGCCCGCCGGGCCGTCGCGTACCTTCCGGCCGCCATGGCCGACTTGCCCGTCGTGCACAGCCCCGCGAATTCCTCCTGCTCCCGCGCAGCCTCGCGGGCAAGTCGCAGGGCCTCCTCGGCCTTCTGGATCACCGTTCGCAGGCCGGGGGCGCTGGGCGTGTCCGCGTACTGCTTCCATGCCTCCCCGGCGAGCCGGAGGGCCTCGTCGTGCCGGCCGGCTGCCAGCACACCCCTGGCCTCCCGCAGGCGAGCTTCCGCCTCCTGCTCGTGCTTGTGTCGTGCCGCGAGTCGGTCCTGCTCGTCCCTTTTGCCCTTCTCCGCCCGACGGTCAGTCGCCGGACGCTGCTCGACCGGGTCGCCGCCCGCCAGGTAGACGGCCCCGGCAACGCCCAGTGCGGCCAGCACCACCGCCGCCGCCGCGAAGCCCAGAAGCCGCTTTCTCCCGCCGGCGCGGCGCCCGGCGAGGCCCAGTCTGCCGCGGATGCCGCGCCCCCGGGCCACGCGCTGGAGGTCCTTCTGGAGGGCCTCCGCCGTGGCGTAGCGGTCCTCCGGGCGCTTGGCGAGGCAGCGCATGATGCAGTCGGCCAGCCCGGCAGGGCACAGCGGGTTGCGCGTGCGGATGTCGGAGGGCGCCTCTTCGGCGTGCTGGCGGGCGAAGGCGGCCATCGAGGGGCCCGCGAACGGCAGCGTGCCCGTGATCATCTGGTAGCCGCACACCCCCAGCGAGTAGATGTCGGAGCGCTGGTCCACCTCCCCGCCCGTGCACTGCTCCGGGGACATGTAGGCCGGGGTGCCCAACGACTGGCCCGTTCGCGACAGCGCCGACGTGAGGCTCTCGGTGTCCTTGGCCAACCCGAAGTCGAGCAGCTTGACCTGGATGTTGGACAGGGACGCCCTGCCGTCGGTGGCGGAGGACGTCCGGGTGGACTGGGAATCGAGCGGCTGAACGAGAATGTTGCTGGGCTTGATGTCGCGGTGGACGAGGCACCGGACGCGCGGGGCGGCCTGCGAAACGGTCGGCAGCGTGTCGTCGTCCGCGTCGCAGGCCGGCGGCTCCGGAGGCGCCTCGGGCGCCTCGACGATGTGGGAGGCGGCCTTCAGGGCCTCGCACACCTGCGACATGACCTCGATCACCTGCTGCGGCGAGAGCGGCTCGCCGTCCGCCAGCAGGTCGCTGAGCTTCACCCCCTCGGCGTACTCCATGGCCAGGTAGTGCGTGTGCCCGTCGACCCCGTGCTCCATGACCCGCACGACGTTGGGATGCCTCAGCAGCGAGGCCAGCTTCGCCTCCCGGTGGAAGCGCTGGACGAACTCGTCCAGCTCCCGCAGGTGGGGATGCAGCAGCTTGACCGCCACGATCGAGCCGGCCGGGAGAGGCTTTCCCTCGGCCTCCACCGTGGCCCGAAGAACGGTCCCCATCCCGCCCGAGCCAAGGGACTCGGTGAGATGGTATCCGCCGATGTGAAGGTCGGCCGGCTCGCCCATGACATCCGCCCTCTCCGCCGCAGCGACTCACCCATTCTACAGGGGCCTGCAGACGCTGTCCACTCGCCCGCGCCCCACGAAGCGGCCGAAGCCTGGAAACCGAGATCGATCCTGGGAGTCTAATCCGACAGGAAGTAGACTGGCCCTGGCCCCGGCGAGTGGGGCCCGGGCGAAGGCCGTCACTGGTGGTCGAGGCCCCGAAGGAAGCGGAGAAGACCATGGCCGACACGACGACGGACGTTCGCGGCGCGGCGGAAGACCTGATGAGGCGGCATCGCCTGCCGGAGGCGATCGACGCCTTCCGGAGGCACCTTCAGCGGGAGCCGGGGGACATCAGGGCCCTCCTCGAGCTGGGCATCTGCCACCTGCTGAACGGCTCGGAAAAGCTGTTCCTGACCGTCCACGAACGGGCCGAACGGCTGATCTCCGCGGCAAGGAAGCTGCCGGCAGGCACGGTGCGGCTCTGGCAGCGCTACTGCGGGCTGGTGGCGAAGGTGACCGCCGCCGCCCTGGTCATGGGCTCCGTGGCGACGGCGGCGTACGGCAGCGGCTCGGCGCATCGCTACAGCGGGGGCGTGTACCGCCCGCCGCGCCCCGTGCCCGTCCGCCCCGCCAGCCCGGCGCCGACACCCGCCAGGAAGGCCCCCAGCCGCCCGGCGGACATCCACAAGAGCAGGACCGGCCAGTACGCTTGGGGCGAATGGAGCTACGCCGTCAGCATCCCCGGCTCGCCCGGCTCCACCGAGCGCCGCATCGGCGTGCTGGTCTACGCCGGCCGCCCGGTCACCGAGGCCAAGCAGCTCGACCGCCTCTGGACGCCCTGGGGCGTCCTCCAGTACTTCGGGGTCGGCGGAGCCGAATCGGGCTGGCTGCTCCACCGCGCGGGCGGCAAGCCCATCGATCCCACGAAGGGCCGACTGCTGCCCTCGCCCGTGAAGGTCATCTCCGCGCCGAGGCCGCCCGCCAAGCCCGGCGAGAAGCCCTCCAAGGCCAAGCCCGCCCAGCCGGGCTCGATCGACGCGAAGCGCTCCGGCCGCTGGGCCTGGGACGACTGGCAGTACGTCTACACGGTCCGCAACGCCGAGAAGCCCAACGAGGCGCGTCTCGGGCGCCTCACGTACCGGGGGCGGGGCGTCCGAAAGCCCAAGGTCAACGACCGTTTCTGGACGCCGTGGGGCACGATGGAGTACTTCGGCGAGAAGGGCTCGTCGAGGGGCTGGCTGCCGGCGACGACGCCCGAGCCGCCGGGCGGGACGGACGCCCATCTGCTGCCCTCCCCGGCCGCCCACGCGGCGGCGCCCAAGCCCGTCTCCGCCCACCGCAACAGCGGGGAGGTGTTCCGCGAGCCGCGGCCGTCGTCCGGGCACAAGTACAGCGGGGGCGTCTACAAGAAGCTGTGAGCGGCCCGGGCGCCAATCCGAGCGGCGGGGCGCCTTCGCCCCTCCGCGCGATCCAGCGGAGCTACCCGAGCGACGACATCCTGATCGAGCGCGGCGGCGACGGGGAGCCTCGGTACTTCCGCGCGGACGACCCCCACCGCGAGGAGTACACCTACCGCAAGCCGTTCATCCTCGAGCTGGAGATCACGCGCCGCTGCAACCTGCACTGCGTGCACTGCTACGCCGAGGCCGACGACCGCTCCTTCGCCGGTGAGCTGACGCTCGAGGAGATCTCCCGCGTCCTCGACGAGGCCCGCGACATCGGCATGCGCGAGCTGTCGCTGACCGGCGGGGAGGTGTTCTGCCGGCCGGACTTCCTCGACGTCGTCGACGCCGGCATCGACCGCGGCTACCATGTCCGCTTCGTTACGAACGGCACGCTGCTGGACGACGAGCTGCTGGCGGGGCTCTGCGAGCGCCCGATCAAGCTGATCACCGTCAGCCTCGACGCCGTCTCGCCGGAGGCCCACGAGCGGATCCGCGGGCCCGGCAGCCATGCCCGCGCCGCGGCGGCCATCGAACGGCTCGGCGAGGCGGGCTTCCACCTGAGCGTGATCACCGCCTTCAGCCGCCTCAACGTCGGCGAGTTCGACGACCTGCTGGACTTCTGCGTGCGCCGGCGCATCAACTGGCAGGTGCAGATCACCTCCGCCAAGGGGCGCTGCCCGAAGGACATCACGCTCAGCCCGGAGGAGTACTACGAGCTCGGCCGCAAGGTCGCCGCCGCCCTAGCCGACGACCCCCCCATCCACATCATCCCCATGGACGACCTGGCGACGTTCTCGCACTTCCCGCCGCTGAACCTCCTCAGCCGGACCTGGCAGGGCCGGTGCACCGGCGGGCTGCTGAACCTCTTCATCCGCGCCGACGGCGACGTGACGCCCTGCTCGGCCCTGTGCTTCGCCGAGTGCGTGGTGGGCAACGTGCGGCGCGAGTCGCTGAAGGCCATCTGCGACGAGCAGCGCTGCCGCAAGGCGCTGAGCTGGCAGTCGATCGAGACGCTCACGGGCGCCTGCGCCACGTGCCCCTTCCAGCTCGACTGCCGGGGCGGCTGCCCCGAGATCCTCCTGTCCATGTGCCGCGTTCGCACGGAGAACGACTACTGCTACCATCGCATCGAGCAGGACCGCATCCTGCGGGAGACGCTGTCGGATGGCTGAGACGTACAGCGGGCCGCTCCGGTACGCCGTGATCGAGGTCACCAACCGGTGCAACCTCCGCTGCCCGCACTGCGCGTCCACCTCCGGCGTCGCACGCGCCAACGAGCTGACGCTGGCAGAGATCCGCGAGATGCTCGCCACCATCGCCGACCTCGGCGGCGAGGAGATCACCGTCATCGGCGGCGAGGCGCTGATGCGCGACGACTGGTTCGAGATCTGCCGCGCCGTCGGCGACTGCGGCATGAAGCTGCTCCTGATCAGCAACGGGCTGCTCATCCGGACGGACGAGCACTTCGAGCGGCTTCGCCGCCTGAGGCCGTGGCTGATCGGCGTCAGCGTCGACGGCGCCCGGCGCGAGACGTACCGGGCGCTTCGCGGGGTGGACGGCTTCGACCACGTCGTGGCCCTGTGCAAGCGGCTGGTGGCGGAGGGCCACCGGAACGTCAACGCCATCACCACATTCTGGAAGCCCAACCTGCGGGAGTTCGACGGCTTCGTGCGGCTGTTCGAGAACACCGGCATCACGTGGCAGATCCAGATCGCCAACATCGGCGGCGAGCGCTTCGACCGCCGGCTGTTCATCTCCCGCGACGACTTCGCCTGGCTGACGGCGAAGATGCGGGACGTCTTCGTCAACCGGCGCGACTCGGTGCACTTGAGGCACATGGACGACTTCGGGTACTTCCCGCTCGACCCGGCGCTGCGGTTCCTTCACCAGACCTGGGCCGGGTGCATCGCCGGCGTCGAGCTCATCGGCGTCCGCGCCAACGGGGACGTCGAGGGGTGCCTGTCGCTGGGCGACGACTTCGTCGAGGCGAACCTCCGCCGCGAGCCGCTGCGCGAGATCTGGCAGTCCGACCGCTACTTCCAGCGCTTCCGGCGGAAGGAGGAGCTGCTCACGGGCGCGTGCGCCCGCTGCCCGCACGCCTCGGCTTGCCGCGCCGGCTGCACCGCCATCGCCTACAGCGCCACCGGCGGCATCGGCTGCAACCCCTACTGCATCCGCGCCCTCGAGACAGAGGCCATCCTCGACGACGTGACCGGCGCCGCGGAGCCCTGAACTTCGCTGCCGTGTCGTTCCGCCTGGCGCACGATCGAGCGCGCAATTCCCGGTTCGCCTCTTGCGTCGCCGCGGCGCAAGAGGACGGTCTCCCGTGTCGGCGGTCAACGGAACGAACCGGCCCACCTCGGGCCGAGGGGAAGTCCAAACAGACCGGAACCCCAGGTTGTCTCTCTTTTCTTGTTGACAAATAGCCCCCTCCATCTATAATAAGAGTAACAGGGGCACTTTGGGTCTGCACGTTCCATCCCCGCCCTCTTGTGCCACGGTCGC
>CAZXOC010000410.1:0-5431 GCA_964642165.1 uncultured Planctomycetaceae bacterium | reverse complement strand
CCGCACCCGGTCCGCCGTGTACGAGAAATCTTCCTGGCAACGCATAACGCTATGTTTTGGCTTGAGTTATCCTCAATACAGAGAGAGGAGATAGTAGAAAGGAGGCCGCAGTAGTGCCCCGGGAAGGTCGGTAGTCCCTGGGCAAGTCGGCTGGCCGGTTGGTTCTCCTTTCTCCTCTCTACCTTCTACTGCTCTGTGTGCGACGGCTTTTCCTGCCAGGAAAAGCCGTCGCACACCGGTCCGCCCGGCGATCGACTCCCAAGTTGCTTGGCGCCGCCGAGGGAGTATAATCGCCGGCGTCTGCGGTCGGCCACGAGACGGCCGATTCCTGGGAAGCGAACATGGGGCCCAACGGGACAGGCGGCGTGTCGCCCTGTCATAAGGAGCCGAACGTGCCATTCATCCGCTCAACAACCCGGGTCTTGCTGCTGTGCGCGTGCCTGTGCGGTGCCGAAGCGGCCGCACAAACGTCCCTGGTCCGGCTCAGAAAGGAGGCCGACGCCGTCCTGGGGCTCGGCGCCGTGGAGGCAAGGGAGAAGCTCGACGTCGTCTTCCGCTACGCCCGTCTCTCCGCCGAGAAGGGGAAACTCAACGAAGCCCTGAAGTACTACGAAGCCGCCCTGCGGTTCCACCCGCTGAGCTTCGAGAACCAACTGGCCTACGCCGAGCTGCTGACCAAGGCGGGCAAGGTCGAGCTGGCCAGGCGCCGGGCGAGCCTGGTGGCCAGGTCGAGCGAGAACGACGCCCTGGTCGCCAAGGCCCGTACGTTGCTGGGGCAGGACGTCTCGATGGAGATCGAGCCGATCGCCAGACCCAAGGGCGACCAGCCGGTCCTCGTGCTGGTGCCGATGGGCCAGGTCGACATCCTCCTGCTCCAGGAGGTGAGGCCGCGGGTCGCCAAGGCGCTGGGCATCGAGGTGCAGATCCGCAAGGCCAAGATCAAGCTGCCGCCGCCGCGGCGGACGCCGCTGAGGGACTTCGTGGCCCAGATCCGCCGCCAACTGGACCAGATGAAGGCCAGGAGCCCGGACGGCTTCGCCGCCCTGCTGAAGGAGGAAGGCTTCGCCGCCAAGGACCTCCAGGACGACGACAAGGCCGTCGCGATACTCCGCGCGTTGATGGCCCGCAGCGGCGAAGAGCCCGCACGCAAGTTCGACCTGCTGCTCCAGCACATCCGCAGCCAAGGCGACCAGTGGGACGCGAAGGAGCTCGTCGAGGCCCTGTGGCATGCAGCCAAGCCCTACGAACGGGCCAAGGCCCGTTTTGTCGGGGTGACGCGCAGGGACATCTTCAGGAAAGACTACGCCTTCCTGCTCGCCCTGCGAATCGGCGAATACGGCGTGCTGTCCTACCGGCGATACCTCGCCGAGTTCACCGACGAGACGCCCGACCGCAGCCGCCTGCTCCGGCGGCTCAACATCCAGGTCATCAACAGCGCCGGCCACGTCTATGACCTGGAGCGGTGCAGCGACCCGACCTGCCCCCGCTCCTATGCCCACAGCGTCGCCGAGCACGACAAGAAGGGCGAGCAGCTCTGCCCGAAGTGCAAGAGGGACTTCGACAAGGCCTTCGGCAGAAAACCGAAACGCGAGGAGTAGCCCCGGCCGAGCCTCGCCGCGTCGCCCGCCGGCAGCATCGCGCCCGCTCAGAGGTCGTCCGGCGAGACCATCCCCTTCGTCGCCCTGCGCGCCCTGGCGACGAGGTGAACCAGGTGGTTCGCGTGGACCCGAGTGCCGAAGCCGCCGGAGGCCACCGCCAGGTGAAGGGAGCATCGGGCGAGCTTCTCGGCCTTGTCGTAGTCGCCGACGTCCAGGAGCTTGCGGATGCACCACGCCATCGTGCCGGGCGCGAAGCTGCGCCGGAATTTCCACGCCTTGCGCGCCCGGGCCGGGTCCACCTGTGGATGGCGCAGCGGCCGGTAGCCCGCCTCGGTCAGCCGCTTGAGGACCTCGTCCGGGTCAGGGAACTTCGGATTCGGGACGTCGCGGCGCCACTCGCCGACGACCTGCCTGACCCATGAATCGCTCGGGGAGAGCCACTCCATGGCCTCGTACAGGCAGTCCACGCGCCGGTCGGGGTGCTTCTGGTAGCTCGCGTGCGCGAGGATGCGGCACACCGGGCTGTACATGTTCTTCCCGACCCACTCGTTGGGCCGGTGCATGGGCATGCGCTTCTTGTGCAGCAGGTGCGACTGCATGGTGACGATCTCCTGCTGGCGCAGGAGCCAGTAGGCATACGTGCCGGGCCGCCCGGCGGACCACACGGCCGGGTCGTCCATCGGCTTGCCGTCCAGCAGCAGGAGGTAGCTCCGCACGACGCCTTCGGCGTGGTGCTTCCGGAGCACCGCCCCGCGGTCGCGGAGGATCTGGCGAACGACGTCGGTCCGCCCGGCGTGGGCGGCCGCAACGGCACCCTCCACGAGAGACTCAACACCGCGCTCCTCGTGGGGCCCGTAGCCCTTGAACGCGGTGCGATACCACCGCCACGACTCGTCGAAGCGCCCCATCTCGAACAGCGCCTTGCCGAGCATCCAGGCCGGCCAGCGAATCGATTTCTCGCCCTCGTCCTTGAGCATCTTCGTGGCCATGGGCAGGAGGAGGTGGACGCACACGTCGTTGCAGCCGAGATGGTGGGCGTTGCACGCGACGTCCGCGATCGCCGAATGCTTGTGCCCCTGCCCCGTCATGAAGCGGTTCCGGCGCGCCGCCAGGGCGATGCTGGCGCCCATGTCGCAGTCGGCGGGCAGCTTCCCGCCGCCGCTGTAGACGCGCCCCAGCGTGAACAGCAGGCCGTAGTCGTTCGGGTAGCGCGCCGCGACGCGCGTCGCCGAGGCCAGGAACGCCGGCGCGATCCGCCCCTTTTGGTAGGCCTGCTCCAGTCGCTGCTCCACCACGAGCGGCGAGTCCGGCCCGACCATCTGCTCGGCCTGCATGAGCCACCCGTCGTACTTCGCCGCCAGGGCCTTGTCGGGGCACTTGTCGGGCACGAAGTCCGCCAGGGACACCGCATGGAGGTAGCCGCTCAGCGCCCTGGCCTCGTGCAGCGACCGCGACGCGACGTCGGAATCCATCCACCACTTCTGGTTCCCCACCCAGAACCACACGTCCGCGAAGCCGGGGTCGCGCTTCAGGATCGCGTCGTACAGGGCGAACTCCTCCTTCGAGCGTTCCTTGACCGACGCGGCGCGCCCGAGGTCGATCAGCGACCGGTGGTGCTTGCACCGCCGGATGTGCAGGTGCTTGACCAGCGTCTCGGACGGCGTGTGCCCCAGCGCGATCAGGGCCTCGACCGCCATGTCGCCGAGCAGCTCGAAGTAGCCGCGCGGCTTGAGGAACCCCGTGCGCTGCACCACGCGCCCCAGGCGGTCGTAGACCAGCAGCGTACCGGAGTAGCCGGCCTCGTGGTGGACCAGCAGGCCGCCGACGGCGTGCGTCGCCTGCCAGTCCTTGACGACGTAGCGGATGAGAGCCGGATCGTACTCGCGGGCCAGCTTGGCCATGTGCGCCCGCGCGCGCTTGAAGACGAAGTACGCGTGGCGCGAGCAGTAGCAGCCGGGCCCCCAGTCCAGCGACTCGCTCAGCAGCATGGCGAAGGCGTAGGCCTCGTTGGCGTCGCCGCCGCCGTCGGGGTCGTCGTAGTGGAACGGCAGCGTCAGGTGGCTGAAGCCCGCCGTCTCGAACGGCTCGTGCTCGAACGCCGGGAACAGGGCGTGGAGCTGGGCCATCGTGTAGGTCCGCAGCGGCTGCTTCGCAACCCGCGCCAGCGGCAGGACGACCTTCGGTTTCGCCGGCGCCTCCCTCGGCTGCGTCGCGGGCGGGGCGTCGGCCGGGACCCCCTCGACAGAGACCAGAAGCATCGCTGCCGCCGCCAGAACGCAGCGCCGTGTCCTGCTCATGTCGCTCCCCTTCATCGACCCGCCTGTTCCGCCCCCCATGCTACGGCGAAGTCTCCCCGCGCGGCAAGGGGTTCCGCTCGCCGCGCCGGACCGATTGAAAGGGCCGGCATCGCGGTGCGATAATCTCTCGCGGGGCTCGACTACCGCGCGGAAGGAAGGGCGCACATGTGGGACCGTTTCTGGAAGCAGGCCTCGCGGGTCATCACGGCCGCGGCGGTGATCGTCGCCTTCCTGCTCGTGATCGAGCTGATCCGGGCGTACCAGACGCTGTACGCGCTGAGTCGGTGGGCGGGCTACGCGTTCCTCGTCGCGCTGGCGGCGGGGCTGGTGTGGATGACGGGGCGGCTGCTGGGCGGCTGGCGCGTTCGCCCGCGGACGCTCAAGCCGCCGGACGTCGGCGACCTGGAGGAGGCCGACGCGCCCGCCCTGCGCCGCTACGGCGCGTACCTGGGCAAGTACCTCGCCCGCCTGGGCGTCAACGAGTCGCTCACCGACGAGCAGCGCGCCGCCGCCCGCGCGGCCGCGGACGAGCTGCCCGAGCGCCTCCGGCAGTGCGCCTCGCCGGAGGAGCTGCGCGAGCGCCTGCGCCGGGCGGAGACCGAGCGCATCGAGCCGCTGCTCGTCTCGCTCGACCAGCAGGCCGAGTCCGAGATCGGCGAGTGCGTCCGGGACGTGATGATCGGCGTGGCGGCGAGCCCCTGGCCGCTGATCGACGCGCTGATCGTCCTGTACCGGAACGGCGGGATGATCACGCGCCTGACGCACATCTACAACAGCCGCCCCGCCCTCCGCGAGCAGCTCGCGGTCTTCCGCGACACGGTCCGCCTGGTCGCGACGATCAAGCTGGCGCACATGATGCGCAAGCTGCTGGAGCGCGCCGTCCGCGACGTGCCGCTCGCCGGGCGGATCGCCGAGGCGCTCACCCAGGCCGTCGGCGCCGGCGTGCTGACCAGCGCCGCCGGGCACGCCGCCCAGCACCGCTGCCGCGCGTTCCGCGGGTGGAACCGCGAGGAGGCCGCCCGGGACCTCAAGGCGCGCCTGGGGGACTTCCTCGCCGACTGCTGGCGGGTGGCCTCCGAGACGCTCCTCGGGCCGCTCGGGCGGATGTACCACAAGAGCGTCAACGGCATCGCCGGCGCGTTCAAGAAGGCGGTCGACGCGACGGTCGCCGTCGCCGACACGTTCGTGGCCCGGCCCGTCGCCGCCGGGGGACGCCACGTCGCCACCGGCGTGCGCCGCTCGACGCACTGGCTGTTCGGCCGGGGGAAGAACAAGGGCGTGCAGCGCTGAGGACGGCTGCACGCCCTTGTGTGGCGGGCGTTTGCCCGCAGGCGGTGTGGTGGACTGTTTTCTCGGCCCGGCGTGCCCGCGGCCGCCTCAGCGACTCCTGCGGGGCGCGGTCCGCGCGGCGGGGCGGCGCGTCGCGGTCGGGGCGCGTCGCGTGGTGGTCGGCGCCGGCCGCGCCGTGGGGCGGCGCGTCACGGTCGGGGCGCTTCGCGTAACGGTCGGCGCGGGACGCGCCGCGGGGCGACGCGT
>CAZXOC010000409.1:0-5436 GCA_964642165.1 uncultured Planctomycetaceae bacterium | reverse complement strand
ATCTTTCGGTTACGGAAGATCCTCCTCGTGGAGGACTTCTGAGGGAGGCGTCAATCGATCTAGACTTATGGCCGTTTTTCGGGGGGCGGCGGGAGGCCTGAGAATCTCGCCGAAAGGGTCGAAAAGTGTCGCGCAACGGCGCGTTCGTCGGGCGGCCGGGTGGTCCTGGGCCGGCGGAATCGCCTGGACGGCCGGGGGCTCGGCGAGGATACTGCCCGGGGCGGGCGCCGGGTCCCGCGGATGGGAGGTCCACGACGATGCGGAAGGTGGTGCTGGGCAAGAGCGGCCTGGAGGTCTCGGCCGTGGGCTTCGGGGGCATCCCCATCCAGCGGCTCTCGCAGGACGAGGCGGTGCGGGTGGTCCGGCGGGCGCTGGAGCTTGGGGTGACGTTCCTGGACACGGCGGCGGGCTACGGCGACAGCCAGTCGAAGATCGGCGAGGCGATCCGCGGTCGGCGGGAGCGGCTGGTGCTGGCGACGAAGAGCGGGCAGCGGACGCGGGAGGGCATGCTGGCGGACGTCGAGCGGGCGCGGCGGGAGATGGGGGCCGACTGCATCGACCTGTTCCAGCTCCACGGCGTCTCGGGGGCGGAGAAGTGGGGGCGGATGCAGGCCCCGGGCGGGGCGCTGGAGGGGCTGCTGGAGGCCCGCGAGAAGGGCTGGGTGGCCCACGTCGGCTTCACGTCGCACAGCCTGGACATGGCGTTGGAGCTGGTGGAGGAGGACGTTTTCGAGACGATCCAGTTCCCGTTCAACCTGGTGACGCGCGAGCCGGCCGAGCGGCTCATCCCCCGGGCTCGGGAGCGAAACCTGGGCTTCATCGTGATGAAGCCGATGTGCGGCGGGCAGTACGACGACGCGGAGCTGGCGTTCGGGTTCCTCAACGGCTATGCGGACCTGGTGGCGATTCCGGGCATCGAGCGGGTCGAGGAGGTCGAGCAGATCGTGCCCGTCGTCGAGTCGGGCGCGGTGCTGGCGGGCGAGGAGCTCGCCCGGGCGGAGCGAATCGCCGCGGAGCTGGGCAAGCGGTTCTGCCGCCGGTGCGGCTACTGCATGCCCTGCCCGGAAGGCGTGCCGATCGCGACGGCGATGACGCTCGGGAGCATGGTCAAGCGGCTCTCGCCGGAGCGTGTGGCGGGCGGGCCGGCGCGGGCCGTGGCGGAGAAGGCCCCCCAGTGCGTCGAGTGCGGCCAGTGCGAGGAGAAGTGCCCGTACGACCTGCCGATCATCGAGACGGTCAAGGCGTCGCTCGCCCTGGCGCGGGAGATCGTGGCGGGCTGACGCAGCCCAGGGGAATGACGATGGCACTAACGCGGGAGCAAGTGGAGCAGGCGTGCGAACGCATCGAGCGTGCCCTGGCGGCCTTCGGGGGCGACGTGAGCCAGGTGGCCCGCCTGCACGAGGCGTGGCGGCTGCTGCAGTGGCTGCGGGAGCAGTACGGTCAGAACCGCGAGCTGCTGGACGGCTGCATGGATCGCCTGAAGGCCTGCGGCGAGCAGCTCGCGGCGGCGGTCCGTGGCTGTCGAGACGCGCTGGCGGCGGAGTACATCCGCGCCGGGCGGGCCGTCGCGGCGTGGCGGGACCACCAGGGCGCCTGCCGCGACCTGCTGGCGGAGCTGGCCACGCTCGATGGCCTCGAGCACTACGACTGCCCCGAGGGGCACATCGAGGTGCGGCGGATGAGGACGGTCGACCTGCCGCCGCCTGATTCGCCCGAGCGGAAGGACCTGCTTGGGATCCTGGCGGCGGCGGGCAGGTGGGAAAGCGTGGCAAGCATCAGCCGGGCGAAGCTCGCCAGGGCGGTCGACGAAGGGCTCTTCTCGCCGGACCAGGCCGCGCGCATCACGCAGCTCTGTCCGGTTCGGAGGACCTGCCGCCTGCTGGCGAGGCGGCCGGACGCCGGCTGACCGGGCGATCGGGAACCAAGCCGCGCGAGGCTACTTCTTTCCGCGGCGGCGCTTCCGCTTGGGCTTCTCGTCGGCGTCGTCCTCGGGGGCGGCCGGCTCGGGGGGAGCTTCCTCCGTGTCCGCCTCCTCGGGCGCGGAGGCCGGGGGCTCGACCGGCTCCGCCTCGGGCTGCGGCTCAGCGGCGGGCTCCTCGGCGGGGGCTTCGGGCGCCGGAGCTTCCGCGGGAGCGTCGGGGACGGGCTCGGGAGCGGGCGGCTCGGCGGGCTCGCCCTCGGGGGCCGTGTCGGCTTGCGGCGCGGGGGCGGCGACTTCGATCGTCGGTGCCACGCCCACGGCGGCGGTCTCGTCGGCGGGTATCGGCGGCGCGGCAGCGTCCCCGGTCGCCGCGGGGGGGGGCTGCTCGGCGCCCAGGCCCTCCTTCTCCAGGTCCATGCCGTTGAGGCGGTCCACCGTCCGGGCGATCGCGGTGGCCACGTCGAACGTGCCCGCGAGCAACTGCTCCTCGGACCGGGCGGCGATGATGTCCATCAGGACGGCCCGCAGCACGGTGCCGACGAACCGCTTCTCGTAGAGCAGCCCGCGGAGGAACTGCATGATCTCGCGGAGGCGCGGCATGAGCCGGGCGCGGTCTTCGGTCGGCGGGACCAGGAGGAACTCGTCGTCGCCGATGGCGGTCCGCCACGTGCACTTGACGTCGGCGTGCTGCTGCGTGATCCGGTGGGAGACGGCCCGCTTGAGGACCTCCAGGAACAGGTCCGCCGTCCGGGTGACGATGATCTTCCAGGACACGCGGTCGAAGCGGAACTCGTTGCCCATGGCGATGCCGCGGTTGAGCAGCACGTCCTTAATGGGCTTGGTGCAGTTGACCGTCAGCCAGATCTCGACCTTGTCGCTCATGTGTCGGCCTCCCACCGTCGGCGCGAGGGCGTCGCGGCTGGACTCTACCTTGCCTTCCATCGACCGGACGGACCGTTCGCTTTACCGCCGCGCCGGCTGGCGAGCCGCCGGCTACAGCCGCACCGCGATGCCCTTGCCGGCCAGGTGCTCCTTCATCTGCCGGATGGTGAACGTGCCGAAGTGCGCGATCGAGGCGACGAGCACGGCGTCGGCGTGGGCCTCGAGGACGGCCTCGCTGAGGTGTTCCAGCGCGCCGGCGCCGCCGGAGGCGATCACCGGCACGGACACCGCGTCGGCCATCGCGCGGGTCATGGGGATGTCGTAGCCGCTCTGCACGCCGTCGGTCTCCATGCTCGTCGGCAGGATCGCCCCGGCGCCGAGGGCGTCGACCTTCTTCGCCCACTCGACCGCGTCGAGCCCCGTGGGCCTGGTGCCCCCGGCCACCATCGCCTCGAAGCCGCTCGGAATGCCGGGGCTGTTGCGGGTGTCGATGGCGACGGTGATGCGGTCGGAGCCGAAGGCCTCGGCCGCCTCGGCGACGAGCTCCGGCCGGCGGATGGCCGCGGAGTTGACCGAGACCTTCGCCACGCCGATGTCGAAGAGCCGCCGCATGTCGTCGAGGCTTGCGATGCCCCCGCCGACGGTCAGCGGGCAGTCGCCGAGCTGCGCGACGGTCCGCCGGGCGGCGTCGAGGAACGTGTTGCGGCCCTCGAGCGTGGCGGTGATGTCGAGGAAGACCAGCTCGTCGGCGCCGGCCTCGGCGTAAGCCGCACCCGCCTCGGCCGGGTCGCCCAGCTCCCGGATGTCCACAAAGTGCACGCCCTTGACGAGCTTGCCGTCGCGCGTATCCAGGCACGGAATGACCTTCTTGTAGTCACCCATCGCAGCCCTTCCTCAGGAGGGAAGCACTCTCGTGACGGCCGGCGCGGTCCGGCCACAACACAACACGTGCGGATTCTAGGAGCCTTTTGCGGCACGGTCAATGCGGGACAACGGTGGCCGTTTCAACCGGGGCAGCCGTTACCCGGCCGCGCTTCGCCCAGATCGGTCGAGAGCCGACTGACGATGAGGGCCCCCGCGGACCAGATCAGCCTTCTCTCTCATAGAGCACTTTGCCTTCGCGCAACGCCGTGGTGACGAAGGCCTGGGGGACGTTGCGCCATTCGCTGGCCTCCTGGGGGGTGTAGACCATGATCTCGACCTCGGCGGGCAGGTCCGCCAGGGCCGCGTACAGCGGAGCGGCTCGCCGGTACCGGGGCAGGTTGGAGTGCTGGATGACCAGGAAGTCGAAGTCGCTATCGGCGCGAGCGTCTCCCCGGGCCCTGCTTCCGAAGAGGAGGATCCTCTCCGGCTCGGCCATCCGCCGAATCCGCTCGACCATCTCCTTGAGAAGGGCGTCGGGAGACATGGCCCCATGCTACGCCGAGAGGCCCGACAAGGCAATCCGCCGCTACCGCGTGCGCCAGCCGGGGGCGGCAGTTCCCGCGTCGCCGCCGCGGGCGCATCACGCCTCGCCGCGGGGGCGGACCGGCACGCGAAGGATGGTTCGCATGCGCTCGGGGGCGACGCGCCGGGGGTCGGACAGGTAGATCTCGTGGTGCCGGGCGTGGAAGACCAGGCCCTCGTCCTCAGCGAGCTGCCGCATCTGCTCGAGGCTCGCCGGCTCGTCGGCGCAGGGCCCGACGTGGAGCACCTGCACGCAGGGCCCTTCCTCGAGGGTCTCGAGGCGGACGGCCTCGAAGTCCGGCGGCTTGCCCTTCTCGCGCAGGGCGGCCTTGGCTTGCTCGACGTCCTCGGCGCCGATGAAGTCCGGCACGCGGATGAGCAGCGTCCAGCGCCACTGCTCGCGCGGCAGCTCGACGAATCCCACGGCCTCCTCGCCGCCCCAGTAGAGGCCTTCGAGGTGGCAGACCTTGTAGTCCCGCCCGGCGAACTTGCTCTGGAACTTGAGAGTGAACGCCGTGCCGTAGAGGCCGCCGATCCGGGCCTGGAACGTCTCGCCGGCGGGCGGGCCCTGGCCGTCGATCGCCAGGTAGGGGACGGCGGGTACGGTGACCAGCACGGGCGTCTTCGGCTTGACGTACTGGTCCTTGTGGAGCTTGTAGAGGTCGAGCTTCTCGGCGTCGGCGCCGCCGGCTTTCCGCTTCGCCCTGGCCATGGGAGGACTCCCGCGCGTTCTGCGCGCCCGCCCTCGCGCCCGATCCGGGCCGGCGGGCCGAGCGCAAAGCACAGCCCCGCGGCGCAGACCGCGGGGCCGGGTGTATCGTAAACAGTGGGCCGTCTTTGCCGCGCGTCGCCGCGCGGCTATCCTCCGAAGCCTTGGCGTAGGAGGACGAGGTTGCGCTGACATCTCTCTCGGCAGATCGCTCTGCCGGGACGTCTAGATAATCCTCTAGAAAGGAGGTGATCCAGCCGCAGGTTCCCCTACGGCTACCTTGTTACGACTTAGTCCCAGTCACCGAGCTCACCTTCGGCATGCCTGAGATGGCACGACTTCGGGCGCTCCCAGCTTCCATGACTTGACGGGCGGTGTGTACAAGGCTCAGGAACACATTCACCGTGCCGTTCTGATGCACGATTACTAGCGATTCCGACTTCATGGAGTCGAGTTGCAGACTCCAATCCGAACTGAG
>CAZXOC010000408.1:0-5453 GCA_964642165.1 uncultured Planctomycetaceae bacterium | reverse complement strand
GCAACTTCTTCGCCAAGTACTCGCCGGACGGCAAGTGGATCGTCTTCTGCAAGGCTCGCAGCTACATGCTGCTCCAGCCGGACAGCGAGCTGTACATCCTCCCCGCCGCCGGCGGCGAGGCGCGCCGGCTGCGCTGCAACACGCCGCGGATGAACTCCTGGCACAGTTGGTCGCCCAACGGGCGGTGGCTGGTGTTCGCCTCCAAGGCAAACGGCCCGTACACGCAGCTCTGGCTGACGCACATCGACGAGGAAGGCCGAAGCACCCCGCCCGTCCTGCTGGACCGGCTGACCACGGCGGACCGGGCGGTGAACATCCCCGAGTTCGTCCCCGCCGGGGCCGTCGCCATCCGCAAGATCCACGAGGCCTTCCTCAACGACAACTCCTTCGTGCGGGCGGGCAACCAGCACTTCATGGCCGGCGAGACCGATCGCGCCATCCGCAGCTACCGCAAGGCCCTGGGGCTGAACCCGCACAACGCCGAGGCGCACCGCAGGCTGGGCTTCCTGCTGTATCACGTCAAGGCGGAGCACGCCCGGGGGATGGCCCACCTGACGCGGGCGCTGAACCTGGCGCCGCACGACGGCCCGGCGAACTACGAGATGGGCATGGCGCTGCTGCACCAGAAGCAGATCCGCAAGGCCGTCGAGCACCTCGCCGAGGCCGTCCGCCGCATGCCCAACGGGCTCGGGGCGCAGTACCGCCCCGCGGAGATGCGCTACCATCTCGCCCGGGGGCTGGTCTTCGCGAGGCGACCCGCCCAGGCCGCCGCCCACCTCGAACAGGCCGTGCAGCTCGACCCCTCGCACGCCGAGGCGCACTACTACCTCGCCCTGGTCCTGGCCATGCAGGGCCAGATCGACCGGCCCCTCAAGCACTACGCCGAGGCGGTGAAGCTCAAGCCGGGCGTCGACCGCTTCCCCACGCTGCACGACCACCTGGCGGCGAACTACGCCCGCGCCGGGCGCTTCGGCGAGGCGGCCCGGTCCGCCGAGAGGGCCCTGCGCCTGGCTCGCGCGGGCGGGCTGGGCGATCTCGCGCGCAGCATCGAGGCTCGCCTCGAGCGGTACCGGCAGAACCGCCCGTAGGCCCGCGACCGGCCGAGACGCCGCGATTCCTTGCCGACGGCGGCGCTTTCGTAGACAAATCGGGGGAGATCCCGACTCTTCGTCCATGAGGAAGGCTGGATGAGTGACCAGGGCGCCGACCCGCTGCGTGTGGGCCTGGCCGCCGGCCGGGAAGAGGCCTTCGCGGCCCTGTACGACCGGTACGCCGAGCGGCTCTACCGCGCCGCGCTGACCTTGCTCGGCGAGCCCGCCGACGCCGAGGACGCCGTCCAGGAGACGTTCATGGCCATGGTCCGATCCCGCAAGCGACTGGCGCGGGTGCACAACCTGACGGCGTACCTCTTCGCGGCGCTTCGCCACGCCGCGGCGCGCTGCGCCGAACGCCGCCGCCGCCGGCCGATCGCCGCACACGACGCCGTGCAGGGCGCCCCCGCCGGCGACAGCCCCGCCCGGGCGGACCCGCGCTGCGAGCGGCTCCAACGCGCCCTTAGCGCCCTGCCGGCCGAGCAGCGCGACGTGCTCGCGCTGAAGGTCGACGGCGGGCTGACCTTCGCCGAGATCGGCCAGGCGCTCGCGGTCAGCGCCAACACGGCCGCCAGCCGGTACCGCTACGCCCTGGGGAAGCTCCGGGCGGCCCTGGAGGAGTGATCCTGGTGAAGGACACCGACCTGCCATCCGAACTGGGGCGGCTCGAGCGAGAGCTGGCGGAGCGCCCCCGTCCCGCGGTGCCGCCGGCCTTGCGCCGGCGCGTCCTGGCCGCCGTGCCCGTCGAGCTCCGCCGGCAGCAACGCCGCGCCCGATGGGCCTTCGCCGCCCAGGTCGCCGCGGCGGCGCTGCTCTGGCTGAACCTGTCCCTCAGCGCGACGACGGCGACGCAGGGCGCCCCGCGCCGGCGAGGAGACCCGCGCGCCGTCCGCGCGACGGCGCGGGAGATCCGCCGCCTCCTGCCCGGCCTGTCGCCGCGAGAGGCGCTCGCCTGCGCGACGGCCCTTCGCGCGGGAACGGACCTGCGCGGCTGCCCGCCGCCGCCCGCGCGCCCGCTTGTGCCCCGTGTGCCGACCCGCCAACCGGGCCCGAAGGCCCAGGGAGGTTGACCGATGGCGTACGTCCTGCTCTGGCTGGAGAGCCTGGCCGTCTCGCTCCTGCTCGTCGCGACGCTCACGGCGTGCCTGGCGCGCCTGCGCCCGGGCCGGGCGAGGAAGGTGCTTATCGCGATCGCGGCGATCGCCCCGCTGGCCGTCTACGCCGCGGCGACGGTCCTGGCGGCGTACGCCCGGTTCGTCCTGGGCTCGGCGCTGCCGTGGTTCTGGCCGCTGGCCGCCCTGACGGGCTGCTACCTGGCCGGCGCGGCGTGGACGTGCCGGCGCGGGCTGGCGCCGGCCGCGCAGGAGCCGCCCGCCGCGACGTGGCCGAGAGGCAAGCTCGCCCTGGCGCTGGGCGCAGCCGTGGCGGTGCACCTGATCACGTTCTGGAACCTGGACCTGACGATCCGCCACCGTCTGGGGGCGATGCGGGCCGAGGCCGGGGCCATGGCCCTGTCCGTCGCGCCCGCCCGCGTGCCCGACCGCGACAACGCCGCCTTCCTCTACCAGCAGGCCTTCGAGCGCCTCTGCCCCAAAGACCGGGCTAAGGGGTGGGGGTGGGTCCCGGACGGCTGGAAGGAGTCGTGGGCCAAGGCCGTGGAGGACGGCGGCGCGGCGGCCTTCGATCCCAACGACCCCGACCTGACGGCGTTCCTGCGGCGCCACGAGCCGACGCTCCGGCTGCTGCACGCCGCCGCGGGCAAGACCGGCTGCTACTTCGAGCACGAGTACAGCAGCCTCACGCTCTTCGAGCTGATGCCCGAGGTCCCCGGGATGCGGTGGACCACCAGTCTCCTGGCGCTGTCCGCGCGAAGCCGCGCCGCTCGCGGCGACGTCCGCGGCGCGCTGAGGGACATCCACGCCCTGTTCGTTCAGGCCGAGCACGCCGGCAGCACGCCGATCCTCATCTCGGCGCTGACGGCCCTTCGCGCCGACGGCGCGGCCATGGCGGCGCTGCGGGCTGTGCTGGCCGCCGGGCGAGCCTCGCCCGACGACCTCGCCGCCCTGCGCGTCGAGGAGAGCCTCTCCTACCGGCGCCTGCTGGAGCGATCGGTCCGCATGGAGGAGGCGTTCCGCCTGGCGGTCTTCTCGTCCATGGAGGGCGGCCGGGCGTCCGATTCGGAGGCCTGGCAGCTCTACGGGCTCTCCCCGGCGCTGCGGCCGGTCTACCGGGTCTTCCTGCTGCACAACGACCTGGCGGCCCACTCGCGGCTGTCGGCGGAGCACCGGCGTCTCGCGGCCCGGGCGTACCACGAGGCGCGAGACGGCTGGGAGAAGGTCGAGCAGGACGTCCCCATCGGTCCGATGGCCATCCTCACGAACCATTTGACGCCGGCGCTCGGCGGCGCGGCCAGGATGTGCGCGCAGGGCGACGCCCGGCGCGGGGTGGCGCGGACGGCCCTGGCGGCGGTGCGCTACCGCGCCCGCCACGGGCGGCTGCCGGGAACGCCCGCCGACCTCGTCGGTGAGCTGCTCACCGTCGTGCCGGTCGATCCCTTCGACGGCCGGGCGATCCGCTGGAAGCCGACGAAGGACGGCGCCGTCGTCTACAGCATCGGCCCGGACGGCAAGGACGACGGCGGCGCCCCCTTCGACGCCAAGAAGCGCACGGGCGACATCTCCCTCACCCTCAAGTAGCCGGCGGGTGCGGCGGCCCGTCCCGGCCCGCGGTATACTCTCGCAGCGCCCCGAGGCGGCCGCAGGCGAGAGGACCGGCAACGGGCCGAACGGAAAGGGACGTCCGCATGGCGAAGAGGGCCCCGAGCAAGGCGCGCCGGCGCCGGGTGACGTTCGACGAGGCCAACGCGCGCATCGCCGAGCTGCGCAAGCGCCGCGTGCCGCCGCGCAGCCGGCGCGAGGACCTGAACCGCCCGCTCGACCCGCAGCTCGAGGTCCGCAGCGCCTTCCCCTACCACAAGCTCGTCCTCATCGTCGACGGCCGGGACGTCAGCTCGCTGACCGTCGTGGATTTCCAGCAGCAGATCGGCTCCGGCGTCGTCCGGATGGGCGGCGTCGCCGGCGTCGGCACCCACCGCGACCACCGCTTGCGCGGCTACAGCCGCCGCGTCATGGAAAGCAGCCTCGCCTGGATGCGCCGCGAGGGCTTCGACACGGCCATGCTCTACGGAATCCCCAGCTTCTACCCGAAGTTCGGCTACGCCCAGGCCTTCCCCGGCGTGGCGTGTTCCCTCGCCGTCCGCGACGCCGAACGCGCCGCGCCGCACGGGCATCGGTTCGTGGCTTTCCGACCGAAGAAACACCTCCGCGCGGTCCTGCGGATGTACCACGCCAACATCGCCGGGCACACCGGCCCGACGCGGCGCGACCCGAAGCACTGGCGGCCGTTCCGCAAGGGCGTCGAACACGGCACGAAGGCCGTCTGCAAGGTCGCGCTGGACGGGCGGGGCCGGCCCGCGGGCTACGTCGTCTACGACGCCGGGCACCTCACGGCCACGATCATCGAGGTCGGCTTCGCCACGCCGGGCGCCTTGCCTGACATCCTCCGCGCGGCGGCGAGGCGGGCGGTCCGCCAGCGCCTGGAGCGCATCCAGCTCCTCCTGCCCGAGGACGACGCCTTCGTCGAGTTCTGCAAGCCGCTGGGGCTGAGGAAGGAAGTCACCTACCGCCCCGGCGGCGGGGGGCAGGTTCGCTTGATCCGCATCCCCACGGCGCTGGAGAAGCTCTCCCGGGAGCTGGGCCCGCGCACGACGGGCACGGGGCGCCTGACGATCCGCACCAACCTCGACGACGTGGGCCTGTCCTGGTCGAGCGGCCGGCTGAGCGTCGGCCTGCCCCGGCGCGACGGCTCCCAGGCGCGCCTCCCGCAGTGGGCCCTCGCCCAGATGCTCTACGGCTACCGCGACGCCCGCGCTCTGGCCGCCGACGGCACGCTGACGGCCTCCCGCCAGGCCGTCGCCGCGCTGACGGCCCTGCTGCCCCTCCGCCCCCACTACCAGCACGTGGTGGACCACTTCTGACGCAGCCGGGCGTCGGGCGCGGCCGCGCGAGCCGTCCGTCGCGATCAGCGGGGCGGGTGCTGGTGGTCGCCCTGGCGGCCGGGCTCGTCGATCGGGCTCGCCTGGCGACGCAGGTCGTGAACCTGCCGGCGGAGCCCCACCACGTGCACGTTCATCTCCTCGACGGTCTCCGTCATCCGCGAGAGGCCCTTCTCGAGGAAGGCCACCTTCTCCTCCAGCCTGACGATGCGGTCTTCCATGGGACGGGTCCTTTCTCGAGCCGGTCTGAGGGCGATCGAGCGCTTCGGCTGACACTGTCATTCTATTCTATGCCCCCCGACGGAAGC
>CAZXOC010000407.1:0-5487 GCA_964642165.1 uncultured Planctomycetaceae bacterium | reverse complement strand
ACGTTGGCGAGGCCGAGCCGAACGGCTTCATCCCCTACTGCCGGATCGACTACGTCAACTACAACGACAAGCTGCCCTGGCCGGTCGAGCCCGACGGAGACGGCCCGGCGCTGGCTCGCATCAGCGCCGACGCCTACGGCAACGATCCTGCCACCTGGGGGGCCAGCGCCCAGCTCGGCTCGCCCGGCGGCGCGAACACCTACATCGACACCACGCCGCCTACGGTTCCGGGCGGCCTGGGGGCCGTCGTGAGCCTCGTCCCGGAGACCCGGATCGAGCTGACGTGGAGCATTTGTCAGGATCCCGGCAGCTACGTGGACCACTACGTGGTCTACCGCAACGGCGAAGCGCTCGGCACGAGCGACACCCCCGACTACGCCGACGCCGCCGTCGAGCCCGTCGCGCCGTACTCCTACCAGGTATCCGCCGTCAACCGTGACGGCTACGAGAGCGCCCCGTCCGCGGCAGTGGACGTCACCATCCCCGGCATCCAGGACTTCGGCGTGCCGGACGAGACGTCCATCGAGCTGACGTTCTCCGAGCCGCTGGTGGGGACCTCGGCGGAGCTGCTGTCGAACTACACGCTCACCGGCCCCGAGGCCACGCTCGTCCTGGCGACGCTCGAGGCCGACAACGTCACGGTCACGCTCACCACCACCGAGCTCCAGATCGGGGAGGTCTACACCGTAACGGTCGCCGGCATCGAGACGCTCTCCGGCCGGCCCATGCCGCCCGGGCAGCAGATCTCCTTCGAGTACGCCCCCACCGGGTCGGGCGCCATCCTGCGAGAGTGGTGGACCGGCATCACGGGCACAGCCGTCCTGGACCTCACCAATCACCCGGACTACCCGGACGACCCCGCCGGGCGGGACTACCCCGTCACCTTCGAAGCGCCGGTCGACTGGGCCAACTACTACGGCACGCGGATGTGCGGCTACATCCACCCGCCCGTCACCGGCGAGTACACCTTCTGGATCGCCAGCGACGACAACGGAGAGCTGTATCTCTCCTCCGACGACGATCCGGCCAATGCCGTTCTGATCGCCTCGGTGACCAGTTGGACCAACTCGCGCGAATGGAACAGGCTGGCCTCGCAGGAGTCGCAGGCGATCCACCTCACGGCGGGGATGAAGTACTACGTCGAGGCCCTCCAGAAAGAAGAGGGCGGCGGGGACAACCTGGCGGTTCGCTGGCTGCTTCCCGGCGGGGCCTGGGAGGACCCGGCCCATCCCGAGCTGCCGATCCCGGGCCTCCGGCTGTCGCCCTTCGTGCCGTCGGGCGTGGACACCACCCCGCCGTCGACACCGGGCAACCTGACGGCCACTCCCGTCACCAGCACGCAGATCGACCTGGCCTGGTCCGCCGCCGTCGACGACGAGAGCGGCGTCGATCACTACGTGATCTACCGCGACGCGCAGGAGATCGCCACGGCCACCGGCCCGAGCTTCCACGACACGCACCTGGACCAGACGCAGACGTATGTCTACAGCGTGGCCGCCGTCAACGGCGAGGACCTTCAGGGCGATTCCGCGGCCACCGACCCGGCCACGCCCCGGCCGGGGCTCAAGTCCGTCGTCGTCCTCAACGCCACCGAGGCCCTCGTGACGTTCGGCAAGGGCGTGGAGGAAACCACCGCCGAGAACGCCGCCAACTACACCCTCACCGACATCCTCGAGCAGCCCGTGCCGATCGCCTCCGCCACCTGGAACCCGGCGCAGACGGATCAGGTGACGTTGGCGCTTTCGGCATCGCTGGTCGAGGACGTGACGTACGTGCTCGCCGCGGAGGACGTCGAGGACGCGGCCGGGAACCCGCTCGAGCCCGATGCGGAGATGCCCTTCATCTTCGCCGACATCGACCCCGACCTGCTCGCCTGGTGGACCTTCGACAACGAGCACGATGCCGTCGCCACCGACTTCAGCGGCCACGGGCGCCATCTCGACGTGGCCGGCGCCGCGTGGACCTCCGGCGGCCGCGCCGGAGCGGCCTACCAGTTCGACGGGCTCGACGACTACCTCATCGACGAGGACGCCGAGGACTACGTCGACGGCCTGACCGCGTTCACGTTTGCCGCCTGGATCAAGGCCGACGGCACCGGCAGCGACCGCGGCTTCTACTGCCTCACGGACCCCAACGGCGACGACGAGTATGGCTTCCGCCACGACGCGGAGCTGTTCAACCAGGGCGGCGCCGCCAACGGCATCAAGGGGGGCGTGCGCGCCACCGGTGGCGGCCAGCAGTGGGAAAGCGCCCCCGGCGTCCAGACCACCGACTGGCGGCACATCGCCGTCACCTGGCAGTCCGGCCAAGACGTCCAGGTCTACTTCGACGGCGTCCTGCACACTGCCGGCTGGATCGGCGCGACCGTCGCCGGCAGCCTTACCGGCGTCGAGCGCCTGCTGATCGGCCAGGGCCCCCGGGACAGCGGGTCGGCCTGGAACGGGCTCATCGACGACGTGCGGCTCTACGACCGGGCCCTGAGCCCCGCCGAGGTCGCCGCGCTGATCGACCCCCGCCCCGCCGCCGGCGACGATGCCTACGACGCCGATCAGGGCTACACGCTTGCCGTGGACGCCGCCCACGGCGTCCTGGCCAACGACCTCGACCCCGAGCCCGGCCCACAGCCCCTGACGGCCGTGCTCGTCAACGACGTCTCCCACGGCCAACTCACCCTCAACGACGACGGGGCCTTCCTGTACCTGCCGGAGGCGGGCTACCTCGGGCCGGACCTGTTCAGCTACCGGGCCTACGACGGCGACGGCTACAGCAACACAGCCGTCGTCCGGCTGACCGTCCTGGAGGCGGTGCGCATCGAGTCGGTCGAGCCCACCGATGAGACGCACGTCGAGCTGCTCTTCAGCCGGAACCTGGACCCGACCACGGCCGAGACACAGGCCAACTACCAGATCGACGGTGGGCTGGCGGTCCAGTCGGCCTCGCTCGGCGGGGACCAGCGCACCGTGACGCTGAGCCTCTCGGGCGCGATGACCAACGGCGAGAACTACACGCTGACCGTCAGCAACGTCGAGGACCTTGTCGGCAACGTCATCGCCCCGGACACGCAGGTCAACTTCGCGTTCATCACGTGGGTGGGTCAGGACATCGGCCCCGTCGGGGCCGCCGGCACCCACAGCGAGGATGCCGGCGTCTGGACCATCGAGGCCTCCGGGGCCGACATCTGGCACGGCAGCGACGAGTTCTACTACGTCCACCAGCCGCTCGTCGGCGATGGGTCCATCACCGCGCACGTCCAGAGCGTCGAGCCCACGGACAACTGGGCCAAGGCCGGCGTCATGATCCGCGAAACGCTGGACGCCCCCTCGGCCTTCGCGATGACCGTCGAGACGGCCGCCAGCGGCACGTCCTTCCAGTACCGCCGCGCCACCGGTCAGGACGCCGCGCACACCAGCGGCGGCACGCAGCCGACCCCCTACTGGGTCCGCCTCGAGCGCGAGGGCGACACCTTCCGCGGGTACGTCTCGCCCGACGGAAGCAACTGGTCCTTCATCGCCGGCCAGACCGTGCCCATGGCGCACGAAGTGTACGTTGGGCTGTGCGTGACCAGCCACAACGACGGGGTCCTCTGCACGGCCGTGATCGACAACGTCGCCCTGGTCGGCCAGAGCGACACGGAGAGCCCCATCGCCGACGTCGTCGACGTCGCGCCGGACCCGCGCCGGACGGCGGTCGACGAGGCTCGGATCGCTTTCGACGAGCCGGTCACCGGCCTGGACGTCAGCGATCTGGCCCTGACCCGCGACGGCGGAGGCAACCTGCTCACGGGCGCCGAGACGCTCACCACCGGCGACAACGTCACGTGGACCCTGGGCGGCCTGCGAGCCCTTACCGTGGCTGGCGGAGGCGGGTTCGTCGCCTTCAACGACCACGTCACCGGGGCAGGCACAGACGCCAACGCCACCTCCTACGCCGCCAACGGGACCGCCTCCGGACTGCTGAAGGACATCGCCACCGGTCTGGCCACCGGCGTGACGCTGGCTACCTCCCAGGCCGGCGTGAACTTCGCCTCCTCCCAGGCCTACCCCGCCCCCGGCACCGACGCCTACGACGTCTTCAATGGGTACGTGGACCTCTCCGCCGGCTCGGCAGCCAGCCTGGAGATAGCGGGCTCCGACCAGTACGTCCACGCCTTCTCCGGGCTCGACACCCGCGACACGGCGGTCTACGACTTCGTCGGCACGGCCGTCCGCGGAAACAGCGACTACACCAACCGCTGGACGCGCGTCACGCTGCAGGGAGCGGCGACTGCCACGCCGGCCCACAGCATCGGCGACGGGGTGATCGTGCTCAACGAGACACAGGTCGCCTTGTGGACGGGCGACAACAGCCAGGCCGGCCAGGGCTTCGTCGCAAGCTGGACCAGTATCGATCCCGGGCCGGATGGGGCATTCTCGGTCCTCTCCGAGCAGTACACCGGGCCCGTCCCGACCAGCATCAACCCCAACGGCATCGCCAACGGATCCAAGGGCTACGCTCTCGGCGGCGTGCGGCTGGGAGAGGTGATCCTGACCGGCAGCCCCGGCGTCTACACGCTGACGCTGACGGCCGATGGATCGAGTATCGAGGACGCCGCCGGCAACCCCCTCGCCGCGGACGCGTCGGACACGTGGGTGATCGACACGGCGCCGCCGACGGCCGACGTCGTCGACGTCAGCCCCGACCCGCGAAGCGACGCCGTCGCCGAGATCCAGATCGCCTTCAGTGAGCCGGTCACCGGCTTCAGCACGGCCGACCTGGCCCTGACCCGTGACGGCGGGGGCAACCTGCTGACCGGCTCCGAGCCCCTGACCACCACAGACGGCATCGCCTGGACGCTGAGCGCCCTGGGCGACCTGACCGCGCAGGCCGGCATGTACCTGCTCAGCCTCATCGCCGCCGGGTCCGACGTCATCGACGCCGCAGGCAATGCCCTGGCCCAGGATGCCTCGGATGCGTGGGAGGTGGTCCCCCAGGGGCCGCAGAACGTGGCGATGACCGGCCCGACCGCGGGCAGCGAGGGCCAGACGCTGCACTACACCGGCTCCGCCGATGGCCCCACCACCGGCTTCACGTTCACGTGGGACGTCAGCAAGGCGGGCGCCTGGGGCTATGCGGGCGCCGCCGGCGTCGACCTGACGGACTTCGCCTTCACCCCCGACGACAACGAGACCTACCAGGTCAAGCTCACGATCACCAACGCCGGCGGCGAAGGTACCGACACCGAAACCGTGACCGTCAGCAACGTCGCGCCGTCGCTGAGCGGCCTGATGGCGACGCCGACGGACGAGGGCGGCCTCAGCACGCTGACGGGCACGATCAGCGACCCCGGCCTGCTGGACACGTTCACGCTGACGGTGGACTGGGGCGACGGCACGGCCGCCGAGATGCTCTCCTACCCGGCCGGGACGACGAGCTTCAGCGAGACGCACCAGTATCTGGACGACGATCCCAGCGGGACGGGCGCAGATGACTACGTGATCGCCGTGACCG
>CAZXOC010000406.1:0-5494 GCA_964642165.1 uncultured Planctomycetaceae bacterium | reverse complement strand
TCATCTGGTACGAGAACCCCACCCGCGGCCGGCGGTAGGCCGCCGCCGTCCGCCGGACGCCGGGGCCCGGCCCTCCCAGACCCACGGGGCCACCGCCCTATCGCCGCCGGCCGACCGCCCGACGCGGACGTACTCGAGGAAGGCGCCCCGCAGCCCCTTGCGGCACCACCGCCACAGCGTGCAGACGGAGACCTTCTTGCCGTCGACCTTCGGCAGGTGCCGCGTGGCCTCGGTCAGCGTGATCAGCTTCTCGTCGGGGCTGATCCGCCCGGCCGGGCCTGGCCGTTCGCGGGGCCCGTTCGCCCCGGCCTGCCCTTCATCCGCTTGCGTTTCGTTCGCTGCATCGCTCATGCACGCGAACGTACGCCAAGCGTTTCAAGGCAATCTGCTGCGCAGAAGCACTTGCGCAGTTCCGACGCAGTTTTCCCGCCAGTTACGCAGTTCCCGCGCCAGTTGACGCAGCCAGTTGCGCCACTTGCAGACCTTCCGGGCGACGCGGGGGGCGGCGAGCCGCCGCCCAAGAGGGCACGAAGCTTGCCGCTTGCCGTGGACCTCAGGTAGGAATGTCGTGGCTCTGCCAGCGTGATGAACCGCTCGTCGGGGCCGATCTGCCACTGAACCCCACCCGCCTGCCCGTTCTCCAAGCTCGTTTGGTTCGCTGCATCGCTCACACGCATGCAAGCCTATCGCGGGATTGCGCCCCCCCGGCCTCAGAGTCGCTTCCGCGCTTCCCGCACTTCTCCCGCCCCGCCTACGCACGGTCTTCACACGACGCCATACAAGGCCACCCCGACCACACCAGCGGCGACATGGCCCATGGGCTACGGCAACTGCCGCAGGGAGATCGCCCGCGCACCCAAACGGGACCACCTGCACGTCAGCGACCCTCTCTCCGAAGGCTGGGAGCTCTGGCGCGTCGAGTCCAAGGGAGCCCAGAGCCCGTCGACCTGGGTCCCCGAGGGCCTGGCCCGTACGTTTGTGTGGCACGGCTTCCCGCAGGTAACCGGTGGAGAGACCTACCGGCATAGTACTCGGCTTCGTGGGCCGGCCCCGGGCGCCTGAGGAAGGCGAGCCAGCGGCGAGGAGGCGGTCGCTTCGCAAGTACCGACAAGGGGCATCAGGACGCTTGGGCGGCAGTGGCTCCGGTTGCCGTCATCTCCGGCGGTCGCGCGGGTCCGCCGCGCCCAAGGTGTCACGGCGTCGGCTATGGCTGTTCTGGGCAGCCCCAACCGCTGGGCCAATGACTGGCCGGCCCGAAGCTAGGCGGCCTCGCCCAAGCTCGCCCCTTCTCGGCAGAAATCTCTTGCATGGCAAGGAGATCGCTCTATCCTGGATCGGCAACGTGCGATTGAGCGCACGGGGTCCAACACAGACGGGAAGGGACATGTCTTGCGGCGGAAGGTGTTCCGTGGTACCTACTGGGACTGTCTGGACTACTCGCTGCCGCGAACCTGACGGCGATACCAGGATGGAACGCGCTCACAGGAGCGGCTGACGGCATTGCCTGACTACGACGCAAACATGCGGGGCGGCACAGGCGTCTAAACGCATAGGCGACCTCGGGTCGCACGATGATGCCTGCTTGCCCCCGATACGGGGAGAGTTGAAGATGAGCGCACTGAAGAGGATAGCCTTGACCATGGCCTCGGTCACCGTCTGTCTTGCCATGCTTTCAGCTATTGGGACGATGGTCTGGCTGTGTTGGGATCATCTTGTGGTAGGCGTCTGGCCGCAGCTTGAGCCGAACAAGAAGCTCTACGGCGGCATATTCACCATGGTGCTCACCGTCGTCATCGTCTCCGTGATCGTGTTTCTTGCCATGCGACATCACAGGCTGGTGGCCGAGAACCAGCGCCTGGCTGGCGAGCGCCAGCGACTGGCTGGGCGTTTGGAGCTGCACAAGCTGGCCACTGAACGGGACGAGCGGAGGATCGTACGGGCGCTGTGGGAGCCCCTGGACTTCTGCCATAACCCGCTCATTCCTAGCGCCTGCATATCGATCATCAAGCTTCACCTGCTCTCGTACTACAAGGACGTTGCCGGCAAACTTCAGGATGCCGGTGGGGCCCTCCACGGCCACCTAGCGGAGGACTCGAATCCCACCCCAAACTCCGCGGAAGGCCACCGGCGCGCCGCAGACTTCGCGCTTATCCTCGCCAGGGGGCAGCTTGACAACGCCGCCGCCTGGCGGCTTCTGGGCGAGTTCCAGGAACTCCAACCTGTTGCCAGGAAATCGCTTGACATTTGCGAGGACGTTCGTAGAATATATGATTGCCTCAACAAAGAAGAGGTCATGAAGGATGACAGCGCCGCCGAACAGGCGATCGGCGACGCGAGGAAGGGAGCGGCACAGCTACTGGACTCGCTAGGCGAGTTCAGGCAGTTGATGGACAGACTCTCCTCCGACGTACACACGGATGCGGTCGGACTCCGTACGAACATCATCAGTCTGTCTGGCTGCGCTCCTGATATGGACGTACCGGAGGCCGATATGGCCGTACCTGCGGCTATGGCATAGGGGCAACCCCCTGGAATGCCTAACGTTATCGGCGCCGATGGCCGATAACGGGCGAAGTGCGAGAGCGTTGAGACGCAAGCAAGGAACCGATCAATGGAAACCGAGTTCGAAGAGATGATCGACCTGTGTGAGGAGTCAGTCGAGGCCTTGGAGCGGGGGACGGGCACGACAGACGATTGCTGCGTGAAGACTCGAAGCTTGCACTTCGCCTGCAAACTGCTGGCCGGAATGTCTTATGGCATGCTAACGCCGCCGCGAACTAGGAGGATTCTGGACATCTTTGGCCGTGCAAAGAGGGCCGCATCCGAAAGGTCAGCTCAGTCCCAAGAGAGGGCAGCGACCGCCGAAGAGAAAGCAGCGGCGAGGAAGGAAGTCGCGGACGCGAGGCGCATAGCCGGAAGAACGGACGAGATCGAGTCGGTCCTTGCCCGGTTTGCCGTGACCGAGGATCCGAGTCCGGTATCAACATGACCCGGGGCCAGACCCGAGGAAGGGATCCGCAGGGAGTTCCAGCACGCGCCGGACATGTCTCTCGTCCCAGCAGGGCGCATACTGGCCTTCCGGTCCGGCTTGTGGGCTTCTGAGCTTCCGAGTAGACGTATTCGGTCTGTGCGTTTCCCGGCAGTTGGTGGGCGTAGCGATCTCGCTGACACGCCAGGGCCTGCCAGAGGCCACACGGCCGGGCGCGCCGCGAATACGGGCAAGTCCGTCAGGCTTGTCCCCCGCCTGAACCTTCTCGTGCTGTCATAGAGCAGATCAGGGATCACGTGCGCTTCGTCTTGCGTACGTCCGGTGGAACGAAGAGGGTGTCACCGTGTCACGGGGCGGCGGCGCCAGCGAACTGCTTGCCAGAAGCGCTGACGGCTGGAGGGATTGCCTATCCGTACTTCAGCATCGCGTTGATGGCTTTTCCCTGGCCCAACTCGGCGTAGACCTCGGTGATGGCGGCGGAGCGGTGGCCGAGGATGATGCGGGCGGCTTCGATGCCGAACTCCTTGCGGAACTCCGTGGCGGCGTTGTGGCGGAGCTGGTGGGGGTGCCAGCGGTGGGCCTTTTGCCAAGCGGTCAACTCGGGCTTCTGTGCATTGGTCGGGCGCTTCTGCCACTTCACCTTCGTCTCGTCGTCGCGCTTGGTCAGCGGAGCCGGCGGCGGAAAGGCTTGGTCGCATGCCCGTTGAATCGCCCGTCGGTACGCACCCATGTCCCATTCCGGTAGCAAGTCGTCCCGAGCATGGCTAGCGTCCGTAACAGGCTAGGCCCAACCGCAGCTAGCTGATCGCTCGGCGTCTTGGCCGAGATAGCTGATCCCGGCCTGCGAGCCAAGTCATGGGCCCCGCCAGGCAATAACCCCCTCGGCGGCCATCAGCAGACATCGATGATCTGCTAGATCACCGGCACCAAGACTGCGGTGCCCCGTGACTGCGCTTATAAGGAGCTTGGCATATTGCCGATAATGACCTATAATGAAGAAGCCGGAGAGGCATGACGGGTATGATTGGGAGAAGGTTCGCCTCGCACGGAGGAGAATCGAGGAAGGCTTCTACGATGAAGGTCTCCTTGAAGATCTTGTCGAGTGGGGGTTCCTTGATCGGTTTGTGGAGAGGATTGCTTCTTGTCCGTATGTTTCTGATGAGCATCCCAACGCCGGGAACACCTTCCGGGACTTGACAGCCATGGTTCTTGCGGCGAGTCTGCCTCATGTGATCGATCGTCCGTTGATCAGGATCGAATTCCAATCAGAGGCAGGCAGAGGTGACATAGATCTGCCTTTGCGCATAGAGGCGCTGGGTAACGACTGCGTGTGGATGGGGTGGGTACGGCGGTACGGAATGACCAGCATAGTCGTGGAAGCCAAGAACATGCGCAACAAGGCAGGTGTTGAGGAAGTGAGGCAGTTGGAAGATTACCTTCGAAATGGCTCGCTTGGGCGGATGGGCTTCCTCGTATCTCGTAACGGCTTCTCGAAGAACGCCTCTCACAAGATCATTGAGCAGGCCCACCGGAAGGAGTGCCTCATAATCCCGTTCTCCGCAAAGACGTTGGGCGGCCTTGCTACGGCGGCCAAGGTAGGGCCTCAAGCCACTACGAAGTTCCTGAGAAGGCAGGAAACGCTTCTGATGCAAGCTTCTGCCTAGCGATGCTCCGCCAAGGTACGCCCCAGCGGCTTCCGTCTCTCGCCAGCGCGCAATTGTCGGCGAAAACCTCGGATGGCGTGTTGCCCCAAAGCACATTGCGGCATGCTAGGGCCGGGGACCAGAAGAGGTCTCCATCGCCGTTCGACACCGGCACTTACCCGACCCTCGTGATCGCCGCAACAGCCTGCTGCTCGTCCTTCTCGGCGTAGACCTCAGTGATCGCCGCTGACCTGTGGCCGAGAATGAGGCGGGCGGCTTCGATGCCGAACTCCTTGCGGAGTTCCGTGGCCGCGTTGTGTCGGAGCTGGTGGGGATGCCAGCGGTGGGCCTTGCGCCAGGCGTCGAGCTCGGACCGCTGCGCCTTGGTCAGGCGCTTCTGCCACTTGACCTTCGTCTCGTCGTCGCGCTGGGCGAGCGGGGCCGGGGGCGGGAAGGCCTGGTCGCAGGCGCGGGTGATGGCGCGGCGGTAGGCGTCGGTGGTGTAGCGGTCGCCGGCGGTGCGCTGGGGGTCGTCCTTGACGTTGCTGCCGGGGACGTTGCCGCATGACAGCGGCGTCGTCCGCTGTTCGTGCAGGCGCTTGCGGCGCTCGGTTTCGGCCTCGGCCGGGGAGAAGCAGTAGGCGTCGGGATCGCGGAGGAGGAAGGGCGTGAGGACCTGCTGGCCGCGTGGGCCGATGAAGATCTTCCGCTCGTGGCCGTGGTGGTCGGTCTTTCGCTGGGCGGGCAGGTAGACGCGGGTCGGGGGGGCTGGGCGCCTCGGGGGCGTGGCCTTTGCCTCCCGGCCCAAGCCTTCCGAGGGCAGGGCCCTGACGGCGCCGTGCTCCTGTCGAATCGCCGATGA
>CAZXOC010000405.1:0-5516 GCA_964642165.1 uncultured Planctomycetaceae bacterium | reverse complement strand
GGGGGACACGCGGATCAGGAAGACGCTCTACGTCGAGCGTCTCGGCGCGCGGGAGGCGCGGTTGTGCGTGCCGGCCGGCGTGGCCGTCGAGGTCAACGGCCGGGCGATCGACGTCCCCGCCGGCGCACCGTTCCCCCAAGTCCCGATCAGCCTGCTGAAAGAGGGCGACAACCAGGTCGTCCTCTCCTGCCCGCCAGGCGTCCGCAGGAAGGTCAAAACCGCTCTGCCCGAGGACATCCTCCGCAACGCGCCGGACCGCAAGGGCCGCCCGCCCCGAAGCTTCAAGAGCCTCGACGGCGGGAAGACCTGGCAGCCGGTCCGTGGCGAGTACATGGTGCGGCTGCACCTGATCCAGTACGTGCCCCGGGGGCACTTCGTCTCGGCGGTGATGGACCTCGGGGAGGGCGGGGATCCCCCCCGGCCGTTGCTAACACCGGTGTCGATCGAGTCCGCCTCCGTTCGTGCAGACGCCGCGACGCCGGACGGCACGGCGGTAGAACTGACTGTCCGCACCGGCGCCAGCCCCGTCTACGAGGCGGACCTATGGTCCGACTGGCAGAAGCCCGGTGCGACGGTCCCCAAGGGGCATCGCTACCTTCAATGGAAGGCCGTCCTGTCCTCCGCCGACCCGCTCAAGACGCCCATGCTGCGGAGCGTGGCCGTGGAGGCGAAGGTCCGCCGCCAACCGGCCCCGTCATGGGCGAGCCGGCTGAAGACGGTCGCCTTCCACAACGAACAGGTACGTTTCACCTCACTTCCATTCGAGTACGAGGACCCGCTGCACCCCCGTATGGTGGCCCTGCGGCGCAAGTACAAGCTGGACGCGGTGGTGTCGGGGGCGGCGACGGAAACGGAGCAGTTGGTGAAGCTCCGTGACTGGGTGGCGCATCAATGGAAGTACGACCCGCCCGCGACGAACTACCCCGCCTGGGACGCCGACGAGATCCTCCGCCGCAAGTACGGCTTCTGCGTCCAGTACGCCATTGTCTTCATGCAAAGCGCGATCGCCCTGGGCCACCAAGCCCGCTTCGTCTTCGGCTACAACCCCGAGTCCTTTGACTCCGGCGGGCATGAGGTCTGCGAGGTCTGGTCGAACGAGCACCGCAAGTGGATCCTCTATGACGTCAACCAGAACTGGCACTACATCGATCCCGCAACCAACGTGCCCATGAGCATGTTGGAAGTGCACGACCTGATCGCCAAGACCTACTACGGGGCCCGGCTTGCCACCGTCGAGAACGGGCCGCGCAAGCGGACGCCTTCGGACGCCATCGCCATCTGTTACGGGACCGGAATGACCCCCGGGACTCCTCCCAAGGACCATGAGGACCACTTCGAGGACGGCCGTTACACCGTTCCCACCCGGTGGCTGCGCCTGGCCTACATGCCCAGGAACAACTTCTACGCCAAGCCCTATCCGCAGCCGAAGACACAGGGCTGCCACTGGGACTGGTCGGAGTACTGGTGCTGGGAAGACGCCACGACGCCCAAGCGGTGGCTCTATCGCAACTTCACGGCCCGCGGAAACGACCTGAACTGGACGATCAACCAGGTGTGCTTCGACGCAACCATCAAGGACCGGCCCGGGTCGTTGGCGGTCCGGATGGGCACCTTCACGCCCTACTTCGATACGTTCCTGGTGAAGGTGGATCGGCAGGCGTGGAAGGAGTCTCCGCGGGCCTTCGTCTGGAAACTGCACTCCGGCCGCAATCGACTGGAGATGCGGACCCGCAACAAGGCCGGAATCTCGGGGCTGGTCAGCTTCCTGGAGGTCGAGAACTAGCTCCGCGCCAAGTGTCCTTCCATCCGGAATTGCCGGTGCGGCGATTTCTGCCCGCAGATCGCCTGGCCGCTCTCGCCGGAGCATTGGACGGCCTACCAGCGCCACCGGGCAATGGCCAGGGATTACGATATCCTGCTGAAACCAGGATCAGGAGAACGACAATGGCCCCGCGCAAACACGTTGTCTCCGTCGCGAGTTGCATGTGCGTGTGCTGGGCCGCCTTGGCCGGCATGGCCGGGCAGGCCCGGGCGGTCGTCTACGTGGTGGACCAGGCGGCCCCCGGTGCGGCGGACACAAGCCCGGGCTTGGAAGAGAAGCCCTTCAAGACCGTCCAGCACGCCGCCGACGTCGCCAAGCCGGGCGATACGATCTACGTCATGGCGGGCAAGTACGACGAGCGGATCAAGGTCAAGGCCAGCGGCGCGGAAGGCCGGCCGATCACGTTCCAGGCCATGCCGCGACAGTCGGCCGTCGTGAACGGATTCGATCTCCAGGGCAGTCACATCCGGGTGGTGGGCTTCGAGATCACGGCCGCCAAGCCGGCGGTCGCGGTGCAGCTTGGGGCCAGCCACTGCGAGGTGATGGACAACTACGTCCACGACATGACCATCGCCGTCAACGGAACGTACGGCACGCCCGGCGCCAACCGCGGCGAGCGCGACTACTCGGCGGTCTCGCACAACCGCATCGCCTACAACAAGGTCTACCACTGCGAGTACGGCTTCATGCTGGGCGGTCATGACTGGCTGGTGGAGAGCAACGAGGTGAGCCGGTTGGCCATGCTCTCGGCGGTCAAGAGCTACAGCGACTGCGACTACACGCGGTTCTTCGGCAAGGGCTGTGTGCAGCGGTACAACTACTATCACGGCGCGCGCACGTCGGAGACCAAGCGTGCCCACGTGGATGGCATACAGACGTTCATGAACAACGGCGGGATGGCGAAAGACCTGCTCTTCGAGCTCAACACGTGCTTCGACTTCGGCCAGGGGGCGATGGTCGAGAGCGCCCCGCACGTCGGCAGCGTGCGGAACTGGACCTGGCGGCACAACATCTACTCCTCCGACCTGCCCACCTACAAGGGGGCTTGGGGTCTCAACGTCATCCAGACGCCCGACGTGACGATTGAGAACAACACGTTCGCCGGGATCACCTGGTTCGGCGTGGGGCTGCGGGGCAAGGAATCGACCAACGGACAGATCCGCAACAACATCATCTGCGACGTGAAGCGGGCCGTTGTCGATGGCGACACGCACTTCACCCCGGCCAAGCCGGTGGTCGAGTACAACCTGACGTTCAAGACCGCACCGCTCGCGGACAAGAAGAACCTCAACGACAAGGATCCCCTGTTTGTGGCCGCGGAGAGGCGGGGGTTCCGCCTGAGGAAGGGCAGTCCGGCCATCGGGGCGGGCAAGGGCGGCGTGACGATCGGGGCCCTGGAATACCCGAACGTGTACTACGTCGATCCTCGCCACCCGGCCGCCGCGGACGAGCCGGCGTGGGGCTATCCGGGCGTGCCGCTGGCGAGCCTGGCTAAGGCGTGCGCGATCGCCCGGCCGGGGGAGACGATCGTGCTGCGGGGTGGCGGGTATCGTGAGGTCCTGGCCCCCCAAAGCGATGGCGTGACGATCCGCGCCATGAAGGGCGAGAAAGTGACGATCAGCGGGGCCGACCTGATCGAAGGCTGGAGGCGCGAGGCGGATGGCAGTTGGTCGGCGCCCCTGGCCGCCGAGCCGAAGAAGGCGTTGCGCGACGGCCGACCGTGGGGCGAGGTCAGCTATGACAAGGCAGCCAAGCGAATCATCGTGAAGACCGGCGGCGACCCTCGCCTGCACGTCTTCGAGACGGTCGTGCGCGACCAGGGAATCGATCTGGCCGACAAGAAGGACGTGAAGGTTGACGAGATCACAGTAGCTGACACACTGAAGGCGGGCGATGCGAATCCGTGAGGCGGCAGGTGAGATGTCGAAGCGGCTGCGCATCGGTCGGATGGACGCTCGGCATTCGAGGCGTTCGCCACAGAGGCTCTTTTGCCTGGAGATATGACATGCAAACCAAACACATCGTCGGCCGTGCGGGGATGGCGGGCATCGTGGCATTTGCGGCGGCGGCCGGCCAGGCCGTCACGGCCCACGCGGCCGATGGCCCTCAGCGTGACCGCACGACGGCGGTCCGGACGACGGATTTCCTCAACAGCATCGGCGTGGTTACCACCTTCCCTGACCGCGGACAGCCTATCGAGAAGACCATTGAAATGGTCAGGTATGTGGGGTTTCGTTGGGTAAGGGGAGGCATTGAGGGCCTTACTGTCCAGGGCCCTACTACCGTACAGACCTACCTGGGCCTGCACAAGAAGACCGGCGTGCGGTTCAGTTGGGGGCTGGTCAGCGGCGGCACCGATCTCAAGAAACTCATCAGGACCGCCAAGGAGGTGGCAGCGGCCGGCGCCCTGCTGGCGTTTGAAGGCAATAACGAACCAAACAACTGGGGCGTTACCTACCAGGGCGAGGAAGGTGGCGGGCGGGCACCGTCGTGGTTGGCCGTCGCCAAGCTTCAACGGGACTTGTGCAAGGCCGTCAAGGGCGACCCCGCGCTGAAGAAGTACCCGGTCTGGTCCATCAGCGAGAATGGCGCCGAGCGGGACAATGTCGGATTGCAGTTCCTGACCATTCCGAAAGGTGCGGACACGTTGATGCCCGATGGTACGAAATACGCCGACTACGCGGTTTGCCACAATTACATCTACCACCCCAATTCCCCCGCGTTGGCCGACAACAAGACGTGGGATGCCGCTGATCCCTCCTCGGCCTGCAAGGTGGACGGACTCTACGGCAACTACGGTGTCACGTGGGCGCGCCACTACCGCGGTTACCCCGAGGCCGAACTTCTGACGTTGCCCAGGGTCACCACGGAGACCGGCTGCCTGATTGGGGGGGGCATAACGGAGGACGTCCATGCCTTGAATCTCCTCAGCGTGTATCTGGACCAGTTCAAGCGGGGCTGGAGTTACACCGCCGTCTACCTCCTGCGGGACCGCACGGATGAAGGCGGCAATCAACGGTTCGGATTCTACAGGCCCGACTACACGCCGCGGAAAGCCGCCGTCTATCTCCACAACCTGACGACGATCCTGGCCGACAAAGGCACGCTTCGTGAGCCGGGCAGGCTCGATTACTCCATCCCGAAGCAGCCGGCCACCGTGCACGACATGCTCCTGCAGAACAGCGACGGCACGTTTCAGCTAGTCGTCTGGGGCGAGCGGGTGAAGGGGACGGATCGTGTGGCTGTCCATCTCGGCGGCACTCATGCGTCGGTGAAGGTCTACGATCCGACGGTCGGCACGAGACCCGTCCAGACCCACAGCGGGATCAGTTCGCTCACGTTGTCCCTGAGCGATCACCCCCTGATCATCGCGATCCGAACCCACGTCGACCGCACGGAAAGGTAGGATAACAGGATGTTGTCTCCGGCCACATTACTCGTGGTGTGCATGTGCGCGGCGGCGCCTGCTCGCAGGCCGGGCGCGACGATCGAGGCCAACGGCTTTGATTCGCGTGCCATCGCCGCGGCGATGGGACGGGCGCGGGCGGGCGATACGGTCCGGCTGAGGGCGGGGACGTACCTCCTGGATGAGCCGCTTCAGCCGACGTCCGGACTGCGGATTGTGGGTGCAGGGCAGGGGAAGACGCGACTGGTCTATCGTGGCCGGCGGCCGACGGTGCTGGTGCGCTTCGGC
>CAZXOC010000404.1:0-5516 GCA_964642165.1 uncultured Planctomycetaceae bacterium | reverse complement strand
CCGGCCGGACAGTTCCGGCCGAAGGCCGACCTGATTCCGGAGGGGTCCCACGACCTTCGGAGCGACGTGTGCCCACCGCACCCCCAGGAGACCGCCCAACTGCCCAGTGCGCACTTCGCTTGACGTCATCCCCCAGAACCGCTTGCTCTTGCCTTGCCGCGGCGGGATGGTAGACTGAGTTTGGTGAGCGCTTCGGCCGGGCGGTCGGCCGGCGAGGGGCTTCGGGAACGGATGATCCGGTTCGAGTGCGAACACTGCCGGCGGCCCGTTCGGGTCGACGATGCCTGCGGCGGCAAGCAGGGCCGCTGTCCCCACTGCAAGGAGGTGGTCTCCATCCCCGGCACGGTCGGGCCGATCGGGGCTCTCGCCGCCGCTCTGAAGGACGACACCCCGGCCGGCGAGGACGACACGGCCCTGGGAACGGTTCCCCCGCCCCCGCCGGTGGACGAACGCCCGCTGGAGGAAGACCTGCTCCTGCCCGACGGGCACGAGGAGGAACTGGCCGACACCGTCATCCTGCCGGCCGAGGGCTTCCTCTCCAGCCCCGCGCAGCCCTACGGAAGGCACCTGTACGCGCTGGAGCGACGACCGCCCCCCCTCAGCACGAAGCGGACGTTCCTGGTCGTGGCGGTGGTGATCGTCGTTCTCGCGGCGGCGGCCATCGGCTTCTTCCTCATCACGCAGATGGACTGACCGCGCCCCGCGCCCCGGGCCGCTTCCGGCTCGGCGCCCCTCCGCGGTGGGTCTGCGGGCCTCTACGGCAGCAGGCGCAGCGGCTGGGTCGTCGCCCCGAGCGGAACGCCGTTGCCGTCTTCCTCCTCCGGGGGCAGGCTGTCGGGCGGCGGCAGGCGGAAGGCGGGCGGGGCCTCGGCCGCCGGCTCGCCGAAGCGGGCGTCCTCGATCGTCTTTCGCCACTGTCGGACCTCGGGCGTTTCGGCGTGGTCGGCCGCCCGATCGATGTACTTCATCGCCGCGGCGTACCGCCCGAGCAGGTAGTAGACGCGGGCGGCCCGGAAGGCCCCGGCGGCCTCGGCGAGGGGGTGTTCCGCCGCCTTGGCGTAGGCCTCCGCCGCCTCGCGTCGGCGCCGCTGGAGCAGAAGCACGTTGCCCAACTGGAGGCGCAGTTCGGGCGACTCCCGCCCGGCGAGGGCCTGGCGGAGGGTCTTCTCGGCGGCGGGGAGCTTGCCGGCGTCCTTCTGGGCCTCGGCGAGCCTGGAGAGCACCAGCAGGCTGGGCCGCCCCATCTGCACGACCTCGTTCAGCAGCGATGCCGCCCGCTCGAACTGCCCGCCCTGCGTCGCCAGCACCGCGAGGTTGAGCAGCGTCTGGCGGTCGCGCTCGCCGGCGTCGTAGGCGCGTTGCAGGTACTCCCTGCCGAGGGCGATCTGCCCCTCGGCGAGCAGCTCCGTGCCGTACCGCGCCCAGATCCGCGGCGTGGCCTGGGTGCTTTCGGCGGCGCGGCGGAGGAACGCCAGCGCCCCTTCGCCGCCGCGTGCCTTGACGAGCCTGGCCTTCACCATCAGCCCCTCGGCCGAGCCGGGCGCCAGGCGCAGCAGGTCGTCGATGGTCCGCTCGGCCTCGGCGAGGCGCCCGAGACGAAGCTGCGCCTGCGCCAGGATCGGGCGGACCACCACGTCGTTGCGGTCCCGCATCTGGATGAACCGCCGGGCCAGGTCGCAGGCCCGCTCGTAGGCCTGCCGCCGGGCCACCATCATCAGCGGCCCGCCCCGGGGGTCCTGGGCGTCGGCATTGGCCAGAAGCCCTTCCAGGACCCGCCGCGTCTTGGCCGCCTCGCTGAGGCCGGGCTCCGGGCCCGCCGGCTCGGACGACGCCCAGGGCGGGTGGACGGCGACGTAGATCGTCAGGCCCACCACGGCGGCGGCGGCCAGCAGCAGAACGGCCGTCAGCCGCCTGCGGGCCTTTCTCGGCTGCGTCTCCTCGGCGGGCCGCTTCGTTTCGTTTCTGGCCATGTCGCGGGATGGGTCCTCAAGGCCCTTCCGGGCCGTCCGTCGGCCGGGCCGCGCGCTCCGGGCGCGCCGGGCCGATCAGCGCCTCGATCGCCGCCGGGATGTCGTCGCTGCGCATCAACGTCTCGCCGACCAGGATGCCGCGGACGCCCCCCGCCCGGAGTCGCTCCACGTCCTGCCGCGTCCCGATGCCGGATTCGCTCACGACGGGCAGGTCGTCGTCGATCATGCTGCTCAACCGGAGCGTCGTGGCGATGTCGACCCGAAAGGTCGTCAGGTCGCGGTTGTTGATCCCCAGCAGGCTGTACGCGCGGTGCGGAAAGCCCACCATCGAGCGGACCCGGAGCAGCTCGTCGGCGTTGTGCACCTCCACCAGGGCCGTCATCCGCAGCTCCGCGGCGAGGATCATCAGGTCCAGGAGCTTGCCCGCCGGCAGCGCCGCGGCGATCAGGAGCACCGCGTCGGCCCCGGCCGCACGCGACTCGTACACCTGCACCGCGTCGAGGAGGAAGTCCTTCCGCAGCACCGGCAGCGAGACCGCCTCGCGGACCGCCGCGAGGTCGTCCAGGCTCCCCTGGAAGTACCGCTCGTCCGTCAGCACGCTGATGGCGCTGGCCCCGCCCGCTTCGTACTGCCGCGCGATCGCGACCGCGTCGAAGTCCTCCCGGATGACGCCCGCCGAGGGAGACGCCCGCTTGACCTCGGCAATGAGGTTCACCAACCGGCGCGGGCTGCGCGTGACGGCCGCAAAAAAGTTCCGCGCGCGCGGCGCCGCCGCCGCCGCGCCCTGCCACTGCGCCGTGCCGCGCCGCGACCGAAGCGCCGCGACCTCCCGGCGCTTGGTTTCGAGAATGGTGTCGAGTATATTCTGCGGCATTCCCTCAACCGTGTTCGTGGTCGGCTCCCCGCGACGCGCCACGGTACCCGGACGGATTCAATGGTGTCAAACGCTTTGTCCGCCTCGTGGCTCCTCGCGGGCCTCCGAGGCTCCTTCGAGCTGATGACGACGGCGCCGGCCGCGCCCGAGCCCGCCCTCCGACCGGGCGAGGTGCCCGTCACGCACCCCGCGAGCCTCGCCCTGCTCGCCGTGGGGCTGTGCGTCCTGGCGGTGGGAATCGGCCTGTGGCTGGCCCGGCCGAACCGGCTGTCCCTTCGCGACGCCCCCGCCCGGAGCAATCGCCTCCACGTCCTCCACGTCGTGGGCCTGCTGGCGGCGATGTGGTTCGCCTCGGGCCTGGCCATGGTGGCGCTGCGGGAGCTGGTCCTCGACGGCATGGCGGATGGGGCCCCGACCAAGGCCATGAAGGTCCGCTGCGAGCTGGCCAGCGGCGCGATCGCGGCGCTGGTCTGGCTGGTGGCCGGGCTGGCCGTGGCCTGGCACGCCTTCCGCGAGCGGATGCGCGGGCTGGGGCTGTCGCTGCGGCGGCCGCTGCGCGACGGCGCCCGCGCGGTCGTCACCTACCTGATGGTCTTCCCCGTCTGCACCGCCCTGCACATCGGCTGCTCCCTGCTGCTGTCGGTGCTGGGCGTCGAGCCGAGGATCCACCCGGTCCTCCACCACTTCTCCACGTTCCCCCTGCTGTGGAAGCAGCTTGCGATCGTCTCGGTCCTGGTCCTGGCGCCCCTGGCGGAGGAGGTCTTCTTCCGCGGGCTGGTGCAGTCCCTCGCACGCCGCGCGGGGGCGGGGCCCTGGACGGCCATCCTGGCCGCTTCGGCCCTGTTCGCCGCGGTGCACTACAACCAGCCCCAGGCCATCCCGAGCCTCTTCGTCCTGTCGCTGGCCCTGGGCTACAGCTACGAACGGACGGGGCGGCTGGTCTCGCCGATCCTCCTGCACTCGCTGTTCAACGCCGTCTACGTCCTGCTGTCCGCGATGGTCGGCGACCCTCCGGGCGGCACGGGGGGATGAAACGAGGTGATTCCGGGGCCCTGCACGGGCCCCCGAGCGGCGTCGCCCGTCTCGGACGGGCCGCCCACGTGCGATACGAGAGGATGTGACCCATGACGACGACGAAGCGGATGTGGAGCGTGGCAGCTTCTGTGGCCGTGGCGGTGATGGCGGCGGCTTCGCCGGCCGGGGCGGCCCAGCCAGGCAAGAGCCCCGTGAAGGTGTTCATCCTGGCCGGGCAGTCCAACATGGAGGGGGCCGGGGCGATCAAGGGCAGCCAACGCAACGGCGGCAAGGGGAGCCTCGAGTACCTCGTCAAGGACCCCAACACGGCGAAGCAGTTCGCCCACGTCGTGGACGCCGACGGCAAGTGGGTGGTCCGCGAGGACGTGTGGATCTGGTACCTCGGCCGCACCGGCGGCCTGACGGCCGGGTTCGGGTCGCGCAAGGACCGGATCGGCCCGGAGTTCCAGTTCGGGCACGTCCTGGGCAACGCCTGCGTAAACCAGGTGCTGCTCATCAAGACGGCGTGGGGCGGCAAGAGCCTGGCGAAGGACTTCCGCCCGCCGAGCTCCGGCGGCGAGGTCGGGCCGTTCTATACCGAGATGCTCAAGCACGTCCGGGACGTGCTGGCGAACCTCAAGACGCACTTCCCGGACTACGACGGCAAGGGCTACGAGATCGCGGGCTTCGGCTGGCACCAGGGGTGGAACGACGGGTGCAGCGCGAAGATGGTCGCCGAGTACGAGAAGAACATGGCCAACTTCATTCGCGACGTGCGGAAGGCCCTCGGCGTGAAGGACCTGCCGTTCGTCATCGCGGACAGCGGCTTCGGCGGGCGCAACCAGAGGGTCGCGCGGCGCCTGGGCATTCGCAAGGCCCAGGCCGCCGTCGCCAAGTACCCCGAGTTCAAGGGCACGGTGTTCACCGTCGAGACGCAGGACTTCTTCCGCGGCGCGGACGAGTCGCCCTCTCGGCACGGCTACCACTGGAACTGCAACGCCGAGACGTACTTCCTGATCGGCAACGGCATGGGCGAGGCGATGAAGAAGCTCCTCGCCGCGGCCGCAAAGAACAAGGCCGGCAAGCTCCCGACCAAGGCGAAGTAAGGCACATCCGGATCCCGCGGCGAAAGGCATAGCCTCGCGGCTCCACCCGGGCCGTTGCGACACCCCCGAGGCCCCCGACGCGAGAACTCCCGGCGAGCGCCTGGAGATGGTGCGGCGCGAGGCGTCCCGGCAGAAGAGTCCCGAAGACCCCGCGTGGCGGCGCCTGCGGCCAGTTGGCCTCCACGCCCGTCCCCCAGCCCGCCAGGGACCCGGGCCGAGACGCCCAATCCCGTGCCCGCCGCATCCCTGATTCTGCGGTCCTCCCGGACGACCAGGCGGGCCGCCTCCAGACGGAACTCCTTCGCCTCCTGCCGTGGCCCACCCATCCCCAACACTCCTTCCATCCAGGGCCGCAGCCCCCCCCCGGAGCGTCCGTCATTCGTTGAGCACGTCGAAGGCGGGTGCTGCGGCAGGCCAGAACAGTCCCCGCGCGCTATTCGTCCCATGCCCCCATCGCATCCCCCGGCGGCAGCATGTCACGAGTCTTGTATGACGTCCCCGCAAGTCGTCGGGTAGTCCGTCTGTTCTCAGTCCTGGATCGGCCCTTGCCCG
>CAZXOC010000403.1:0-5522 GCA_964642165.1 uncultured Planctomycetaceae bacterium | reverse complement strand
CCGGCCCGGCCCCGCCGTCGAGGATGTCATCCCCGCCGCCGCCCTCGAGCCGGTCCATGCCCTCCCCGCCGTAGAGCGTATCATTGGCCGCACCGCCGATGAGTCGGTCGTCGCCCTCGCCGCCGTACAGCATCGCCGGGCCGCTTCCCGCGTTGACCAGCACGTCGTCGCCCGCCCCGCCGTACAGCTCCACAGGCACGACCACCCCGTCCAGGATCGTGATCCGGTCGTTGCCCGGCCCGCCGTAGGCCACGATCTTCTCGACGCCCGAGAAGACCTGGCTGATGCCGAACGCCCGTACAATGACCTGGTCATTCGAGGCGCCCGGCTCCACCGTGGCCACGTAACCGACGATCGCGACACCGGTGCCCAGCGGTTCCTCAGCACTCGGCGACTGCTCGGCAACAGGCAGGGCGTCCAGCGTGAGCTCGCCGGCCGGCGCCGTCTCCGTGATCGTCACGATCGCACTCGCGGTGCCGATCCTGTACGCCAGGTCACTCGAGAGCGTCAACTCCACCGTCTCCGATGACTCGTCCTCCCCGTCGGACACGGGCGTGATGTCGATGGTCGCAGACTTGGCGCCCGCGGGGATCACCACAGATCCCAAGAGCTTCTCCTCGTAGTCCCACGCGTCGGCGGTCCCCCCCACCGTGTAATGCACCGTCAGCGCGTCCCTCAAGCTGCCCTCACGGCTGACGGTAAACGTCCCCTTGTCCGGGCCGGCCTCTGACGCCGTCGCGTCGGTGGCTGTGATGCTCACCGCCGTTGCGTTGAGCGCGAGCTCGCCGTCGTCATTAGCTCCCAAGGAGACTTCTTGTCTGTCGATGGCGAACTCGAAGAGACGCGCGTTGACCAGTTCGCCGGCAAACACCGGACCGAGACCGCCGAGGGTCTGGATCGAGTACCTGATGATCGCCGACAAGCCGCCCCACGTGTCGTAGAAAGCGTCGTTGTCCCTCATGTTGTCCAGTTCGCCGCCGCGGACCTTGCCGTCACCGTTGGGGTCGATCAGGTCGAAGGACACGTCGCCCTCGAGCCCGCCGGTTATGCTGGCGCTGACGACGACAAGATCCAGGGCGATCCCCACCTCGATTCGCAGCTTCAGGGAAATCTCGTACCGATCGGTTCCCTCGCCCTCATCGTTGCCCCGCGCGTAGAACCCGTCGCGCACGTCCTGGGCCGCACCCGAGTCGCGGAATTCGTAGAGCCCTCGGGCATCGTAGGCGAAGCCGTATCGGGTTTCGTAGACCACTGTGGGGGTGAACTGGACGCTCAGAGCCGGGAAGGCGGGGAAGATGGGGAACGATATCGTGATGCCGAACATGGCCGAAACATCGGGGAGGTCGTACTCGAACAGCACCGTGTCCGGACCGGCGTTGCCCACGATCAGGTCGAACAGCGTGCCCTGCTCCAGGAGGTGGATCTCTGGACCGCCGCCGTATGCCTCACCAAGGCCCGGCCGCAACCAAGGCGGGACCCAGCTCGGCAGTTCGTTCCCGGGCAGGTCGAGAACAGCTTGGTAGTAGTTCTTGCCATACGGGACCCATTGATTAGGTGGAGGGAGGTACGCCGTCAACTCCTCCTTCCAGTCCGAGGCGTCCTTGATGGGAGTGATTGTCAGGCCCTCCCCCTGGTCGCGGACCCGGCGAGCTTGATCGCCATCGACGGCGAATGAGCCCATGTTCATCCGGTCGGGCACGCCGTGATAGCGGAACCGGGGGTCTTCACGATCAGCGGGGTCGTGGTGGAAGACATCTATGAGATACTCCAGACTGTTGATCGCACGCGCGAACGGCTCGATGTTTGTCAACTTGAACACGGGAGCGAACCGCCACTCGCTCTTGCCGGCAGCCGCTCTCCTCGTCGCCTCCTCCCTGCCCTTGAGGAGCCCCTGGGCCGAGCTGTAGAGCTTGTACAGCCCCATGCCCAGGCCGAGTAAGCTGAATGGGCAGCCGGGGACATCCTTGCCGAGGAACTCGTGGAAAGGCATGGCCGGCTCCGCCACGTCCCTCATGTACTCGAGCATGCTGTTCAGCCAGGCGTAGATGCCGTTCTCGTCCAGCAGGATGTCACGGAACTCGATCGTCGGAGTGTCGCCGAACAGCGCATCGGTTGGGTCAGCCGCCTGGAAGTCCCAGTCCAGCACGAAGTCCATGTCAATGGACGGGAACGCCGCCTCCGCAGGCATCGCCTCCCGCAGATGCAGGTTCGCTGCCGCATGCCCGGTGAAAGCCGACTGGACGATCTCGCCTGCCGGTCCACTGGACAGCCGGGCCGACGTCAGCCGCCCGTCGCCGGAGGGGGAGGCCAACTGCACATGGAGCGTACCCGAGAGCTCCGTCGCCAGACCCGCCTTGGGCGTGACGATCATGTCCCGCAGAACCCCCAGCGATGCCGTCATTCCGCTCTGTCCCACTGACGGCCGCAGGTTGTCCGCGCTGACCTCGATCACAAGGTCATCACCCGCTGCCGACACGTCGAGGTACGCCCCGGCCGCCTTGCTCACGCCGAAGCCTAACGCGAAGTCATATTCCAGCGAGAGGTCAACCTGGGCGTCGATCTCCAGGCCGAGGCCCGGCAGCGCCAGGTCCACGTCCACCGGCGACGTGCACAAGGTGAGGTCCTGGTGGAGCACAACGTTGAACTGCACCCACTGGCTGTCGGCGACATCCGCGCCGTCGTAGCGGAGCTCCACGTCGTCGGGGTCGATCTCGCTGTCCTCGTCCCCGCCGTCGACCAACCAGTCAATGCCGGCGGGCCCCAGCGCCTCGAAGACTGCCTCTTGCACTTGTTCCCATGTGGGGGTCTCACCGTCCGTGAGTCCCCCGACCAGCTCGTCGAAGGCACCGCCCACGGCGTCCCTGGGTCCCGACAGGACAACGACGCGCTCCGCCAGCGCTTTGCCGATCAGGGGCACGTTGGCGCTGAGCGCCTGCTGCCAGACCACCGCGTCAAGCCGGCGCATCAGGCCATCCCAGGCGGCGACCAGTGCCGACAGGTCCTCCGCCAGGTTGAGATCGGCCATGAACACCGTGAACTCCGGCGCCGTAACCACCGGCTCCCCCGCCACCAGGTCGTCCAGGACCACGCCGACGGCAGGGCTGAGCAAATCCGATTCCGTCGGGTAGTAGACCGGCAACGTGGCATGAAGCTCCCCCGTCGCGGTGGCGGCCGCATCGTCCGCCCCGAGCGGATCGCCTTCCCCGAAGGCCAGCCGCCCATTCACCAGCCCGGTCGGCTGCACCTTGTACTGCGCCGGTCCGCCGACGCCGTCGCCCAGGTCCATCGAGCCCCCGCCCACGCCGACGCTCAGCGGCCCGACGACCGCGCCGAATTCCAGTTCCGTCGCGCCCGCCTGAACGTCCAGGAGAAGCTCCGTATCCCCATAGAGGAACGGCGCCGGGGCGGCTGGGTCATCCAGCGCCAACCCCATCGCGAGATGGAATGCTCCGCCGGTATCCACTGCCAGCGGCGCAGCACCGGCGGCCGCGGACAGCAAGAAGCCCTGCCCCGACGGGGCCAGGTCCACGACGATCGGCCGGTCAACCGTCACCTCGGCCAGGCCGAGCGCCAGTTCGATCTTCAGCGCGGGCGATCCCGCATCGTCGACCGTCACGAGCGCCTGCGCGATGCCCTCGCACGCCGCCAGGCTCGCGGCCAGCCCTTGGAGCGTTGCGGGGCTGGCCTCACCCGGCCACGTATCGACCATCGCCCGGAACGGCTCGGCGAACGAGGCCAGTTCGGCAATGCTCGTGTTGATGACCGGCAGCGACCGGTTCAGCTCGTCCATGCCGGCGATGGCATCGAGGTAGTCGGCCACGCCTCCCAGCGCCGCGGCCACGTCGTCCGTCGTGATGTTCTCGAAGCGCCGCAGCGCCGCCATGTCGCCCTGGTCCGTCAACATCACCGCGCTGTAGTCGTTGATGTCCGTCCAATCGGCGACGAGCTGCGCATCCGTCGGCGCGCCGTCGCCCAGCAGGTCGCCCGTCGCAACCAGCGGAAGCGTCACGTTGCCCGCGCCCGTGATCGTGGCGGGCATTAGATACACAGTCCCCGAGGCCGGCAGCGCCAGCTCGGCCGCGGCCGGTACTGGCTCCTCTCCCACCTCCACCCCGATCTCGAGCAGATGGCCCGTGCCCGTCCCTGTCAGATCGATGATGAGGTAGCCCTCCAGGACGGAGGCCTGGACGACGCCGGCCAGCGACGTGCTGTCCACGGCGTCGTTGATATCTGCTGCGAGGCCCTGCCACGGGTCGTCCAGCGCGTCGTTGCCTACCGTGTCCGACGCGAGCACAGTGACGTCAACCCACGTCCCGCCATCCAGCCGCAGCCGGAACGTCGCATCCCCGCTCAGGACGCCGGTCTCGACCATCGGCAGGAAGCCGTTCAGCGCCCAACCGCTGAGGCCCTCCGCCTGCAGCAGCTCCGCGACGGTGAAGCGACCGTTGTCTTCGGTGGGATCCAGATCCGAGAGGGCGATGTCGAGTGTGGCGCTGGCGGTCGCGTGGCCGTCCACGACCTCCACGCCCAGCATCCCCAACCGGCCCGTGGCGTCGACGTCCGGAGCCTCGACGCTCACGTCGCCGGCAAACTGGGCGTCCCGGAGGAACACGTGGTCCGCCAGCGTCTGCCCGTGCAGCGCCACGCCGGTGATTCGGCAGAGGCCCGCATCCACGTCCTCTGCCGCCGGCGCGAGCAGCCCGAGGTTCATCTCCGCCAGCGAGTCATTGATGGCGACGACCTCGAACGTGCCGTTGCCGGCCGTGCGGTCCTCCAGGACCAGCCCCTGACCGTCGTCGCCGATCCGCGCCTCGAATGTCCCGGCGTCCGGGGGCGCGGCGTTCAGCGCCGCCAGCACGTCGCCGATCGTCGCGACGCCGTCGAGGTCCACCTGGAAAACCGCGCCGCCCCGCAGGTGGACCTCCAGGTCGTTCTCGCCCGCCGCCGTGTTCACGCCGACGCCGCGGTTCAAGCCCTCCAGAGGCGTCTCGGCCGTGATCTCGAATCCCTCCGCCAACGGACGAAGGTACACGCCGAGCGAGAACTCCGCATCCAGCTTCCTCTGCGTGACCGTGATGGGACTCTCCGTCTCCAGGTCCGTCAGCGTGCCGAGGTCCGGGTCGAACGCAACCGTGGACTCGACGGGATCGAACGCATGTCCGTACGCGATGTCGAACGTCAGCTCGTGCGAGGCCGCGTCGTATAGGACGTCTCCCACGATGCCACCCAGCAGCGCGGCCAGCTCCTGCGCCGTGGCGAACGTGGGCTCGGCGGATGTGAAGCCCGACTCCTGCGTGACCTCCTCGCTGATCAGGTCACCGACGTAGGCCCGCCAGGGGACTCCCGGGTCCAGTACGTACCCGAACGTGAGGTCCGCCGTCAGCGGCACCCACTCGTCGAAGGCGGGCATGACCGCCAGCCGGTCCATCCAGTCGCCCAGTGTCGACAGCGGAGGAAGCAGCTCCTTCGCCGTGATGGTCCGGAAGTCGGCGACGTGGTCGAAGCTCTCCGTCGTCAGCTCG
>CAZXOC010000402.1:0-5543 GCA_964642165.1 uncultured Planctomycetaceae bacterium | reverse complement strand
TGTCGCGGGTCAGGCCGGCGTCGACGATGCGGAACGTCAGCGAGGAGATGTCCTCGGCGGCGTTGGCGTCGTCGGCGTCGTTGACGTCGAAGTCGATGTCGCTGCCCCAGATCAGGTCCCACCCGATGCCCGCGTTGGCGTCGGGATCGGCGATCTCCCACTCGTAGATCGCCCCGTCGGCCATCCGGATAATCCGGCCGCCCTTGTTGAGCTCGCCGACGCTGTTGCCGGGCGCCAGCGTGCCGCCGGACAGAACGGTGGCCTTGTTGTTGCCGGTGATGAATTTGCCCGTGCCGGACATCGTTCCGACTATGTTGAGCAGGCCGGTGTTGTTGTTGCTGCCGAAGGCGACGTCGGTGTTCATCTCCAGGTTGCCGAGCGTCACCGTGGAGTTGTTGCCGCCGATTCTCACCTGGGTGAGGCCGGCGTTGGCGACGATCGTGGTGTCCGACAGGTCGACGTTGCTGCCAATCTGCACCCGGTCGCCGGAGTTGGCCGTGATGGTCACCGGGTTAAGGTCATCCAGTTGGCTGCCGTTGAGCACCAGGTCTCCAGCGGCCGTCACCGTATCGAAACTGATCGGGAACACCGTGGCCGGCGCGCCGCTGTCGAGTTGGACACCCGAGTTGATCGTCACTGAGCCGGACTGGATCTGGATTTCCCGGGCGGCGACGTTCTTCTTGAGAATCACGGTACCGGTGGGGATGGCGGCCACAAAACCGCCGCTGTTGGCCACGACGATCCGGTCGGGATCGGTCGTGCCGCACCTGACGATGGCGCCGGGGGCGTTGATGGCCATGTCAATGTCGATGTTTTTGCCTTCACCCAGCGCCGTGGCGGCCAGGCCGATGACGGCCGTCTCGCCGCCCGGCTGGTTGCCGGCGGGGATGATTTCCGCACCGGTGCTCGTGGTCACGCCGGCGTGGTCATCCTGTCGCTCAAAGGCGTTAAAGATGTACTTTTCGTGGCCTATCTGAAGGTCGCCGGCGAAGCCGATCGCCTTGTAGGTCGTGCTCGAGATGTCGGCGTTCTGCAGCAGGTCGGCGAAGATCGGATTGGCGCCGTTCGGGTCATAGTCGATGTCGTAATTCTGGTTGTCCTGCAAGGCGATAATCGGCTTGCCGGAATAGCTGAAATTGGCGTCCAGCGCTTCGTAGTTGCCGAGGCGAGCCTGCTGAAGCCCGCGAATCGCGAACGTCCCGCCGAGAGTCAGAGTGAACCCCGAGTCAGACGCGCTGAAGGCGGTCTCGGGTTCCCAGAGGATCCCGTCGGTAAGCGTCACGTCGCCGTGCTGGCCCCTGCCGGCGAAGTAGGACTGCATCCTCCATGCGCCGTTGGATATGTTCCAGGTCTGGCCTTCCTTGATGTGCGTGGTCGACGTCCGGTAGTGGTTGAGAATCTGTCTCGACTCTTTGCCCACTTCGCCGGTGATGTTGAAGGTGTGGATCCGGGTGGGGTCGGCGTCGGCTACGTAGTCGTAGTCGGAGTTAAAGGAGTTCTTCAAACGGATATAGGCCCCGTTGAGGACCTGAATGTCCGCGGTCCTGTTGGCGTCACCGTAGAACTTGTTGTTGGTGGTGACATCCGGGCAGCTGGTAGCGGCAAAGACGACCTGCAGATTGCCGCTTCCGGGCTCGGCGGTAAGGCTGATTCCACTTATCTTGCTGTTGGCGTAGAAGGCCCCGATGGCTGCGCCCTTGTAGATCGCGTCGACTTCGTTATCGCCGACGATCAGGGTCTTGTTGCTGGTCGTGACGCCCTGGTAGAGGATGGCGTCGTCGCCGAGCTCGGCTCGCGTGGGCTCTGTCCCGCCGGTGGGCGCAAGGATGACATCCTCGACCAGCGATACGTTGCCGCCCGTCCCGTAGGTCGCCCCGCCCAGGTGCCCGGCGAGCACGCAGTACGGATCCAGCACGTCAACGTTGGCCAGCGCACTTTGCTCGACCTGGAGCTCCAGATACCCGCCCTGGGTGAGCGTCACGCTGGTGTCCCCGTCGCCGATCGAGTTGTTGCCCTTGGCGATGTACTTGCCGCCGTTGGTGACGACGACCGTGTCAACGTCAACCAGCCCCTCAGCGCTGAAGAGGCTCGGTGGCCCGTCAACGGTGATTTTCGGCGTGGTCAGAGTCGGCACGGGGTTCGCGCCGTCGGCCGACATGCGCATTATGCCGTCGCCGTCCTTACCGTCCCAGACCTTCACTTCCATATCGGCCGTCGTGTCGTAGTAGAAATTATGGTTGCCGCTGGAAAGATCGATCGTGTTCGAGTCGACTGTGTCGTAGTACTTCACAGTGCCGACACGGTAACTCGCCTGGAGCATATTGGCGACAATTGCGGGGTAGAAGTCCATACCTGTGTTATGAGGCTTGAAGGTGGCCGCGATGATGACGCCGGTGCCCGCTGTGTCCAGAATGCCGCTTTGCGCCGTGATGTTCATTTCGGGCAGATTCACGAGGAATCCATTCGCGTCGACGATCTTGCTTTTCGCGATGTTGACCGTTCCGCCATTCGGGTCATTTACCGGAACACCGTCGGGGTTCCAGTTCAGGGCGTTGCCCCAGTTGGGATCGCCGGCGCCCGCGCCGCCGTCCCAAGAGTAGTTCGTTTGCGCCATGGCCGTCCCGGCCGTCGCCATCAGTCCCGCCGTCGCCAGCGCGACGACTAACAGTGACCTTCCGTTCCTCATGTTCCTGCTCCTATTCAACAGGCCTCGAAGTAAGCCGGGCCGCTCGCTGTCCGAGCGGGGCGGTGAGGCAGGGGATTGCCTGGCCTGCCACGATCCCAACCGTCCGCGCGCATCGTCCGCCGCTCATGCGTCCGCTTCCGCTTCGGTGCGAACGTGGGACACCGAGGTCCGAGCCGGGAGGGCCCTGCACGTCGCCGCCGATGCCGAGAGTTGTGAGAGAAGCTGCTCCGATTGGGCAGAACGAACTGCCGAGTCTTCTGCTCCTTGGGCCGGCCACGCCGCACCCGCGTGCGGACAGACCGTACCGGCCCACCTCACTGGGAGCGAATCTTACCACGGGCGGACGGCCGATGCAAGCTTCGTTACGGACACACCGACCGCGCCGCGCCACGGTCGCCGACCGGCACACCAGCCAGTTGGCGTTCGCTGCCCGTTTAACAGACGACGGTGATGCTCGCAAGTTCCGGCGAAAGAGCCAGGAGATGCAGAAGCTCGTGGCGGTGGTGGTGACCGCCGCCCCCGGCGGCCCGTCGGCGCCGGCCTCCGGCGCGGATTCGGTCGCCTGTCGCGGCTCGGCGCGCAACGGCGTGTTCCGCGAGACCGACGTTGCCGCGTGCGGCCGACCGCCAAGCCGCCGAGGCCCTGAGGAAGCTCCAGCCGTGAGCGCGGCGCCCGGGACGGTGCCAGGATGGAAGGACAACCGCACATGCGCACCATGACGATCGTGGTGGCGGGCGCCGTCCTCGTCGTCGTCCTCGTAGACGTAGGCGCAGCCGGTGTGTCCGCCCGCGGTGTCCTCGGTGCTGGCGCCGATCGTGATCCGCGTGTTGTCGATGGCGACGGCCCGGCCGAAGTCCTCGTTGTCGTGGTCCGGGTCGGCACCGATCAGTCGCGTCACCCGTTTCGCCAAGGCGCCCGGGCAACCCTTGCGGGCCAGAGATTGACGGGGCCGGCTCCAGGCGCGCCGACCGTGTCGGGCCCTACGGCAAAGGCAGATGGGCCCGGACCGCCCTCCCGCTACGTCCCCCCCGAGCAATCCCTGTGCCCGCAGCACGCAAGAATCGGGCGGAGCACCGATGCCTCCGACAGCCGCCTGTTCCGGTCCCCAGCTTCGTGACTCCGTCGTGACTCCGTCAGGACCAACACAGGCACACGTTCTTGGCCGCCTCGTCAACGGCGCCCTCAAGCTCACCTCGACCGCCTGAGAGCGTCATGTGCCCGAGACTGGGCCCGGCCTCCTCTCCGGTATGCATACTCCGGGCCCAACATTCCGCAGGGCAGGGGGCCCCGAGGTGGCTCGCGCGCAAGTCGCCGGCAACGCTTGCTCGAATGGTGGGCTCGTCACCACGGGCACAGGCTTCCATCGCAATGCCGCTGAGTACCCAGCACTTAGATCGACCACAATGAGTCCGAAGATGACCGCACAAACCACGCACGCGGTGCCCCCAGCAAGCAGACCGCCGGCAGTCTTTCCCTTGCCGCGCAGCTCGCGCGCGCAACCCCACGCGCAGAGACCCAAACACAAGCCCGTTGGGACCCACAGCACGGCCCTGAAGTGTTGCAGTAAGCCGATCATCTTCTCGTGCGCTTCGGTGGACATGCGCCCCCGTCGCTCATTGACGAAGCCCACCCAGTTTGACTTGATTCTAATGTACCATAGTGCCAATTGTACCTCTGCGGACAGCAGCGCCGCAACAACAACCCATTTCGCGAGGCACAAACCCCATGTCACGACCGCGTGGCGCTTGCACATGACCTCTTCCTTTCCGGCATTCCCGCGCTGAGCGGGTTCCATGACCAGCCCTTCAGTTGCATCTGTTGCTGGCCAACTGGCCTCCGACTTCCGGAAGCGCGTAGGACGCCCCCCACGTCGGGCACCGGAGGGCGCCCTACCAGCACCTCGAGCTTAATCCTCCTTCTCGCGCTCTCTGAACCTCCAGGAAGGGCACCCCCGTGCCTGTTGGCACGTAAGTTGGAAGGTCGGAGTATCCTTCTGGACCTCTCGCAAGGCCCCACGGAATGCTCTCCCGAGTGGCTGCCTTGCATGCAACCATCTGTTCAGGAAGTATTTGACGAAGGAACCGGCGTACCCAGCGTCGAGGGAGCCGAGACCCCCCTGCGGGGCAATGACCGCTTTGGCTCCAGCGCTGCGTAGCTCACGCAGGACGGTCAGGCTGGAGTGCTTCTCGCCACCGGCCTCGCACCCTAGGATCATCACCAAGCCCGGTTTGCCTCGGCGGTTCCTCTTCACTGCGGCTCCCAGCTCTTGTGCCGTAACGAACCCATCCACGGTCTCTAAGCCATACTGATTCGCATGCCCGTGGAACACGAAGGCGTCCCTGGGCCCGAGCGTCCTCAGGGCAGAGAGGATCTGGGCCTTTGTTGCTTGCTTCCTGACCTTGATGTCGATCAGATCACGAGTGTGCTTCTTTTGACTCTCTGACAGGTCATATCCCGTCAGCGATGACCGGAATGCCTGGAAAATGCGGACCTTGGGCCCCGCGTTCCAGCCGTGCTCTTCGAGGTTCTCCCGGAACTGCTTGTCCCACTTCTGCTTCACTTCATCCCAGTACTTGTTGCCGGCCTTGTCGTCCTCTTCCCAGTAATTCCGGTAGCGATTCCAGTGGTAAATGGCCCGCGCTTCGGCCAAGTTCCGCATCTTGAGATCGTAGGCCGTATCAGGCCGTCCGGATCCCTTGCCGGGCGCCGCCGGGACGGTAACCTCCCATCGGCATTTTCGCGAATCGTAACTGCCTTCCTGCCTGTCGATCGGCGGTGAAGTCGGTACGTCGTCTAGACCAGACGCATCCGTCGCCCCCAACGGCCCGCTGCGGCAGTACTCGTAGAGGCTCATGCC
>CAZXOC010000401.1:3663-5561 GCA_964642165.1 uncultured Planctomycetaceae bacterium | reverse complement strand
TCGGCCGGGCAGAAGGTGTCTTCGAATGGTTGATTCAGCCGTTGTAGAAACCGTGCGGGGCTTCCTCCGGAAGGTAAAGCAGCGCGGCGTCGACGTGCGGTTCGGCGTCATCTTCGGCTCATGGGCCAAGGGCACGGCCGGCGAGTGGAGCGACATCGACCTGTTGGTCGTCTCGCCGCGATACGATCAGCCATTCACCCACAAGGACGCGATGCTCCTCTGGCACGTCGCCGCGGAAGACGCCAGCGGGATTCAGCCCCTCCCGTGCGGCGAGAAGCAGTGGCGGGAGGACGACGCATCCCACATCATCGAGATCGGCCGGCGCGAGGGGGAGAAGGTCCTCCCGTAAGCGCGGCCGACGCCGGCGACCAGGCGCCCGCCGAGGGCAGCTTGTAGGCCTGCTCCAGCCGGATGGAGCGACGCGGCAGCGACCGCACCTTCAGCCGATCAGCCACACTGGGCTCGACCACGCCTGCGCGCCCGACGTGCACGTCACGCGGACGTAGTACCAGGCGAAGCGGCCGAGGGGCTTCGAGTCCAGCCAGAGCCCGCCCAGGTCGTCGGCGTCGGTGAAGCCGAAGGCGTCGTGCCACGTGCGGCCGGGCCTGGAGTGGATCGTCTCACCATCGCGGACGATATCGATGCGCTCGACGTCGCTTCGCCCGGCGGCGGCGACGCGGATCTCCCGGGGGGCCCGGGCGTCGGGCCAGTCCAGCGACTGGCCCATGGCGGCGCCCGCGACGGTCACGTCGAGGTAGATGCGTTCCAAGCTGGCGGCGTAGCAGCGGCGATTCCGGATGGCGTGGTAGACGGCAGGGCGGGTCAGCTCGTCGGTCCGCACGGCCGTCATGCCCGGCAGGCGGTCGAGGTGCTCGATGCCGAAGCCGGCCGGCATGGTCGCGTGCGTGTCCGTGCCGCCGATGAAGCCCAGGCGCAGCCCGCGGGCCAGGAGGTCCGTGGCGTAGCTCGGCCCGGGGTGGATCTTATGCAGGGGGTTGGGATTGCCGCGGTACTCGCTGGTGCCCCACTTGGAGTGGATCTCCACGACCGGCATGAGGGCCTCGCCGGGGTAGATGTCCTCGCCGATCTCCCCGTGCTTGCCGGTCCGCGTGGTGTGGTGCGGCACGACGAAGAACTCCTCGACGGGCGCCAGCTTCCCGGCGAGCTTCTCGCACATCGTCCGGACCGTGCCGGCCTCGTAGTCCTCGACGAACAGGTCCGGCCAGCGGAGCATGTAGACGTTGTTGTCCCCGCCAGCGCCGCCCCGGAAGGATGCCTCGTACGCCGGCAGCGTCACGAAGTCCGGCGGGTCGTCGCAGGCATCGCAGATCGCGACGGACTCCTTCCACCTCGCCAGCTCGCAGCGACCGTTGGAGACGTGATCGGCCGCCGCGGCCCAGTCCAGCCCGGCGAAGTGCCTCGCGGCCGTATAGCAGAACAACGCCGACCGGCACATGTCCGGGTGGCAGTCGCTCAGGACGGTGTGGACGTGCGGGTCGCCCCAGAAGACGCGCGGCTCCGGGTCGGCGCGGCAGTAGACGGGGTTGCTGTGGAACGCGCGGCCGTTCAGCTCGGCGCCGAAGCGATAAAGCCCTTCGTCGGCGATGGTGACGCCCTCGATCCGCGCGACGGCGGGTTTGCCCCTCTCGAAGCCGACCTCGGCGCTCGACGGGGTCGCGAAGTCGCCGCGGACGGTGACCGCGCCGTCGCACTCGACGGACGGGTATCCCGCCTCGTCAGCCAGGGCGACGCGGACGGCGAACGGCTCGCCGGGGGCGACGAGGGTGGGCACGACGAGGTCGAGCGTGGCCGGGGGCCCGCCGGGGGCCTCGCCGGCCAGGACGCGCTGCTCGAAATCGGACGGGTAGGTCACGTGGGGCATGGCTCAATCCCTCGGG
>CAZXOC010000401.1:1772-3563 GCA_964642165.1 uncultured Planctomycetaceae bacterium | reverse complement strand
GCATGGGCTAGAGGTTCCACGCCTTGGCGAAGGCGCGGAAGCTGCGGTCGTAGGTCTTCTCCACCTCGGTCGGGAAGCAGCAGCCGGGCAGCTCCTTGCGGGACAGGTGGCTCTCGATGCACTCGCAGCAGACGCCCCGCTTGCCGCAGGACGTGTAGGTGCATGCGCAGCGCTCGAGGTTGTCTTCCTTCTTGCACTCCATGTCGGGTCCCTTCTCTGGGAGGCAACGGACGGCTCTAAGGACGGATATCGTAGGGAAAACGGGGTGGGCTCGACAAGGCCTGTCCCGCCTGCGGGCGGCCGGCGTCTCCGCGCGTGGCGGGCAGGCGCGAGAAAAAAACCGGGATTCCCTTGAACCTATTGCCGATTCAAGGCAAAGTACTTTGTGGCACAAAGAATATTCCGTCGACCCGCCCGGAGGCACCGAGATGGACGCCGAGAAAGCCGCCGAAGAACTCCAGGCCATCCGCCAGTTGATGCAGCGCCCCGTGCGCTACTCGACGATGAGCGGGCTGTCGGGCATCCTCGCCGGCTGCGCGTCCCTGGCCGGCGTGCTGGCCGACCACGCCGTCACCACCGCCTACTGGAAGCAGCCCGCCCGGGCCGTGCAGATCAACCTGCTCGTCTGGGGCGCCGTCTTCCTCACGGCGTTCCTGGCGTCGGTGATCCCCACCCGCCTCCGCGAGGCCCGCCGCGGCATGCCCTTCTGGTCCGAGGTCAAGCGGCGCATCCTGCGGACCATCCTCCTGCCGTTCGTCGCCGGCGTGGGGCTCACCGCGGCCATCGCCTACCGATGGTGGATCGGCGACGGGCCGAACATGTGGGGCCTCATCCCCTCCCTGTGGATGTGCTTCTACGCCGTCGCCCTGTGGCAGGTGGGCCTCTTCAGCCCCGTCGAGGTCCGCCTGCTGGGCGTGGCGTTTCTCGCGGCCGGGCTCGTGACGGCCGTGTGGTTCCAGACGCAGCCCTACTGGTCTTTGGGCGTGACCTTCGGCGGCTTCCACATCGTCTACGGCATCGCGGTGTGGATCCGCCACGGAGGATAGCACCGTGGAATCGCTGAGCCATGGCGAGCAAGCCGTCCGCCGCTGGGGCGGGGCCCTGCACGTGCTCGCGCCGCTGTGGGTGCCGCTGTGCGGCAACCTGGCGGCCGTCTGCGCGTCGCTGCACTTCTTCGACCTGCCCGACGGGGCGCCCGTGCGGGCGCTGGCCTGGGCGGGGCTGCTGTTCACCATCGCGGCGGCGACCGCCCTGCTGGGCGCGCCCATTGCGATTGCGGCGGTGGTCACCGGGCGCAAGCGGCGTGAGGTGGTGGCGGCCGGGCTGTTCGGCCTGGCCATGAGCCTGACCCCCTTCTTCATCGGCATGGCCATGCTGCACCTGGCCGCCGGATACGGAGGGTTCACCCTGGCCGATTGATCGGCATGAAGGCACGCGTGGGCAAGGACAAGCCGCACAACCTGATCGACGAGATGATCCACCAGCGGACGCGCCTGGCGATCATGGCGACGCTGGCGAGCGTCCGCGCGCTGGACTTCAACGAGCTGAAGGCCCAACTGGGCCTGACCGACGGGAACCTCTCGACGCACCTGAGCACGCTGGAGCGGGCCGGGTACGTCCGGATCGCCAAGTCGTTCCACGGGCGCAAGCCCCGCACGACGGTCGCCCAGACGGCCAAGGGGCGCCTGGCCCTGGCCCACTACGTCAGCGTCCTCCAGGGCCTCCTGGACCGGGCGGACGCCGCGCCGCGCAAGCCGAACGGCGGCACCGCCGCGGAACCACCGCAAGGAG
>CAZXOC010000401.1:0-1672 GCA_964642165.1 uncultured Planctomycetaceae bacterium | reverse complement strand
TGTTCCTCATCCCCGCGGCCCCGTGCGTGAACCTGGCGCTGCTGGCGGCGTACTACTGGCGGCAGCAGCGGCTGCGGGGACACCTTCCGGAGGCCTTCGGCCGGCGAACAGCCGGGACGACAACGTACGGGAGACTGCCATGAGCACGCTGCGTTTCCTTGCCATCGGGTTGATCTTCGCCGCCGTGTCCATCGCTTGGTGCGTGCTGGGCACGACGGTGCAGGTCCGCACGAGCGACCTGGACGACTCGCTGTCCGCCGAGATGGCCAGCCTGTGGGGGCCGAAGCTGCTCGCCCAGGCCTCGCCGTACTGCGCAGCCGGGGCCGACGATGGCCGCGGGCAGCCGGGCGCGTCCGCCCCGTCGGCCAGCACGATCACCGCCGACATCCGGCACCAGCACCGCTACAAGGGCCTGCTGTGGTACAGCACGTTCACGGTGGACTTCACGGGCGAGTACGAGATCGCCGCGGCGGAGGCGCCCGACGCCGGCGAGCCGCCCGCCGAGGGCACGTTCGTCTTCCCCCTGCCGAGCGGGGCGGCCACGTACCACGCCCTGAGCGTGGCGCTGGACGGCAACGACATCGCCATCGCGCCCAGCGACATCCCCTCCGGGCGGATCGCCGTGCCGCTGACGCGCGGCGCGGCGCACCGGGTGAAGGTCCACTACGTCACGGGCGGGCAGGAGGCGTGGCTGTACGCGCCCGGGGACGTGCCGGCGACCGACGCCGACGGCGACGTGCCCTCCGTCGCCCGGGCCGAGAGCCTCACCGAGCTGCGCGACTTCTCCCTGACGGTGACGACGGACTTCGCCGACATCGACTACCCGCGCGGGGCGCTGAGCCCCAGGCAGCGCGCGACCCCCGCCGACGGCGGCATGCAGGCCGCCTGGAGCTACCCCAACCTCATCACCCGCCAGGCCATCGGCATCGCCATGCCCCGGCGCCAGAACGCCGGGCCCATCGCCGCCCGCATGAGCTTCTTCGCGCCGGTGAGCCTGCTGTTCTTCTTCACGGTCCTGTTCGCCGTCGTCGTCCTGAAGGACATCCGCCTCCACCCGATGCACTACCTGTTCATCGCCGGCGGCTTCTTCGCGTTCCACATCCTGATGGCCTACCTCGCCGACCTGGTCAATATCCACGCGTCGTTCTGGATCGCCGCGGCCGTCAGCGTCTTCCTGGTCGTCAGCTACATGCGCCTGGTGGCCGGCGTGAGGTTCGCCGTGACGTACACGGCTCTGGCCCAACTGGTGTACCTGGTGGGCTTCTCGTACGCCTTCTTCTGGCGTGGGCGGACGGGGCTGACCGTGACGATCGCCGCCGTCGCGACGCTCTTCGTGCTCATGCAGGCGACGGGGAAGGTGAACTGGCACGAGGTGTTCCAACGTCCGCCGCGCGCGACCAGCCCGCCGCCGCCCATGCCCGGGACGCCGCCGACGACGCCCCGGCCGACGGACGAGCCGCCCGCGCAGGGATGAGTCCTCAAAGCCCACGGGCTGCGCCCCGTGGGTTCCGGACCGCCCGACAGCACGGGGATGACCCGCTCCCCGACCCGGCCGGGACCGTCCCGCGGCGTGGCGCGCCGGAGAGGGCGCCGCGCGGGGCGACAATCCGCATTCGCCCATGCCAGATTCGATGGCGTCGGCGTCCACGACGTGGCGCCATTGTGTCAACTT
>CAZXOC010000400.1:0-5585 GCA_964642165.1 uncultured Planctomycetaceae bacterium | reverse complement strand
CGGATCGGCGTGGAGGAGGCGGAAAAGGTGAAGAAGCTCGCCGAGGCGCGCTGGCCGCGGGAGAAGGCGCGGACGTGGTATGCCGGCGTCGGGGCCATTCGCGGCTGCAACTACCTGCCGCGCACCGCCGTCAACACGACCGAGATGTGGCAGAAGCCCACGTTCGACCCGAAGACCATCGACGAGGAGCTGGGCTGGGCTCAGGCGGGCGGCTACAACAGCGTGCGCGTCTTCCTCCAGTACCTGGTGTGGAAGGACGACGCGGCCGGGCTCAAGAGGCGGCTCGATCAGTTCCTCGGGATCGCCCAGCGGCACGGCATCCGCACGATGCTCGTGTTCTTCTGCGACTGCTCGTTCGCCGGCAAGGAGCCGTACCTGGGCAAGCAGGACGACCCCGTCCCCGGCGTGCACAACAGCGGGTGGGTGCCCAGCCCGGGGCTGAAGCGCGTGACGGACCGGTCGGCCTGGCCGAGCATCGAGGCCTACGTGAAGGATGTCGTCGGGCGCTTCGCCAGCGACCGGCGCGTCCTGATCTGGGACCTCTACAACGAGCCCGGCAACAGCGGCATGGGCACGCGAAGCCTGCCGCTCGCCGAGGCCGCCTTCGCCTGGGCAAGGCAGGCCAGGCCCACCCAGCCGCTCACCACCGGCGCCTGGAGCCGCTTCTCCGGGCGCATGTCCCGGCGGCTGATGGAGCTGTCCGACGTCGTCTCGTTCCACGCCTACGACGCGCCCGCCGGCGTGGAGGCGAAGATCAAGCTCTGCAAGGCCCACGGCCGCCCGCTGATCTGCACGGAGTGGCTGCGGCGCCAGTCCGGCAACACGTTCGCGGCGGTCCTGCCCCTTTTCGCCCGGCACGAGGTGGGCGGCTACCACTGGGGCCTGGTCGCCGGCCGGACGCAAACCTACATGCCCTGGGGATCGAAGCGCGGCTCGCCCCGGCCGAAGGTCTGGCAGCACGACGTGTTCCACCCCAACGGTCGGCCGTACGACCCGAGGGAGATCGAGCTGCTCCGGCGCTTCCGCTTCGGCGGGCGAAAGCCGGGCTGACCGCCTTTGGGAGCTCGCCGGTCCGCGGAGCCCCCACCGAGACGGCCCGCCCCTTCGCACCCCGGCCGGGGGGAGGCTACAGGCCGTCGGGCGAGTCGGGCTGCTCGCGGCCGCTGTCGGCGTCGTCTTCCGGGGCGCTCAAGGCCCCGACGACCACGCCGGTCAGCAGGGCGCCGACGACGAGGAGGATGTTGACCACCACGGTGAAGGCCCAGCCGAAGTAGTACACCATCAGCGGCAGGAGGAAGGGCTTCACCGCGCGGCAGCCGAGGAAGTTCGCCAGGTGGAAGCCGGTCGCGCCCTTCTCGCGGAGGTCGGCCAGGAGCGGGTACCACGCGTAGATGGGCCCCATGGACAGCACGCCGGCGAGGGTCGAGAGGCCCACGCCCTTGGCCCCGCTGCCCTTGCCGAGCCAGCGGGCCACGCTGGCGGGCTTGACGAACAGGTTCAGCGCCAGCAGGACGCCGAAGACGACGCCGAGGGGGATGAGCAGATGCACGGCCGTCCGGGCGGAGGCGTGCAGTGCCGCGACGGCCCGCGGCGGCGAGAAGATCGCCACCGCGCCGTAGCCGACGAGCACGCCCAGGGGGAACAGCAGGCCGCGAAGCACGCGACGGGTGAAGGGTCCGCCCCTCGGGGCGGGTGGCTTGGGCTCGCCCCGGGCGCCGCTCACGTCAGGAGCTCCACGAGCACCACGGCGAGCATCGCGACGCCCACCGAGATCACGAACGACGCGGCGAAGCGGACGAGGGCGAAGCGGCGTCCCAGCGCGGCGATTTCGGCCGGGACCTGCACGAGCCCGACGCTGACCCACGTGACGATGAGGGCGGTCGCGGCGAAGAGGCTCACGCCCCGGTCCAGCAGCGCCCGGGCGATCAGGAAGCTGTTGACCGGGTGCCCGGCGAGGATGCTGCCGAAGAGGGCCCCGGCGAGCGTATCGCCGACGGCCCGCCCGCGGAACACCGCCGCCAGCATCTCCTTCGACAGGAACGCCTTGAACAGCCCGATGCAGAGGACCACGCCGAGCATCACCGGCAGGATCGCCACCAACTGGCGCGCCGACCGCCCCAGCGCGGCGGCGAGGCGCTTGCCCCCACGGCCCTTCGGGCCACCCGAAGGCGCCTCCGTCCCGGCGGCTCGCCTCGCTCGGACGTACTCCTGCACGGCCTGACGGACCGTGCCGCCGGCGCCGGTGACCACCTCGATGCCGCCCCCTTCCAATCGCCCCCGGATCATCGGCGAGACGTACCCGGCCAGGACGGCATGGACGTCCCGACCGATCGCCTCGGCGGCGACGACCGCGCCCGCGGCGCGACCACCCCGGGCCGGGCCGGCGACCGCCTCGACGGCCAGCGTCTCGGCGTCCACGATCAGCAGGTACGCGCAGCGGCCCAGCCGCGCCTCCACGTGCGCGTCCAGGGCTGCCCCGTCGGCGGGCACCGCGATCTTCATGCCCATTCTCCCTCGGCGGGATTCTACCGGCCCGCCGCGGGGGCCTCAACGAGCCGCCGCGCGCAGCGCGCGGCCGGGGCCGTTCGAGAAGGGGTCCGCGGCGGCGCGCTCACGCCGCCTTCCTGCGGGCCGGCTTCGTCGCCGGGCGCGTGCGCGGCCTGCGCGGGGGCGCGGGCGGGCGGACGTGGTCCGGCATCGCGCCCAGCGTGACGGTGGCCGTGCGGTACGTGGTCCCGCGGCGGTAGCGCACCTTCAGCTTGTCGCCGACCTCGTGGCGGTAGACGACGGTCATGAGCTGTCCCGGATCGATGACGCGCTCGCCGTCGATCTGGATGATGACGTCGTCGGCCTTCAGGCCCGCCTTGTCGGCGCCGCTGCCGGGCACGACCCGCACCACGCGCACGCCGTCGACGCCCGGGCGAAGCTGGATGCCCAGGTAGGCGTGCCTGGCGGGCAGGCGCAGCACCGGCGGCTCGAGCGTCAGCACCCACGCCTTCCAGTCCTTCTCGATCTCGCGGAGCTTCTTGCCGAGGACCTTCTCCATCGCCTCGGCCCCGGTGCGGTCGTCGCCGTAGCCCTCGGTGTAGGCGTCGTACCACTTCTTCAGCACGCCCTTGCGGTGCAGGTACGCCAGCATGTAGCGGCTCTGGCAGTAGGCGGTGGCCGCGCTGCCCATGAACTTCGCGTGGCTGAACCGCACGAAGTCCTTGAAGGGGATGTGCCTGCCGCGCTGGACGATCCGCCGGAGGATGATCAGCCGGCGGTTGGGCTGCGGCACGGCGCGGCCGGCGACGACCTTCGACGACTCGAACAGCGTCGCCAGGCCCTCGGTGATCCAGATGGGGTGGTGCTGGCCCAGCCCTTCCTGGTCGGCCCCGTGCAGCGCGTGGGTGAACTCGTGCAGGAGCGTCAGCCCGACCGTCTGGGCGTACAGCACGTGCGCCCCGCGGTTGTAGAAGCCGCCGACGGCCGGGCTGGTCGGCCAGTCGCTCGAACGCGGGATGACGATCGTCAGGTACTGCTCGAACGGGTACGTGAACAGGTGCCTCTGCTGCGCCGTGGCGTAGGCGGTCAGGCGCTGCTTCATGTCGGCCAGCGTGTGGCGATCGACGTTGGTGGCGAAGACGAGCTTGCGGTCGTGGTCGATCTCGTGCAGGTAGCCCTCGCCGAACTTCGCCCGAAGCATCTGGCGGATCTTCGCCGCGCGCTGGCGCTGGATCTCCGCCTTGCGCGCGATCAGCCGCTTGTAGCCCGGCGCCCCCCGGATCGCGGCGAGGTCCGGGTCGCGCTCCAGGTGCCGGAACTCGCTGTAGCCCAGCTCGACGGCCTTCTCGAGGCTCTCGATGGCCTTGCCCTTCTCGCCGACGCGGCTGTGATAGCACGCCAGGTTGTACCACGCGACGTGGTTCTTCGGGTCGATCCGGAGGACCTGGCGCAGCAGCGGCTCGCACTCGGCGTACTTGCCCTGCTGGAACAACCGGGTGAGCTTGCGGTTGAGCGCGGCGATCTTGCGGGTCTTCTCGCGCCGCTCCCGCAGGCGGCGGCCTGTCTTGCCGGGAGCAGGCCTGGCGGGCTTCCCGCGGCGCTTCTCGCCCTTCCCGACGGCCGGGGCGCTCGTGGACCCGGGCCGGCTCGAAGGACGCTCCGGCAAGGCCGGCGCCTGCGAGGCAAGCACCCCGCCGACCAGCACCCCCACGACAAGAGAACGCCTCATCGGCCTCCTCCGCAGCATTCTACGTGGACCCACGACACGGGAGCCCGGGGGCGCGAATCGGCAAACGGAACGTCGTTTCGGCTGGGCGCCCAATGGTATAACGCGGCCGCTGCGGAGGGTATTCGGCGGATTCGGGGATGTCGCGTTCCTGCCCGGGCGAGCTACCGCTTCGCGGCCCGGCGGTGGACCACGAAGGCCACGGCGTAGGCCCACACCGTCGCCACCGCCACGAGGAACGGCCCCGTCGCATCGATATGCCTCTGGACCCGACCGGAGACGAAACGCATCCCCGCCGGCCGGCGCACCGCCAGCACGCTCGCCGGGGCGATCCGGACCGGCGCGGCGCGGGGGCTTTCCCGGGCGGTTTGCATTGCCGTCTCGTGGGAGGCTCCGGTATATTCGCTCGCAGTGGAGGCTTCCCACGATGAAGGCAGCAGGTCAGAAGGACCCATCCACGCCGGCGGGGCGTCCGGGCTACTTCGGCCCGTTCGGCGGCCAGTTCGTGCCCGAGACGCTCATGGGCGCCCTGCACCAGCTCTCGCGCGAGTTCGACGCCGCGATGGCCGATGAGCACTTCCGCCGCGAGCTGGACCGCTGCTGGCGCCGGATCGCCGGGCGCCCGAGCGAGCTGTACTTCTGCCGCCGGCTCACCGAGCAGGTGGGCGGGGCGCGGATCTACCTCAAACGCGAGGACATGAACCACACCGGCGCCCACAAGATCAACAACACGCTCGGGCAGGGCCTGCTGACCTTGCGGATGGGCAAGCCGCGCGTCATCGCCGAGACCGGCGCGGGCCAGCACGGCGTCGCCACCGCCACCGCCGCCGCCGTCTTCGGGCTCCACTGCGACGTCTACATGGGCACCGAGGACATCCGCCGACAGGAGCTCAACGTCTTCCGCATGAAGCTGCTCGGGGCACGCGTGATCCCCGTCACCACCGGCCAGCGCACGCTCAAGGACGCCACCAACGAGGCCATGCGCGACTGGATGGCCAGCGTCCAGCACACGCATTACATCCTCGGCTCCGTCTGCGGGCCCCACCCCTATCCCCTCATGGTCCGCGAGTTCCAGTGCTGCATCGGACGCGAGGCCCGCCGGCAGATGCTCGACGCCGAGGGGCGACTGCCCGACACCATCGTCGCCTGCGTCGGCGGGGGAAGCAACGCCGCCGGCATCTTCGTGCCCATGATCGACGACGACGTCGAGATGGTCGGCGTCGAGGCCGGCGGACGCAGCATGAACCTCGGCGACCACGCCGCCACACTCGTCGCCGGGGACCACGGCGTCCTCCACGGGGCACGCAGCTACGTCCTCCAGGACGACGACGGGCAGACCGCGCCCGTCCACAGCGTCTCGGCCGGGCTGGAC
>CAZXOC010000399.1:0-5621 GCA_964642165.1 uncultured Planctomycetaceae bacterium | reverse complement strand
CAAGAGATTGTATGGCGCCAGCCCGGGCAGGTCAAGGGCGGCGCATCGCCCGGCGTCGTTGGGTCGCTTTCGGCATCCGGTGACTTGAACCATGGCCCGCCTCCGATAGCTAAGGCGTCATCCGGAACAGCGCTGCGCGCATCGGGGAAGAGAATTCCCGCGGCGGGGCCGGCTGCCGCCAAGCCGAGCGAAGGAGGAAAAGCAGAAGATCCCCGCCCGACCCGCGCGCAGCCGCCGCGCAGATGACCCCTTATCCCGTGGAGATGGGAAGCGACCGACGCCGCGGGATGCGATGAGGATCCCCACCATGCCGGACGCAGCGCGGACATGCCAATGCAGCCGGAACCGGGCCAAGACCCAATGCTCCGCCTCGCGGCGGACCCACAAACCGGGGCCGCAGGTATGGGCTGCCTGGCGAGACGCTCGAGCCGGCCGGGACGGACCTTCCGCCCCCGGGCGCGCCGGCCCCGCCCCGATTCGCTCCGACGCCCTGCACCGAGGCGCCCGGCCGCGTTCCGCCGTGGAACGCGGGGGCGGCCCCCGGGGACGTTCACGGGAGAGCAGGAGCGCCGGCCGCCTTTCCCCGAAGGCGGTCAGCGCGTCCCGGGCTCCGGAAAGGAGAGCATCATGATGAAGCGACGTTCGACACATGTCTGGGTTGCCATCCTGGCCATGGCGGTCCTCGTGACGCTGGTGGCCCCGACGGTCACCACGTTGGCCAAGCAGGGCCACAAGTCCAACCCAGGGGTCCTGCCGCCGCAGTGCAAGGACATCTATGGCGAGCTGGCGGCCGAGTGGTGGGTCTGGGCCTTCAACTGCCCGCCGCCCCCTCTCAACCCGATCTTCGATGAGGACGGGAGTGCCGCCCACGTGAACCAGTCGGGCCCGATCTGGTTCCTGGCGGGGACGTTCGCGGGGGAAGTGGAGCGGACCTGCACGGTACCGGCTGGGAAGTCGCTGTATATCCCGTTGCTGAACCACATGTCCTTCGGCACGGAGCCGGGTGACACCCCAGGGAAGGTCAGGAAGACGGTCACGGACGGGATGAAGAGCGACACGGAGCTGTGGTGCTTCATCAACGGAGAGCCGCTCTACAATCTGTTTGACTACGGCGCCGTGTCGAACGCCTTCGACTTCCCCTGCACGGAGGGTTCCCTCCTGAACGTGGCGTTCGGGTACCCTGTGGGTACGTACTCGCCAGCGGTGGCAGGTGCCTATGCGGTGCTCCTCGAGCCCTTGCCGCCGGGCGACTACGTCATCGAGTTCGGCGGCGCTGACGAAAGCGGGTGGTCGGTGTCGGTGACGTACTACCTGACCGTGGAAGGCGAGGACGACGACTAGCGGGTCGTTCTCTCCTTTGGCCCCGTCTGCGCGCCGGCCCTCATCTCGGGGGGGCCGGCGCGCGGGGGCCCCGAAGAGGCGGCCGACATGCCCAGCCATCGGAGAAGGCGCATCGATGGAATCGGAGATATGCCCATATGTGCCATCCGTTTGGGAGACAGAGATCGCTTGTCGATCCGCCGGACCGTGCTATACTACGTGGGTGCTCGGGTGCGACTCGGGCCGTTGGGTTCCGGGGCCGGATTCGTCACTCCGAGCACGCCATCTCGCTCGCTGTCGGGTATCACGCGCACGCTCTGAAAGGAGGCCGCCATGGCTCGCCACCACACCAACCGCTCGCCCGCCCGCCCGCTGTTCGAGCCCCTCGAGCCGAGGGTCCTCCTGGACGGGGCGTTCTACGGGCGCGCGAGCGTACCCGTGGGCGAGAGTCCCATCGGGATCGTAGCGGGCGACTTCAGCGGCGACGGTCGCACCGACCTGGCGGTGGCCAACTACATGGACAACGACGTGAGCATCGTGTACGGCCAGGCCGCCGGGGGGTTCGCCGGCCGGCGGGACGTGGCCGTGGGCAGACGCCCGGAGTGGATCGTGGCGGCCGATTTCAACGGCGACGGCCGCAGCGATCTGGCGGCACCCAACTGGCAGGATGACGACGTGAGCATCCTCTACGGCCAGGCCGGCGGGAGCTTCGGCAGCCGACAGGACGTGGCGGTGGGGGACGAACCGTGGTGCATCGTGACGGCCGACTTCAACGGCGATGGCCGACCCGACGTGGCGGTCACGAACCAGTCGGACAACGACGTCAGCGTCCTCTACGGCCAGGGCGGCGGGGGCCTCGCCGGCCGTCGCGACTTCCCGACGGGTGATCATCCCCGAGGCATCGCGACCGGCGACTTCGACGGCGACGGTCGGCCTGACTTGGCGGTGGGGAACCAAGACGACGGGGACGTGAGCATTCTCTACGGCCAGGCCGACGCGGGGTTTGACGGGCGGCAGGACGTGCCGGTCGGCCGCAGCCCCGAGGGCATCACAACCGGCGACCTCGACGGCGATGGCCTGCTGGACCTGGCGGTGGCGAACTCCCAGGACGACGACGTGAGCATCCTGTACGGCCAGGTCGGCGGCGGGTTCGACCGGCATGACGTGACGGTGGGCAACGACCCCCGAGGCATCATCTCGGGCGACTTCAACAGCGACGGGCACGCCGACCTGGCCACGCCGTTCTATGGCAACCTGGGGGCCGGCGGCGTCACCTTGCTGCACGGGCTTGCCGGCGGGGGCTTCGCCAGACAGGACGTGCCCGCCGGCGTCGGCCCCGAAGGCATCGCGGCGGGTGACTTCAATGGCGACGGCCGCGCCGACCTGGCCGTGACGAACATGAACGGCCACGACGTGAGCATCCTGTGCGGCCGGGCGGGCGGGGGCTTCGACGGGCCCGTGCCCCGGGAGGACGTGTCGGTGGGCATGGCGCCCTCGGGCATCGTGTCCGGCGAGTTCAACGGCGACGACCGGGTGGACCTGGCCGTGGCGAACTACGACCACGACGACGTGAGCGTCCTCTACGGCTTGCCCGATGGCGGCTTCGGAAACCGGAAGGACGTGGCGGTGGGAGACCGCCCGTTCTGCATGGTCACGAGCGACCTCAACCGCGACGGGCGGGCGGACTTGGCCGTGGCGAACAGCTCCGGCCCCTACGCCTACACCTTCTACGTGAGCGTCCTGTCCGGTCAGGCGGGAGGGGGCTTCACCCGACAGAACGTGACGACCGGCCCCGGGCCCCAAGGCGTCGCGGCGGGCGACTTCAACGGTGACGGCCGAACCGACCTGGCCTCGGGGAACTACGGGGACAACGACGTGAGCCTCCTGTACGGCCAGGTCGGCGGGGGATTCGGCGGTCGTGTGGACGTGGCCGCGGGCAGGGGCGCTTCCTGCATGGTCACGGGCGACTTCAACCGCGACGGCCGAGACGACCTCGCCGTGGCCAACTACACGGACAACGACGTGAGCATCCTGTACGGGCTTTCCGGGGGTGGGCTCGGCAACCGGCGGGACGTGGCGGTCGGCCGCCACCCTCGCGTGATTGCCGCGGGCGACCTCAACGGCGACGGGCGGGTGGACTTGGCCGTGGCGAACGAAGACGATCGCGACGTAACGGTCCTGTACGGCCAGGCCAGCGGGAGCTTCGGCAACCGGCGGGACGTGCCGACGGGCGCCAAGCCCTTCGGCGTCGTGATCGCCGACTTCGACCTGGACGGCCGGGCGGACCTGGCAGTGACGAGCCAAACGGAGGGCGAGATAAACGTCCTGTACGGGCAGGCCGGTGGCGGCTTCGGCGACCGGCAGGACCTCGCCGTGGGCAGCAATCCGGTGTTCCTCGTGGCGGCCGACTTCGACGGCGATGGGCGCCTTGACCTCGCGGCGGTGAACCGGGCGGACAACGACGTGAGCGTCGTCTACAACCGGCCGTATCCTCCCGCTGACAATATACCACCGACCGTGGTCGCCGCGCGGGTCGAACAAGCCTCCGGCAACATCGCCCTGGAGTTCTCCGAGGCCGTGGCGATCGTCAAGGGCGATCTGGTCCTGGTGGGCTGCGACGACGGCGAGCTGGACCTGACCGAGGCGACGCTGGACCACGAGCCCGCCGGCAGCACGGCGACGCTTCGGTTCCCCACCCGGCCGCCTGCCGACCAGTACACCTTGACGGTCAAGGGCGACGGCGCGACGGACGTGAACGGCAACTTCCTCGACGGCAACGGCGACGGCACCGGCGGGGACGACTACCGGAAGGCCTTCCTGCTGGCCCTTACGGGCGACTGGGACAACAGCGGGTGCGTGGATGCCCTGGACTACATCCGCCTCAAGCGCAACTGCCACATGGCCTGCGACGCGACATGGGGCGACGGCGACGGCGACGGCGACGCCGACGTGGACCGAGGCGACTTCCTGGCGATGAGGGCGCGCTTCGGCTCGGCCCTGCAGGTCGCCCCCGTTCTCATGTCCGCCTCCGTGGATGACCCCGCCCACGTCCGCGTCCTCTTCGATCGACCCCTCGACGCCGCCTCCGCGGAGACCGTCTGGAACTACAGCCTTCTCGGACCGGGCGGAGAGGAGATCCCGCTCGCCGGCGCTGAGCTCCAGGCGGACGGGCGCACGGTGGTCGTCCAGGTCGCCGGAGCCCTTGCCGGGGGCGACCATGTTCTGACCGTGGCCAATGTCACGAGCCTGCTGGGCTACCCGATCGCCGCCGGCTCCAGCGCGGCCTTCCACTTCGCCGGCGAACAGAGCCTGTCGGCGTGGCGGACCTTTGACGAGATCCACGGCGACACGGTGCCGGACGAGAGCGGCAACGAGCGCGAAGCCCTCCTTGTCGACCCGGCGTGGACGACGGACGACATCCTGGGCGGGGCGCTGCTGCTCTACCTCGACGGCGAGGCGCAGGTGCTGAGCCACGACAGCGGGCCGCAGCCCGCCGTTGTCGATGCTGCCACGCGGGTGGCGATCGAAGTGGGCCAGACCGGAAGCCGCCTTCGCTGGGACGGCCTCATCGACGACGTTCGCATCTACAACCGGGCCTTGAGCGACGCGGAGATCGAGCTGCTGGCCTATGTCCCCCAGCCGGCGTGAGCCGCAGGCCCCGCGGAGAAACGACCGGGCTCGGCCCTCACCCGGGGAAGCGATCCGGGGGTGGAAGCCATCGGTCGCGCGCGATCCAGTCGACGTGGAGAGGATCGGCAAGACGGGGGGGCAGCGAGTTTCCCAAACGCCCGTCTGCTGGCCTCCGATGGATCGCGCGAAGTGAAAGCGGCGTCATCGGGCCGGAAGGAGAAGCGGCGGCGCGGCGATGGACATCGCCGCCGCGGTCCATGGCCGATCGAGGCCGCGGAACGGCGGGAGAGCGGAATCGAGAGAAAGCTTTGTTGGGAAAGGGGTAACGAGCATATCGGCCTGCGAGCCGGTCCGCCGGCAGGCGGATTGTCCAAAATGGGGCGGAATGTCCAAAATCTGTACAATGCTAAGTACTTATCTCATGGTTACTTAGCGTCATTCTGGGCCCTCGGAGAAGCCCCAGGATTGGACAGTTTTGACACAATCGATAAGGACTTATGGCCGTTTCGCGGGGTGCGGTGCACGGCGGCCGGAGACGCTGGAATTTCGCGGGAGAGGCCGAAAAGTGTCGCGCAACGGCGCGCTCGTCGGGGCATCGGGCTGCTCCCGCGGAAGGCCCCCCCGTTCCGGCAGGGGCAGGCCGTCCGGGGCAAGGTGGTCCCTTTTGCCGT
>CAZXOC010000398.1:0-5627 GCA_964642165.1 uncultured Planctomycetaceae bacterium | reverse complement strand
GGTGCGACCGCATCGGCGCCGTCCCGTGGGAGCGGCTGACGCGGCGGTGAGGCCGCCCTACTCGCGCCGGCAGCGGAAGACGGTCGGGGCGGACCTGGCGATGCGCTCGCGAAAGCCGAAGGTGCGGCCGGGCGCGTGGAAGGCGGCGAAGTCGACGGGCTTGGCGGCGAAGGACGCGGCCCTGCTGACGACGTACTCGGCGCCGGGCGTCAGCGACTCGCACTTAACGATCACGTCCAGGTGCGTCTTCGTCTCCTTCGTCACGAACAGGCGGACGGGCACCTCGCCCGCGAGGCGCTTCGCCGGGCCGCGGATGCGCAGGGCGTAGTAGACGCCGTGGCGATTGGCGAAGGCGTAGCCCTTCTTGCGCGACGCGAGCTGCTTGACCGTGCGCTTCTGCCGCTTGCCCCAGGTGGTGTTGAAGGTGAAGGAGTCCTTGTCGCAGCCGGCGACGAGGACGAAGTGGTCGAGGCTCCACTCCGGGTGCTTGGTGGGGTGGATCTTCACGCCGGCCAGGACGGGTATGCCCGCGCGGAGCTGCTTGCGGAGCCACGCCAGGAGGGTCGGCAGTTTCCGCCGGCCGTCGGCCCAGTCGTAGCCGGCGCCGAGGTTCTTCAGCGCCACGGGGATGTCGCGGGCGTAGAGGTCCGGGTGGGCGGGTTTGCCGGCCCGGTTGATGTGCTTCTGCGGGACGTACGCCCCGGCGTACAGCAGGGCCTCCTGGATGGCCACCTCGCCGCACCAGCCCTCCTTGGGATGCCCGGGCTCGTGCGTGCGGTCGGGGATGTTCAGGAGGCAAGCGTCCTTCGTGCGCGTCAGGCTGGGCGGGATGGCCTCGGGCGCGCACGGCCGCTGCGGCGCGGGCAGCTTCGCCGCGCAGCCGCCCGGCAGCCCCGCCAGGCCGACAACGGCCCCGCTCGCCGCGAGGACGGCAGCCAACACGCCCCGCCACGGGACTCGACGTTTCACGCGTCCGCTCTCCCTGCCGCCGCGCCCGGCGGCCACCTGTGCATACGCCCGCCACGCCCGTCGGTTCGCCCCGTCCCCGCGAGCTTCCCGACGGCCCCCGGCCGCGATAGAATGCCCCCTCGTCGCCCGCGGACGCCGCGGGTCCGGCAAAGCACTGCCACACCAGGAGCGAAGCTATGGAATCCACCGGCAACCGTCTCCGCGGGCGCGAAGGCCGTCGCCGCGGCGGGGCGACGCGGCGGGACGTGCTGAAGACGGCCGTCGCGGCCGCGGCCGCACCGTACTTCGTCGCCAGGGACGTTCTCGGAGGCGCGGGCCGCACGGCCGCCAACGACCGCATCGCACTGGGCTGCATCGGCACGGGCAGCCGCGGCACGGCCGTCCTTCGCTCCTTCCTGCCGTTCAAGGAGGCGCGGGTCGTGGCCGCCTGCGACGTGATCGCCGACCGCCGCCGGCGCGCCGCCGGGCTGGTCGACAAGCACTACGGCGCGAAGGGCGGGCGCCGCGGCTGCCAGACCACCGGCGACTTCCGCGAGGTCATCGCCCGCGAGGACGTCGACGCCGTGGTCATCGTCGCGCAGGACCACTGGCACGCGCTGATGGCCGTCGCGGCCGCCAAGGCCGGCAAGGACATCTACTGCGAGAAGCCCCTCGGCGTCTCGGTGGCGGAGAGCCGCGCCATCCGCGACGCCGCTCGCAAGTACGGCTGCGTGTTCCAGACCGGCACGCAGCAGCGCTCCAGCCGCAACTTCCGCTTCGCGTGCGAGCTGGCCCGAAGCGGCTACGTCGGCAAGGTGCACACGGTGGTCGTCGGCGCGCCGGGGCCGAGCTACCGGCCCAAGTATCGCGGCCCGCTCACCCCGCAGCCCGTGCCCGCCGGCCTGGACTACGACATGTTCCTCGGCCCCGCGCCGAAGAAGCCCTACAACCCGGGCCGCCTCGCCTGGCCGGACTGGTACCTCATCTGGGACTACTGCGCCGGCTTCATCGTCAACTGGGGCGTGCACCATCTGGACATCGCCTGCTGGGGCTGCCCCGACGTCGGCACCAAGCCGTTCGAGCTCACCGCCAAGGGCAGCTACCGCAGCGAAGGGCTCACCGACAACATCAACGACTGGCAGGGGCAGTACGTCTACCCCGGCGGCCTGCGGATGACCTTCACCGATACGGGCCACCCCAACGCCCAGGGCTGCAAGTTCGTGGGCGACAAGGGCTGGGTGCACGTCAACCGCGGCGGCATCCGGGCCGAGCCCGCGTCGCTGCTGACCGTCACGCTCAAGCCCGGCGACGTTCGCCTCCACCGCAGCGGCCACCACCAGGGCGACTTCCTCCAGGCCGTCAAGGCCCGCCGCGCCGGCGTCTCGCCCGTCGAGGCGGGACACCGCGCGTCGACCCTGGGGCTGCTCGGCGAGATCGCCTGCCGCGTCCGGCGCAAGCTCACCTGGGACCCCAAGGCGGGGCAGTTCACCGGCGACGAGGAGGCCAACCGCCTGCTGTCGCGCCCCATGCGGGACCCGTGGCGGCTGTGAGGCGCGGGGCGATCGCCCGCGCGCGTCAGTAGTCGCGGAACGGGCCTCGGGGCTCGGCCTGGTCCATGCGCTTGCGCCATCGGGCGAAGCGCCCCCGCAGCTCGCGGAGCTTCTCGGGCTTCTTCGAGGACAGGTCGTGCCGCTCGCCGAGGTCGGCGGACAGGTCGAACAGGCCCGTGCCGCGAGCCGACTGCACCCATTTCCACGTGCCCACGCGGGCGGCCCGGTCGGCCTTCCGCTGCCAGAACATCTCGGTCCGGCCGGACGCCGCGCCGCGCGACAGCACGGGCATCATGTCGAAGCCGTCCAGCACGACGCCCTTGGGGGGCTCGATCCCGGCCGCGCCAAGCACGGTGGGCACGATCTCCATGGACGTCAGCAAGGCGTCGCACACCGTACCGGGGCGGATCCTGCCGGGGTAGCGGACGATGCACGGCACGCGCAGGCCGCCCTCGAAGAGGGAGCCCTTCCCGCCGCGCAGCGGCCCGTTGTCGCTGCCGCCGCCGCCCCCGTTGTCCGACAGGAAGATGACCATCGTGCGATCGGCGACGCCGTAGCGGTCGAGCAGCCCGAGCAGCTCGCCGATGGCCTCGTCCATGCAGGTGAGCGCCGCGAGGTACTTCAGCCGCCTCGTCTCGCGCGAGGGCACCATCGCGTCCTTGGCGTACCGGTGGCTCTCCCGGCGGATGTACTGCTCCTTCAGGTGCGGATACATTTGCATGTACTTCTTGGGGGCCTGCGGCGCGCCGCGGATCTTCGGGTCGAGGTTGGACGCGCCGTGGGGCGCGTTGAACGGCACGTAGAGGAAGAACGGGCGGGTGTGGTTCTCGCGCAGGAACCGCGCCGCCTCCCGCCGGAACAGGTCCGTGCAGTACGTGCCCCGGTCCTCCGTCGTCGGCTCGTTGTTGCGAACCATCGACGGCACGCCGTACCGCTCGTGCGTGTAGTAGTCGATGCCCGTGTTGACGAACCCGTAGAAGTCGTCGAAGCCCCGCGCCAGGGGGAGGAACCGCTTGTGGACGCCCAGGTCCCACTTGCCGTAGATCCCGCTGACGTAGCCGCCCGGCTTCAGCATCCGCGGCAGCAGGACCTCGCGCGTGTCCATGCCGCCGATCCGCTCGAACGTGACGGCGTACTCCGCCGGCGTGTACCGCTTGCCGTAGTCCGGCGCTTCGTTGCGGATCATGTCGCAGACGCCGTGGCGCTGCGGATAGCGCCCGGTCAGCAGGCTGCCCCGGCTCGGCGTGCAGGCCGGCCACGACACGTAGAAGCTCGTCAGCCGCACCCCCTGCCGCGCCAGCCGATCCAGGTGCGGTACCTTCACCTCGTCGCTGCCGAAGCATCCGAGGTCGCGGTATCCCTGGTCGTCGCTGACGATGAGCAGGACGTTCGGCCGCCCGGCGGGGGCGCCCGGCCGCGTTCGCTTCACCTGCCCCGGGGCCGAGCCGGTGACGATCCACGGCGCCGCCGCGACGAGCCCGCCTGCCCCGGCCCGCCGCAGGAACCCGCGTCGAGTGACCCTCTCGCTGCTGCCCATGCCTCGCCTCCCATGACGTCGAGGAAAGCCCTGGTTCGTACGCCCCAGCGGTGGTCTACTGGGCGCGACACGCGTTTATCGCCGGGGACGCCCCGGGGAGCACGCGCAAAACAGCGAAGGGCACATCTCATGTCCGGGCAGAGCATGACGACGCACGGCGTCCTGTTGGGCCTGCTGGCCTCCTCCGCCGCTACCGGCGCGGCGGGGGCCGAGCTGCTCATCGGCGCGGCGACCGTGGACATCACGCCGCAGCGGCCGGTGGCCGTCTCGGGGCAGTTCCACCTGCGGATCGCCCGCAAGGCCGAAACGCCCGTCACGGCCGGCGTGATCGCCCTGGAGTCCCGCCGGGGCGAGCAGTCGCTCGACGCCGCCGTCATGGTGTCCTGCGACGTGGTCGGCATCCCCACCGAGGTCCTGCGCCTCGTTCGCGAGGCGGTCGGCACGCGGGCGCCCGGGCTGGACGCGAGCAAGATCCTCCTCGGCGCGACGCACACGCACACGGCCCCCGTCCTGCGCCCCGGGAAGTACGCCCTCCCGAGGAAGGGCGTGATGCAGGTCGAGGAGTACCGGGCGCTGCTCGTCGAGCGCGTGGCGAAGGGCATCGTCAGCGCCTGGAAGAACCGCAAGCCCGGCAGCGTGACGTGGGGGCTCGGCCACGCCGTCGTGGCGTACAACCGCCGCGCCGCGTACGCCGACGGCACGGCCCGCATGTACGGCCGCACCGATACGCCGGCCTTCCGCTGCCTCGAAGGCTACGAGGACCACGACGTGGGCGTGCTGCTGTTTCGCGGCGCGGGGGGCAAGCCCGTCGCGATGGCCGTCAACGTGTCCTGCCCCTCGCAGGAGGTCGAGTCGCGATCGGCAATCAACGCCGACTTCTGGCATCCGGTGCGCCAGGCCCTGCGCAAGCGCTACGGCGAGGAGTTGTGCGTGCTGGGCTGGACCGGCGCGGCCGGGGACCAGTCGCCGCACCTGATGTACCGCAAGGCGGCGGACGAGCGGATGCGGCGGCTGCGCGGGCTGACGCGCCTGGAGGAGATCGCCCGCCGGGTCGTCCGCGCGGTGGACGAGGCGGTCGAGGCCGTGAAGGACGACCGGCACGCCGACGTGCCGCTGATCCACCGGGTCGAGACGGTCCGCCTGCCCATGCGGCTGGTGACCGAGTCGGAGCACGCCGAGGCGAAGGCCGCCGTCGAGCAGGCCCGCGCCCGGATCGCCAGGGACCCCAAGGCGGCGGACCGCGCGCATCGCCGGATGAAGTGGTACGAGGTGACCGTCGAGCGCTACGAGAGGCAGAAGGCCGAGGCCAAGCCGACGCTCGAGACCGAGCTGCACGTGCTGCGGATCGGCGACGCCGTCGTCTGCACGAACGCCTTCGAGCTGTTCACCGATTACGGCATTCGCATCAAGGCCCGCAGCCGGGCCGTCCAGACCTTCGTCGTCCAGCTCGTGGGGCCCGGCACGTACCTCCCGACGGCCCGGGCCGTCCGCGGCGGGCACTACAGCGCGGTCGTCCACAGCAGCCTCGTCGGCCCCGAGGGCGGCCAGGTCCTCGTCGAGAGGACCGTCGCCCTGATCGACTCCCTCTGGGC
>CAZXOC010000397.1:0-5627 GCA_964642165.1 uncultured Planctomycetaceae bacterium | reverse complement strand
GGAGGCGAGTTCCCGGTAAGCCCACCGAAAGCCCACGGCAAGCCTACCGAAAGCGCACCGCAAGCCCCCCGAAAGCCCACGGCCCGCCGGCCGTGGGCTTGGAGCGCACCGGGAGCGTCGTCTTCACAAAGCCCACGGCCGGCGGGCCGTGGGCTTCCGGCGCACCAGGAACGCGAGTCCCACATCGCGATCACCCGGAGGCCGAATCTCGACGATCGGAAGCCGCTTAGACCTTCATCCCGCTGGTCTTGATCCCCTGGATGAACGTCTTCTGGGCGAAGAAGAACAGGACGATGATCGGGATGACCATCAGCGTCGCGACGGCCATCATCTGCCCGTACTCGCTGCCGTACTGCGTCCGGAACATCGCCAGGCCCAGGCTGAGCGTGTACTTGCTCTGGTCGGCGAGGTAGATCAGCGGGCGGAGGAAGTCGTTCCACGCCCCGAGGAAGCTGAACAGGCCGACCGTCGCGATGGCCGGCGTGGACAGCGGCATGACGATGGTCGCCCAGATGCGCGGCTCGCCGGCCCCGTCCATGCGGGCCGCCTCGATCAGGTCGCGCGGGATCGTCAGGAAGAACTGCCGGAACAGGAAGATGAAGAACGGGCTGCCGAGGAAGGCCGGCACGACCAGCGGCGCGAACGTGTCCACCAGCCCCAGCGCCCGCCAGATCAGGAAGACCGGCACCATGGTGACCTGCCCGGGGAGCATCATCGTCGAGAGCATGACGAAGAAGATCACGTCCCTCCCCCGCCAGCGCAGGACGCTGAACCCGTAGGCCACCAGCGAGCTGGAGACGATCGTGCCCACCACCGTCAGGACGCACACCAGCAGCGTGTTGCGGAAGAACAGCGGCACGGGCACGCGCGTCACGCCCTTGGCGTAGTGCTCGACCGTCGGCGTGTAGGCCAGGTGCAGGCCGGTGGCCTCCTCGAGGGCCTCGGCGGTCGCGCGCGGCGCGGGCAGGAAGGCCGGCGGCACCTTCGAGCGCTCCTCGTCGGGCTGGAGGGACGTGGTCACCAGCCAGGCGAACGGCATGACGTACACGAAGCTCAGCACGACCAGGACGGCATGGCCGAGGATGGGCTTCAGGATCCCGCGCCGGCGCTTCATGCCGCCCCCCCGTAGTGCACGAACCGCCGCGTGGTCCGGAAGACCAGGACCGTCGCCGCGACGATCACGAGGAACAGGATCCACGCCTGCGCCGAGGCGTACCCCATCCGCAGGTACAGGAACGCGTTGTAGAACAGGTACAGCGCGTAGAAGAGCGTGCTGTCGCCGGGCTGGCCGTTCGGCGTGATGATCCACGCCTGGGCGAAATACTGGAACGAGCCGATCAGCCCCATCACCAGCGTGAAGAACAGCACCGGCGAGATCATCGGCAGCGTGACGTGCCAGGCCTTGCGCCACGCCCCGGCCCCGTCGATCTCCGCCGCCTCGTAGAGCTGCACCGGCACGTCGCCCAGCGCCGCCAGGTACAGGATCATGCTCCCGCCGACGCCCCACGTGCTCATCAGGATCAACGCCGGCTTGGTGTAGTTCGGGTCCACCAGCCAGCCGGGCGCCCGAAAGCCCGTGCCCGCCAACGCGTTGACCGCCCCGAGGATCGGCCGCAGCGCCGTGTTGATCAGCCCGTAGTCGGGGTTCAGCAGCCACAGCCACAGCACGCTGGACGCCACGATCGGCACGATGCTCGGCAGGAAGAAGATCGTCCGGTAGAGCGCCTGGCCGCGCAGCTTCATGTTGAGCAGGAAGGCCAGCACGAGAGCCGTCAGCATGGTCAGCGGGACGGCGAAGACGGTGAAGACGAGCGTGTTGTAGAGCCCCTTGAGGAACCGCTCGTCGGCCAGCAGCCCGGTGTAGTTGCCCAGGCCCACGGGCTGGGGCGGCGAGATGATGTCGTACTCGCAGAAGCTGTAGTACAGCGACGCGGCCACGGGGTAGACCGTGAACACCGCGAAGCCGATGAGGAACGGGCTGATGAACAGCAGCCCGGCACGCAGCTCGCGGGACCGTCTCATGGGCGGCTCCTCGACCGGGCCAGGATCCTGTCGAGGAATCGCTGCGTGTCGCGTCGGGCGCGGGCGAGGGCCTCGGCCGGGGGCAGCTCCCCGCGGATCGCCCGGTCGACGGCGCGGTCCAACTGGTTCATGTAGTAGGCCTGGGCGGGCATGACGGGGCGCTGGTGCTTGCACCTGTCCAGGATGTCGACGTAGACGGCCAGGCGCGGGTCCTTGCGGGCCTCGGCGAAGAACGGGCTGGGCTTCCAGCCGGGGAAGCTGAGGATCGTCCGGACGTCCATCCTCGTGCCCTCCGGCGTCGCGCAGGTCCACAGGATGTACTCCAGGGCGGCGCGGCGTTTGGCCGGATCGGTGACGGTGGCGGGGATGGCGAGCGTCCAGCCGCCGACCCAACTGCTGGCCTCCTCCCCGCCGGGTGGCTGCGGCAGCGGCGCCATGCCGTACTCCATCTCCGGGGCGTACCGGCGAAGGTCGTGCAGCCCCTGGAGGTGGTAGACCTGGATGAGCTGCTTGCCGGTGACGAAGGGGTTCCGCTCGGCCGTGCCGAAGCTCGACTGGAGCGCCGAGATCCGACGCACGTCGTACTTCTTCGCCGCGCGGCACATCCACTCCAGGGCGGCCACGACGCGCGGGTGGTCGGCCGTCACGCGGCGCTCCTCGGCGTCGTAGAACCGGCCCCCGAACGCCCAGCCCCAAGTAAAGATGCTGTTGGCCCGGCCGTATACGCCCCACGGCACCAGCCCGATCCGCACGAGCCGGTCGCCCTCGAAGCGCGTCACGGCGTCGCTGTAGAGGTCCAGCTCGGCCAGCGTCCGCGGCGGGCGGTTCGGGTCGACCTTCGCGGCCAGCTCCGGCGGGACGTGCCCCGACGCGATCGCCTCGCGGATCGCCTGCTTGTTCCAGAAGAGGCAGAAGTTCGGATCGGCGCAGAACGTGATCGCCCAGATCTTCCCCTTGTAGAAGCACTGCCGCCAGCAGGGCGGGAAGAACTCCTTCGCGAGGCGGTTCGGGTCGCGTCCGGCTTCCCGCAGCAGCGGGCCGAGATCCGTAAGCAGGCCGCGCTGGGCCCACTCCGCCACCTGCGGGCCGTCCACGAAGATGACCTCCGGCGCGCAGTTGCCCACCACGGCCGTGTAGAACTTCTGGTTGTTCGACAGGTCATTGGGGACGTACACGAGCTTGCAGGCGACGCGTGGGTGGGCCGCCTCGAAGGCCTCGACGCCCCGGCGGTAGCTCTCGAGCATCGGCCCGCCCCAGACGTGCCAGACCTGGATGACGGTCTTGCGGCCCTGCTGGGAGAGGTCTCGCGGCCGGACCAGGACGAAGAAGGCCAGCAGCCCGGCGGCCGCCAGGGCCGGCAGCGCGGTCCGAAGTGTGTGTCGGGGACTCGGCATGGGGCCATCGATGCGGCGGCGTGGTCCGTCACGTGTAGCGGACGGAGATCTCGTGCTTGCCCGCCCGGAGGTCTCTCAGGACGGCGACCACGAAGGTCGAGCAGTGGTCGTGCCAGGTGTAGTACCCATCGGTCTCGGACGGTCGGAGGCGTCGCCCGTCCGCGCGGACGCTGCGGACCGCCAGCTTGCCCCGGGCGAACGTCTGGACGCCCACCCCCGCCGGCAGCCGCTCGCCCCGGTAATCCAGCAGCAGCTTCTTCCACCGGGGTTTCTCGGGGTTGTAGCGGTCGAGCCGCCGGAAGGCATGGCGGTTGCGCCAGGCGGCGACGCGGCTGGCGCGGCGCTCGGCGGCGCTGGTGCCCACGGCCACGATCCCCGTCAGGAACATCCCGACGACCATCTGGCACGAGTAGCCGCTGTAGTAGAGCTTGGGGTGCCGGCGGTTGCCGTGGGCCAGCAGGGCCCGGATCTTGGCCAGCCCGCTTCGGGCCCGGTCCGCCGCCGGATAGGCCACGCTGTTGTCCTCGCACGTCTCGGTCAGGAACGAGAGCGACTTGAACTCGCGGTAGGCGTACCGCGTCGTGCCGGGGTAGCTGGGGTCGCTGCCGCCCCAGCCGGGCCACGACAGCGGGTGGACGACCTGCGGGATCCCCGCGCGCTCGCCCGCGAGGGCCATCTCCGCCGCGATGGCGTGGTGGACGTTGTCGTCCTCGGTGTAGTCCTTCATCGGGGGCCAGAGCACCATGTCGTAGCTGCACCCGGTGAAGCCCCGGGCGTGCATGTCCACGACCAGCTCGGGCATCAGCCCTTCGGCAACGGCCTCGACGGCCTTGCCCTCGGGTGTCCTGGCCCCCCCGAGCGGGTGGTCCAGGCTGGGGTCGTCGCCGCCCGGCGTGAGGTGGGCGTCGACCTCCGCGGCGTCCGGATTCACGCACGGCAGCACGACGACCTTCTGCTTCCTTCGCGTCTCGCTCGCCGTGCGCGAGACCAGCCAGTCGAGCGCCGCCAGGGCCACCAGGCGCCCGCTCTCCTCGTTGCCGTGCTGCCCCGCGACGAGCAGGACGTGCTGCTTGTCGTCGTCCGGCACGTCGGCGGAGGTCACGGTGACGGCCTGGATGGGGCGGCCCTGGCCGGACTGACCCACTGCCGCCGCGGCCACGAGGCGCGGGTGGCGCTCCTGCAGCTTCCGGACGTGGGCTTCCACCTCGCGGGGGGTCGGGCGAACCGCCTTGGACACAACCATTGCTTTCCTTCTCCGGCTCCGAACAGAAGTCGAGGTGACGGCAGGCCGGACTATACGCCGCCTCGCCGGGGTCTTCCAGCCCAAACGCGACGCCTGGGCTTGGGGCGTGCGGCCTTCCCCCCCGGCCGATGGATCGCTACGATGGGGCCGCACCGGGTATCGACGGGAACCCCAACGGGCGGGCGAGCCATGACGCCGCTGGCAGGGCCGCTGAAGGAGGCGTTCCGAACGTGCCTCAACGGCATGGCGGACCTGCTCTTGCCCCAAACGTGCGCCGCCTGCGGCGCGGCGGAGGTGGCCGCCGAGGGCCTCTGCTCCGAGTGCAACCTGGAGCTGCTGTCGCTGGTGGCCCTGCCGGCCTGTCCGCGCTGCGGCGGCACGCTCGGGCCGAACGTCCCGGCCCGGGAGGACGGCTGCGGGCAGTGCGCGACCACGCTGCCGCGCTTCGAGCGGACCTTCCGCCTCGGGCCGTACGCCGGCTGTCTCGCCATGGCGGTCCGCGATCTGAAGTATCACCGGCGGCTGCACCTGCGCCGGCGCTTCGCCCGGCTGCTGGCCCGGCGCGTCTCGGCGGGCTGGGACGGCCCCGCGTTCGACCTCGTCCTCCCCGTGCCGATGCACTGGTGGCGGCGCCTGCAGCGCGGCTTCGACCACGCCCGGTCGGTGGCCGGCCGCGTCGCCGCGGAGCTCAAGCTGCCGCTCGGCACGGAGCTGGTTCGCGTGCGCGACACGCCGCCGCAGACGCGCCTGCCGCGCACCCGGCGCATCGAGAACGTCCGCGGCGCCTTCGCCGTACGGTCGCGGGCCACCGTGCGCGGGGCGAGCGTCCTGGTCGTCGACGACGTCACCACCACCGGCGCGACGGCCAACGAGGCGGCCCGGACGCTGCTTGCCGCCGGCGCCCATCGCGTGGTCCTGGCCGTCTTCGCCAAGGCCGAGGCCCCCACCGCCTACGCCCACGCCCTGCG
>CAZXOC010000396.1:0-5649 GCA_964642165.1 uncultured Planctomycetaceae bacterium | reverse complement strand
CTGTGGAACGGGAGTTCCCGGCGGGTCGTGCCGCGGCCGTCCAGGGCACGGTGCGGCGGGTCACGCGCCGATCTGCTCGCCGAGGTACGTCGCGATGGCCACGTCGTAGTCTCGCGTCCGGCGGAAGGCGGCGTGGGCGAGCCGCTGGCGCAGCGGGAAGCTCACGGCCCCGTCGTTGGCCCGCATTTCTCCGAGCACGGCCTCGTACTGCGACGCATCGGTCACGATGGTGACGAACTTGTGGTTCTTGGCCGCGGCGCGGACCATCGTCGGGCCGCCGATGTCGATCATCTCCACCGCCTCGGCGAGGGTGCAGCCCTCCTTGGCGATGGCCTGCTCGAAGGGGTAGAGCCCCACGCAGACGAGGTCCACGGGCTCCAGCCCGTACTTCTCGATGTCCGCGCGGTGCTGCGGGTCGTCCCGCGAGGCCAGGATGCTGCCGTGCACCTTGGGGTGCAGCGTCACCACGCGGTGCCCCAGCATCTCCGGGAAGCCCGTCCATTCCTGCACGTACCGGACCTTCACGCCGGCGGACTCGATGGCCTTGGCCGTGCCGCCGGAGGAGATGATCTCCACGCCCATCTCCGCCAGGGCGCCGGCGAACTCGTCGATGCCCGTCTTGTCGAACACGCTGATCAAGGCACGACGAATGGGGGTCCCTTCCATAGCGGGCCTTCCTTTCGAGTCCCGGCGGGCCGGTCGGCCTCAGGCGACGGCTACTCCGGCGCTGCCGTCTTCTTGAGCACGTCCGCCGTCAGGTGCTCGGCGCCCGCCTGGCGGAGGCAGTGGAGCTGCCCGCTGCGGCTGCCCACGTAGATCGCGGGGGCCGACGTGTTGTCGGCGAACAGCTCGCAGCCGGTCAGCGGGATCGACGCGCGGATCTTGCCGAGGATCTCGTCGACGACCAGCAGGTTCCGCGCGTAGTCCACCAGGTAGGCCGTGGGCACCTCGTCCGCCGGCATGGCGGCCAGGACCCGTCGCCCCCGGGGCATCGACCATCGCAGCGTGCCGTTGGCGGGGTTCAGCGCGTAGAGGCGGTCGCCCTCGGCGCACTGAAAGACGGTGTTCTCGGAGACCTGGATGGGATCGACCAGCGCCCCGCCGCAGGTGAAGCGCCACAGCGGTTGGCCGCCGCTCGGCGCGAAGGCGTACACGCGCCGGCTCACACAGGGAATGAAGCACGCCCGGTCGTCCACGTGAAACTCCGCGGTGACCGGTCCGGCCATGGCCGGCCATTGGCGCGTGCCCTCCGGTGGCCAGACCCGCGACAGCGGCGCCTCCGCCAGGGCGATGTACAGCTCCGCGTCCTCCCCGGCCACAAACACCCGGTTCGACCCGCCGGGGTTGTGGCAGCGCGGCGCGGCGCTGAGCGTGTCCCCGGTCGGCAGGACCCACGCGATGACGGTCTCGTTGATGCGGATGGCGTAGCACTGGCCTCTCGCCGAGCCGACGTAGAACAGCGCCCCGTCGCAGCCCCCGCCGGTGTTGGCGACGAAGTCGTGCGTCTTGGCATCGAAGCTGATCTTCCGCCACCGCTCGCCCGTGGCGCGGTCCAGCGCGAGGACGTAGTCGGGCGTGTTGATCAGGACGAGGTCCGCGGGCGTCAGCGTCTCCGGCGCCGGCGGCAAGAGGATCTCCCGGATCTCCGGCACCTGCTTCCGCATCGGCACGCGGTTGCCGTGGCACGGGCGGTACACCGTCACCCCCGGATCGGCGATCCGGCGCACCCACTTCCGCACGCCCTTGGCCGCGTCGACCGCGATCAGGTAGTTGGTGTTCGTCAGGCAGTAGAGGTTCTCGTCCAGCAGGTAGAGCCGATCGATCTTCTCGCCCTTCGGCAGGTTCAGCTCGAGCTGCCAGTAGCTCTCGAGCCCGGCCTTCGCCAGGACGCTGGGGTGCGTCAGGCTCACGGTGGGGCCGCCGTCGCCGCAGCCGGCTACCAGCACCGTCGCCGCCAATACGAGTTTCACCAACCTACGCATGCGATACTCCTTGCCAAGAAGGCCGCTGCCGGGCCCCGATTCGTGCGCGGGCAAGGCGCGAGAGTCGGGGCACTGCGTGCGGCGGAGACCGGCCGGCCGCACTACGGCTCGAGTTTCACGTGATCGCTCAAGTCCACGCCGCAGGACTCCTCGAAGGCCCGCAGGCGTCGGATCCGTTCCAGGTCCTCGGTGATCCGGTGGGCGAGTTTGAAGATGTACGGCCTGCCGTCCAGCCGCGCCTGGAGATCGGCGGCCATGTCGTCCCAACTGCCTTCGTAGAGTTCCACCTTCAGCACGACCAGCATCCGCTCCTCGCTGCTCATGCCCTGGACGAACTGCTGGACCTGCTCAGGCCTTGCTGCTGACTCGCCCGCCACGTCCTGCACCTCGTGCCTGGCGTATTCGCCTCTGCGCGGGGATCTCCAGCACCTGCGCCAGGGGCCATACTCTACGGGCGGGAAATGCGATTTGCAACTCTATCTTGGACAGGGCGGGGCGGCGTGCGGTCGGGGCCGAGGCGGCCGGATCGCCCCCCGGCGTCAGGCGGCGGCCCTGCCCGACAGGACGCGGAGAAGCCCGAGGCCCCCGCGGACCAGCAGCGTCGTCACCAGGAGCAGCAGGAGCAGCCCCCAGACGTACGTGAGGATCGGGCGGACGAGGGCCAGCGCCTGCTCGAAGCGCGTGCTGAGTGCTCCGACGAGGACGAGGCTCACGGCGAGGATGCCCGCCGCCGCCAGCGTCGCCCGAAGCTCCCGCCGGACCGGCGTCAGCCGTACCGACAGGCACATCGAAAGGTACACGAACAGCGGCACGCGCCAGTCCAGCCAGTTCAGACGTACCAGCGTCTCGCACGTGCCGCGCAGCAGCCTGAGCTGGTTCTCCGTGCGAAGCCACAGCAGGTGCCACAGGCCCAGCCCCGCCGACTGCTCGCCGGGGTCCGTCAGCCGCCGCGCGAAGGCGAACTCGTTCATCACCGGCTCGCCCAGGAGCCGGTCGACCACGCCGATCGCCGCCCCGCAGGCCAGGATCGCCACCAGCGCCGCGACGATCGGGCCGGCCACCTTCCACCGCGGCGCCGCCTCGGTCGTCGGCTCACCGTCGGCCGCCTCTCGCGACGTGCTCAGCAGCTTCGCCCGGCGGACCTCGCCGCCGGTGATCAGGCAGCCGAAGATGTACGCCATCTCCGAGACCAACGTCGCCGGCAGCAGCACCCAGCTCACCCACGCCGGGCGGACCATCTGCGTCCAGAGGCGATAGATCCCCACGCCGCAGAAGACGATCAACAGCAGCCAGATCACGAACTCCACGTACACCACGTCGCCGCCTCCGCGCAGAAGGCCACCGGAAGGGCCCTGCCGCTTCCCTGTATCGTCCAGATCGCCCTCCACGCTCCAGGTGCCTTGGGTGCCCGCGCCCGATAACGCGGCAAAAACGCCCTTGCAACGGGCCCCGGGGCTGCTAGAATACCCGGTTCGCGAAGTGGACAAGGAACGCGATTCCCCCTTCCGCCGCGGCAGATCGGGGCTCGCCGTTGGAGAGCGATTTCGTGGCAGTCAGGCTGAGACTCAAGAGAATGGGGCGGCGGCACCGGAACTTCTTCCGCCTCAACGCGATGGACAGCCGAAGTCCCCGGGACGGGCGCGTCATCGAGCAGTTGGGTTGGTACGACCCCGCCGCCAAGGAGCCCGACAAGCAGGTCTCGCTCAACCGCGAGCGGATCGAGTACTGGCTCGGCGTCGGGGCCAAGGCGACCGGCACCGTCCGTCACCTGCTCGAGCAGCAGGGGATCGCGGCCGGAACCTGACCGGCTCCGCCCGCGCGGACCGCGCCGCAGGCCGTGCGCCGTCATGAAGCCCCGCATCGACATCCTCACCCTGTTCTGCGAGATGTTCGATGCGTTTCGCACGACCAGCATCGTCGGGCGGGCCGTGCAGCGCGGGCTCGTCGAGGTCCACCTGACGAACATCCGCGACTTCGCGCTCGACAAGTACGGCACGGTCGACGACGCCCCGTTCGGCGGCGGGCCCGGCATGGTCCTGATGTGCCAGCCGATCTTCGACGCCGTCGAGCACGTCCGCGCCCGGGCCGAGGAGCCCGGAAAGGTCATCCTGCTGACCCCCCAGGGACGCCCCCTCGGGCAGGACCTGGTGGCTCAGCTGGCCCGCGAGCGGCGGCTGATCCTCGTCGCCGGGCACTACGAGGGCTTTGACGAACGGATCCGCCAAGGCCTGGCCGACCTGGAGATCAGCCTGGGCGACTTCGTCCTCTCCGGCGGCGAGATCGCGGCGATGGCGCTGGTCGACGCCGTCGTCCGCCTGCTGCCCGGGGCGCTGGGCAAGGACGAATCGACCCACGAGGAATCGTTCGGCGCTGGGCTGCTGGAGTACCCGCAGTACACGCGCCCTCGCGAGTTTCGCGGCATGGCCGTGCCGGAGGTGCTGCTCGGCGGCGACCACGCGCGGATTGCCGCCTGGCGGGCCGAGCAGGCCCGGACGCGGACGCAGCGGCGCCGTCCCGACCTGTGGGAAGCGCGGCAGCGCCGGCAAAGCGAAGAGGCAACGTAGGACGCACGAAGGCGTCCGGGCGGCGACCATCGAACGCGGCGCCTGCCGGACCGGGAGATCCACCGTGAGCGAGAAACCCGTGGAAGACAAGGCGGACGCGAAGGTCCACCAAGGCGGCAGGCAGGCGCTGCTCCGCAAGGCGGCCGAGGGCAGCCTCAAGCAGCACGTCCCCGACTTCGAGATCGGCGACACGGTCGGCGTCCGCTGCCGCATCGTCGAGGGCGACAAGGAGCGGGTCCAGGTCTTCACCGGCACGGTGATCGCCCGACGGGGCTCGGGCATCTCCGAGACGTTCACCGTCCGCCGCATCGTCAACAACGAGGGCGTCGAGCGGATCTTCCCCCTGCACAGCCCGAGGGTCGCCGACGTCGAGGTCGTCCGCGGCGGGAAGGTCCGCCGCGCCAAGCTCTACTTCCTTCGCGACCGCGTCGGCAAGGCCACCCGCCTCAAGGAGGTCAAGCGGCTCCCGAAGGCCGCCCGCCAGGCCGAGCCGACCGACGACGAGGCCAACGGCAACGGCGGCGAGGGCGGCGAGGAATGACCCGATGCCCTGGCCCTTCGGACGCACGAAGCCGTTGGGCCCACGCGGCGAGGCGCTGGCTCGCCGATCCCTCCGGCGCGCCGGGCTGAAGGTCCTGGCACGCAACTACCGCTGCCCCGCCGGCGAGATCGATCTCATCGCCCTCGACCGCTCCACTCGCGCCGCCACGGGGGCCGAGACGATCGTCTTCATCGAGGTCAAGACGCGCTCGGGCAGCGGCCTGGCCGAGCCGGAAGCCGCCGTCGACGCCCGCAAACGCCGCCAGGTCCGGCGCGTCGCCGACTACTACCTCGCCCACCACCCCGCCGCCTCCTACGCCGTCCGCTTCGACATCGTCTCAGTGGTCTGCCGCGAGGGCGCCAAGCCCCGGATCCGCCACATCCCCGATGCGTTCTGAGCGCAAGCGGAGGCCGCGGTCGCCGGAGGTCCCGACGCCCGCCGGGCGCGAGCGCGTCAGAGCGCGACACTTTTCGGGCCTTTCGGCGAAATTCTCACGCCCCCAGCCGCGCCCCGAAAAACGGCCATAAGTCTAGATCGATTGTGTCAAAACTGTCCAATCCTG
>CAZXOC010000395.1:0-5650 GCA_964642165.1 uncultured Planctomycetaceae bacterium | reverse complement strand
CATCTTGTCGAAGCAGCCGATCCACCGCATCCGCGGGTGCCGGCGGCGAAGCACCGCCACGTCCACGCCCGCCTGGCGCTCCAGCGGCAGGATGCCGTCGATGCCCCCCGCCTGGAACCACGGGGCGGCCTCGCTGATATCGCCGTCGGAGTCGACGATCGCCAGGATACCGCGCTCCGCCAGGTGCGGCACGACCTTGCGGTAGTACGGCAGCATGAACTCGTCGAACAGCGCCTTGGAGAGCATCGGGCCGTGGTTGTAGCTCATGTCCTCCGCGAAGGTCATGAAGTCGGGCGTGCAGATCGCGCACAGCTCGTCGATCTGGCGGATCATCCAGTCGGACAGCTCCTCGTTCATGCGGTGCATGAGGCCCGGCTGGTCGTAGAAGGCGTACAGGTGCCGCTCGATGCCCAGCAGCGTCCGCGGGAACCAGAAGAAGCCCTCGAGCGTGAACCACAGGACGGCCTCGCCGCGGCGCTGGAGCTCGGCCCAGCGCGCCCAGCGGTCGTGGTCGATCAGCCCGTGGTAGAGGTGCTTGTGGATGCGCCGGTAGCCGGCCTCGTCGGCGAGGATGCCCGCCCCGTGGCTGGGCGCGTTGGGACAGTCCCGGTCTCTCGCCCGGAACCAGTCCTGGAACCAGAGGTCCTGGCCGAAGTGGCGGTACAGGTCGTAGCGGTCGGTGATCTCGGCGGGCAGGCCCTCCCCGTGCCAGCGGTCGATCGTCTGGTTCCACCACATGGCCCACTCGACAATCGGCAGCCGGTCGAACGGCTGGAAGCCCATCACCGCCTGGAAACGCTCGCGGACGGTCATCTCACTCATGGGGCGGATTATACGGCACCGATGCGAGTCGTACAGGGCCGCCGGGCGATCCGGTGCATCGCGCGGTCGCCCGCGGTAGAATCCCGGGCGAAGGAGGCCGATCGATGGCGGACGAAGCGGAGCCCCTGCGTGTGGGGATTCTCGGCGTCGGGTGGCACGGGGGGAGTCACCTGGCGAACTTCGCGGCCGAGCCGCGGGTGGAGATGGCGGCGCTCTGCGACGTCGACGAGTCGCGGCTGGCGGAGCGTGCGGCCGAGCTGCCCGGCGCGCGGACGTTCACCGATTGGCGCGAGCTGGTCGCATGGGAGGGCATCGACGCGGTGGTGATCGCCCTGCCGGACATGCTGCACCGCGACCCGGCGGTGGCAGCCTGCGAGGCGGGCAAGCACGTCCTGTGCGAGAAGCCCATGGCCCTGAGCGTCGCCGACGCCGAGGCCATGGCCGCCGCGGCGCGCGAGGGCGACGGGGCCTTCCTGCTGAACCTGTCGAACCGCTGGATCCCGGCGTTCGCGAAAGGCAGGGAGCTGATCGACTCCGGCAGCGTCGGGCAGGTGCGCTACGTCTTCGCGCGCCTGGCCAACCGCATCGACGTGCCCACCGAGCGCCTGCCCTGGCTCGCGCGGAGCCACCTGGCGCACTGGATCGGCATCCACCGGCTGGACATCGCGCGGTGGTGGATCGGGCGCGAGGCCGTCCGCGTGCGGGCCGTCCAGCGCACCGGCGTGCTGGCCGCGCGCGGCTTCGACGCGCCCGACTTCTACCAGGCCACCATCGAGTTCGACGGCGGGGCCGTCCTGAGCCTGGAGGGCAACTGGATCCTCCCGCCGGGCTTCCCGGGGCTGGTGGACTCGAAGTTCTTCGCCCTCTGCGAGCGGGGCTGCCTCGACGTGGACCGCCTCCGCAGCGAGATGGTCGTCGCGACGGGCGAGGGCTTCGACATGACGACGCCCACGGCCGGGCGCACGCTCGACCAGCAGGCCGGCTTCACCTACGCCGCCTGCCGCCACTTCGTCGACTGCTGCCTCACCGGCCGCGAGCCGCTCGTGACCGCCGACGACGGCCTGGCGCTGGCGCGCGTCTGCTGCGCGATCGTCCGCTCGGCCGAGAACGACGGCGAGATCGTCGACCTGTAGCCCCGCGGCCGGGGGCGAGGTGGGCTCACCGGGCGCCGGTGATCTCCGCGAGCAGGCGGCGGTAGTAGAGGTAGTTCTCCAGGGGCACGTTGGTGCGCACGCGGCCGTCGGCGAGGGGCACGTAGCCGCCCTGGGCGAGCAGCGGCGGGATCTTGGTCTCGATCTCGCGGCGGATGGCCGCCTTGCCCTGCAGCAGCACGTCCAGGTCGATCCCGCCGATCAGGCGCAGGCGGCGCCCGAACCGGCGTCGCAGCGATCGGTAGTCCATCGCGCCGGTCTCCGCCTCGCAGGCCCAGAGCCCGTCGAAGCCGGCCTCCAGCACGGCCGGCAGCAGCGCCCGGGCGTTGGCGTACGTCAGGAAGATGACGGTCTCGACGCCGCCGCGCCGCAAGGCGTCGAGGATCGGCCGGTAGCTGCGCAGCACGAACCGCCGATAGGTCGCCGGCGACAGCAGCGGGCCGTCGCTGCCCCCGATGGGCTCGGAGAACGTGGCGAAGTCCACGTCCACGTCGCGCAGGACCCGCTCGGCGAGCCGGGCGCAGAGCTCCCCGTGGAGGTCCAGGATCTCCCGGACCAGGGAGGGGCGGTCGTGGAGGAGGTACATCACCTCCAGGAAGCGGGACCAGTCGCCGACCCCCATCGACAGGAAGAACCCGCGGTGGACGGGCAGTTGCAGCACGTGTCGGCGCGTGCGCCAGGCCTCGACGCGGCTGGGCCAGTCGTCGGGAAGCCGCGCGGGGTCCTCCGGGTCGAGCCGCCGCCGCAGGCGTTCCAGCCCGCGGCGCGAGGTGGGCCATCCCTCGACCCTCGGACGGGGCTCCAGGTCCACGGGCACGCGCTGCCAGCGGTCGCACCGGACCATCTCCCGCACGTCCCGCCCGGACGGAAGCCCCTGGCGGCGCCACTGCTCGAGCACGTCGTCTCGCAGCCCGTCCTCGAAGCACGGCACCCGGTCGGGCGTCCCGCAGCGCATGGTCTCGGCGAACCGCCGCCGAGTGGTCCATTCCTCCGGCTTGTCCGCGCTCATGTCCAACGGGGCCGCCTGGATGCTGTGGCTGCCCGGGGAAGGCCGAGCCCAGCCCGGCCGGCGCAGGGCAGCCGGCTGCGCGCGGAGTATACCAGAGCGGGCCCGTTGACCATATGATGGGCCGTCGGCAGCGGCCGGCCCGCGGCGCGCAGGCAGCGCACGGTCCTCGGCCGCGCAGCGAGAGGAGGCGACATGAGAACGGCACTCGGACGGATCGCAGCGGCTGCGGCCCTCGCCCTCGCCGCCGCAGGCCGCGGCGAGGAGTGGACGATGCCGAAGATCGCCCTGCCGGAGAGGTCCGCGGGCCCGGTGGTGGCGGCCGCGCCGGCCGAGCTGGCGCGGCTGCGGGCGGCATGGCGCGCCGAGGGCGCGGCGCATCGGGCCGTCGCGGGAGCCGTCTCCCGCGCCGACGCCGCGATGCGCGAGCCGCTGACGTTCCCCCCGCGCGGCGGGCAGCACAACCAGTGGTACCAGTGCGACGCCTGCCAGCTCGCGCTGAAGACCGTCGACGAGACGCACCACCAGTGCCCGCGCTGCAAGAAGGTCTACACCGGCGAGCCGTACGACGACGTGATCTACTCCCGCCGGCACGGGCGCAACCTCCGCGGCATGACCGACGCCGCCTGGGCCTTCGCCCTCACCGGCCGGCGCACGTACGCCGACCACGCCGCGAAGGTCCTGCTGGGCTACGCCGAGCGCTACCGCAACTACCCCTACCACTCCGCCGGCCGGAGCCTCCGCGGCTGGGGCTCGCGCAGCGGCGGGCACCTCTTCGAGCAGACGCTCAACGAGGCGAGCTGCATGACGCGTCAGGTGGCCCCGGCCTACGACCTCGTCCACGACGCGCTGAGCGACGCGCAGCGCGCCCGCGTCCGCGAGGGCCTCCTGCTGGCGATGCTGGCGAACATCGACCGGAACAAGGCCGGCAAGAGCAACTGGCAGACGTGGCACAACGCGGCGCTGCTCTGGGGCGGCGCGGTCGCCGGGCGCGAGGACTACGTCCGCCGGGCCCTCGCCGACCCGCGCAACGGCTTCGCGCAGCAGATGCGGATCTCCGTCACGTCCGACGGCATGTGGTACGAGAACAGTTGGGGCTACCACTTCTACACGCTGATGGCGATGGTGGAGATCGCCGAGGGCGCCCGGCGGCTCGGCATCGACGTCTGGGGCCACCCGTCGCTGCGCCGGATGTTCACGCTGCCGGCGCGGTACACGATGGCCGACGGGTCGCTGCCGCGCTTCGGCGACGACGTGAACACGTCGCTGCGCGGCAAGGGCTGGATGATGGAGGCCGCCTGGCACGCCGGGCGCGACGCCGCGCTGGCCCCCCTGCTGCCGACGACGCCCAACTGGTGGAGCGTAATGCTCGGCCGCAAGGTCGGCCCGCGCGCCGCGCCGGTGCCGAAGCGCAGCGCCGTCTTCCCCGGCGCCGGGCACGCCATCCTGCACACGGCGGGCGAGGCGCACCTGTCGGCCGCCATGACCTTCGGGCCCTACGGCGGCTTCCACGGGCACTACGACAAGCTGAGCTTCGTGCTGTTCGGCCGGGGGCGGGAGCTGGGCGTGGACCCGGGGCGGGCACGCAGCCAGGCCTATCGCCTGCCCATCCACCGCGACTGGTACAAGGCGACGATCGGCCACAACACGGTGATCGTCGACGGCGCGAGCCAGAAGCCCGCGGCGGGCAAGCTCGAGCTGTTCGCCGCCAACGAGGCGTGCGCGGCCGTCGCGGCAAGCTGCACGGCGGCCTACCCGGGCGTGACGCATCGCCGGCTGCTGTGCCAGACGGACCGCTACCTGCTGGTGGTGGACGACCTGGCGGCCGGGAAGCCGCGGCGCTTCGACTGGCTCTACCACAACCGCGGCTCGTCCGTCCGCTGCGACGCCGCGACGAAGCCGGGCCGCCTCGGCGAGCGCTACCCGGGCCAGGAGTACGTGCGGAACGTGAAGCTCGGCGCGACGGACGGGCCCGTGGGCGTCGTGTTCGCGGGCAAGGACGTGGCGACGCACCTGCTCGCCGGCGCGGCGGCGGGCACCGAGGTGCGCATCGGCGACGGCGTGGGCGCGTCGGTGCTGGACCGCGTGCCGATGGTGATGATCACACGCCGCGGCCGGGGCGCCCGCTTCGCCGTCGCCCTCGAGCCCGTCGCCCGGGGCGGCAAGCCCACGGTGCGCGCCGTCGCGCTCGACGCGGCGGGCGAGGCGATCCGCGTGACCGTGCGCAGCGGCGAGACGACCGACGTGGTAACGCTGACGGCCGCCAACCGGCTGACCGTCCTCCGCGGCGGCAAGACCGTCCTGTCCGGCGCGCCGGCGGGCCGGTGACCTGCCCCCGCGTCGCTACGGCTGCTTCGTCAAGCCCGACAGCAGGCCCAGGAGGCCCTGGAGCGCCTCGGGCTTGGGCAGGGGGAGCTTCAGGTAGGGCTGGCCGGTCCGGTCGTCGCGCTCGATGAGGCTCGACGCGGAGGCGCCGCCGGCGGGCGGTGACGGCCCGCCCGGCGCCGCCAGCGCCTGGCTGAGCTGGTTCAGGAACGTCGCGCCGGCGGACAGCAGTTGGGCCATCGCCTCCTGCTGCTGCTCGACGGCGGCACCTCCCGGGCGCGGCGGGCGCGGCTGTTCGGGCGGGGCCGGTTCGCCCGCCCTGCCGGGCGCCGGGGCCGCCGGGGCC
>CAZXOC010000394.1:0-5666 GCA_964642165.1 uncultured Planctomycetaceae bacterium | reverse complement strand
TTCTTTTTCTTCTCGCGTGAGGAAAGACGGATGCACGTCCACGTGTACTGCGCAGAGGGGGAGGCCAAGTTCTGGCTCGAGCCCGAGGTGGCCTTGGCGCGGAACTACGGGCTTTCGCAGCGCCAGGTTGTCGAGGCCATGCACCTTGTGGAGGATCGCAAAGATGACATCGCAGCGGCCTGGGGCGAGCACTTCCGACGCTGAAGTGACCAACATCGACAAGCACGGCCTGTGGCTGTACGTCCGCGGGGAGGAGTACTTCCTTCCCTACGAGGAGTACCCCTGGTTTCGCGAGGCCAAGGTCTGCGACATTCTGGATGTCACGCTGCTCCACGAGGAGCACCTCCACTGGCCGGCCCTGGACGTGGATCTGTCCGTGGCGTCGCTGAAGGACTCGGGCGCGTTCCCCCTGAAGTATGAATGACCGTGGGAATCGCGCGCTGTTGCGCGTGGGGATGCGTTGACCGTCCGGCGGCGCTGCGAACGCCCGATCCGTGAGGGGCAACATCTCCCCGCGCCGCCGGGTCAGCCTCGCCAGGGGCGGCCGCGCTTCGGGCTGGCCAGCACCTGCCGGGCGATCTTCGCGTCCTCGGCGACCTGGAAGTCGAACATGCCGACGTTGAGGAAGTCGGCGCCCATCCGGAAGGCCAGCTCGAAGCCCTCCCGAGGCTTGACCGCGCCGGCCCCGAGCACCTTGAAGGCGATCCAGGGCTTGCGGATCGGCTTCATGACCTCGGCGATCTCCTCGGGCTTCTGGGAGTGGTATGCCACGTTGTTGAGGGTCTTGAAGTAGAAGTCCGGGTCGAGCCCCGCCTTCTCGACGGCCCGGGGCACGTCCAGCGAGTGCGAGCCGACCCCCGCGACGAGGCCGTTGCGCTGGGTGAATTCCAGGACCTTCCCGATGGAATCCAGCCGCCCCTCGCCCACGAAGCGGTCGCCGATGCCGCCCTGCATGAACGCCCCGACGGCCCCGTTGTCGATGGCCATCTGGATGTTGCCCGTCAGGTCGCCGGCCTTGGGGTAGGTCTGGGCGATCCACTGGATCTTCCCGCCGCGCTCCTTGCGGTAGCGCCGCAGCACGCCGGCGATGTGCTTGTCGCACCGCAGGATGGCCGCGTTGATGCCGCAGGCCTCGCAGAGCTGGAGCGTGTCCATGATCTTCTCGGGCGTGAAGTACTGCTTCATCAGGGCCGAGACGTAGATCAGCTTGCGGCTGTGGGCGTGCCCGCTGAAGAGGTTGCCGCCGCAGATGAGACGGCTGACCTTGCGCTTGCCGATCTTTCCCAGGGGGACGCGCGCCCGGGAGCCGTGTGCGGGCGAGGTGTCTGCGTCGGCCTGTCCCGCGGCGGCTCGGGCCAGCAGGGCCTGCTCTTCGAGGCTCACCCTTGCCGAGCCCGCCGCGGCGGCGGCCAGCGCCGCCTTCGTGAAGTCCCTGCGCGTCCGCTTCCTGGGCATGGGCGTTCCCCTTGGGCTGTGGGCGTCACGCCCGCCAGGGGCGCCGGCGCTTGATGCCGGGCAGGACCTGCTTGGCGATGTGGACGTCCTTGGCGATCTGGAAGTCGAACATGCCGGCCAGGACGAAGTCCGCCCCGCCGCCAAACGCGTGCGTGAAGGCCTTACGCGGCGGGATCGCCCCGGCGGCCATCACCTTGTACGCGATCCACGGCTTGGCAACCTTCTCCATGAAGGCGATGGTTCCCTCCGGATCGGTGCACCAGAAGTTGTCGTCGGGGTTGTCGACGACGCTCTTCGTCTGGTCCGGGCGCCGGGCCGTGAAGTAGTCGTTCGTGTGCAGCGTCTTGGCGTAGAAGTCCACGGGCACGCCGGCTTTCTGACAGGCCCGCGGCGTGGCGAGGTCGTGCCCGCCGACGCCGGCCGGCAGGCCCTGCTTCTTGATGAAGCGGACGACCTTGTCGATCACGTCGATCTTGCCCTTCCCGACCATCCGGTCGCCGATGTTGCCCTGGATGTAGATCGCGTCGGCCCCGGCGTCGATGGACCGCTTGATTTCGTCGACGCTGCCGGTCTCGTCGGGATAGCCCTGGACGATCCAGAGGAGCTTGCCGCCTTCCTTGCGGTGGCGCTGGATGAACCGCGTCGCGCGCGGGTTGGTGTTGACGGCGTTGATGCCGTAGGCCTCGGCGATCTCAAGCGTCTCGAGGATCTTGTCCTCGTGGAAGTAGTGCCGCAGGAGCTGCGAGACGTAGACGAGGTCGCGGCTGTGGGCGTAGCCGCCGATCAGGTTGCCGCCGAGGATGAGGCGGCTGATCCGGAGCTTGCCCAGTGTGCCCGTCGGGAGGGTGTTCCGCGAGCCGGGCGCGCGGCGGGGCTTGGTCGCGCTGCCGGCGGCGCGGGCGGTCGCGGGGTCGTCCTTGCCGGCCCGGGCCAGCAGGACCTGCTCCTCCAGGCTGAAGGCCGCGGCCCCCGCGGCCGTCGCGGCCAGCGTGCCCTTGACGAATCCTCGACGCGTGTGCTTGGTCGACATCGTGAGGCCCTTTCCAGCGACGGCGGCCCGGCCGGACCGCCCGGCGCCCGCTTCGGATCGCGTCCTGCTCCGCGACGGAGGAGTCCACCCTCGCGCGGTCGCTACCGCAGGTGCCAGTGCCGCCGCAGCAGCCACTCGCCCGTCAGCAGGGCGATGAAAACGAAGAACAGCAGGGGGAAGTCGAACAGGGGGTAGACCTCGGCCTGCTCGCCGGCGTCGAGCTTGCCCTTGGCCTTCTGGCGCTGGACGATCTGGTCGATCAGGTCGGGCAGGCCGGAGATATCCGCCTTGCGGCCGTCGGTCCGGTCGGCGATGAGCTGGAGCAGCCCGTCGTTGCGCCCGAGGCGCTCCATCTCCTTGGAGAACGGGACGACCAGGAGGGTCTGTTCGTCGCTTCCGAGGCTGCTGCCGGCGGCGTCGAGGGCGGCCACGGCGACCTTGTACTTGCCTTCGCGTGGGGGTCGCAGCTCGGCCTCGAAGAGCCGGTCGCCCATCCGCGGCGAAAGCGGCAGCGTTTCGGGCGTGGCGGCGCCGTCCAACGGGGTGAGGGTGCAGGAGACCTGGGCGCTGTCGGGGGGTCGGCCCTTGTCGTCCTGCACGCGGGCGAGGAGCTTCACGGGCCCCTGGCCGACGCGGAGATAGGTCTTGTCGAGGCGCATCACCACGGAGGGCTTGGACTCGCGCGCCTTGGTCTTGACGTTGGCCAGCCAGCGGAGCAGTTGCCCCCAGAAGCGCTCGTAGGGGCTCTCGCGCCCCATGCCCTTCAGCGGCAGGTACCACGTCCAGGTCGTGTCGGCGGCGAAGGCGGCGCTGCGTCCCGCGCCGAAGCGCTGGACGGCCAGGACGACCATCGCCCGCCCGTTCTGCTTGCGCGTGGGGTGCAGGGCCAGCAGCGCCGCGCCCGGCTTGGCGCCGACCACCGTCACGCAGCCCAGGAGCTTGGGCAGCTTGGGCAGCTTGCTGCTGGGCTTGCGCCCGCCCGGGCCGTGGAAGAAGTCCTTGAGCCCCTCGAGGATGGGGTGCGCCTCGCCGGCGGCGGTGAGCTGGGGGACGAACGGCGTGGTCTCCTGGGGCTGGGCGCGCGCGCCGACGGTGACCGGGAGGGCGGCCTCGATGTCCGTCCCGCCGTAGCCGCCGGGCCCGAAGCTGTTGTGCCCGCCGAGCATCAGCAGCGCCCCGCCGTCGTTGACGAACCGGCGGATCCGCGCCATCTGCGCCTTGGTCAGGAAGGTCCGGTCCAGGTCGCCCAGGACGATCACGTCGAACAGGGCGAAGTCCGCGTCGGACTCGGGCAGCTTGGTGAGCTTCTTCCCGCCGATGCCCCCCTGCGCCCAGAACCGGTTGCCCGTGATCCGCACCAGCCCCAGGAAGCGGAGGTTCGGGTCGCTGGACAGGAGGCGCTTGAGGTATTTGTACTCCGGCCTCATCGAGCCCTCCACGTACAGCACGCGGACGCGCGGCTCGGTCAGCAGGACGTGGATCTCGACCTCGTTGTCCTCGGCGGCGGCCTCGGCGGGGTTCGGCTCGATCCGCACCCACAGCTTGCGGACCTGTTCGGCGGGCGCGGCCGTGCCGCCCGGCTTCGGCCCCTCGCGCGGGGTCCACTTCAGCTCGGCCTTGAGCGTCGCGACGTTCTGGTCCGTCCAGAGGCGCTGCGTGTCGACGGGCGTGTCGCTGCCGGCCTCCAGGAGCTGCACCTCCAGCGGCACGTTCGCGAAGCTCGCCACCTTCGCCTGAACGTCGATCTTCGTGACGTTGTTGACCACGGCCTCCAGCGGGGCGGCCACCGACACCAGCTCGATGTTCCGCCGGGCCGACAGCCCCTCGCTGGCCGAGCCCACCGTGACCGTGTAGACGGGCACGCCGGACTCGACCGCCGCGTCGGTCACCACGTCGGCCGAGTTGTGAATGCCGTCGGTCAGGAGGAGGATCCCCGCCAGCGCGGCGCGGCTGTAGTCCGACGAGGCGGTGCGGATCGCGGCGGCGAGGTTCGTCCCGTCCGTGCCCTGGCCGGCGGGCTCCAGGGCGGCCAGCGACTCGAGGGATTCCGCGGACGCCGTCGCCTTGGCGAAGTGGTACCACAACGGCGAGAAGCGGCGGTCGATGCGGTCCTGCTGCGCTTCGAGCATGCGGAGGCACTGCTGGTAGCGGTCGGGCAGGTGGGCCTCGTCGGTGGTGGCCATCGAGCCGGAGCGGTCGACGAGGACCGGCAGGTAGGGCTTGTCGCCGGGCCCGCCGGCCGTCACCATCAGCGCCGGCTTGAACAGGATCAGCATCAGCGCCAGGATGCCCGCGCAGCGAAGCAGCATCAGCGCCGTGATCCGTCCGTTGCCCAGGTAGGCGTAGACCGTCGAGTAGAACACGCCGACCGCCAGGGCGATCTCCACGGCCAACAGGGCCATCCAGAGCCCGCCCTCGGCCCCGAGGACGATCAGCGCCGCCGCCGCGGTGCCCAGCGCCGCCGCCAGCGCCGCCAGCAGCGACGCCCCGCCGCCGCGACGGTTTCCGCGGGCGTAGCGGACGAGCGCGTCGATCGCCATCGCCGGCACGAACGCCGCCGGTCCCAGCGCCGCCGCGAAGGACAGCAGCCCGGTCCGCACCTGCCCGCGCACGAGCTGCCAGATGCCCCAGCCGATCAGCACGACCACAATGGCCGTCAGGGCCACCAGGGGAAGGTGCGGCTCCCGAACGCCCTGGAATTGCAGCGACACACTGGCCATGATCTATCAATGTCAAATGTAGGCCCGCCTCGGCGGTTCCGCAAGTTGGAGCAAACCCGGGCGCCGGCCTGGAGGAGGACCGAGGTGACGCGGACGACGCTCCTTGCGCTGGTGCTGGGGCCGGCGATGTCCGCCGCCGCGGCGGGCGCAGCCCCGCCGCCGCCACCGGCAACCAGCGCATCTTGAGGCTCGCGGTGTCTCCGTGACGGCCGACGAGAAGGCACGGCAGAACGCAAGCTGGTCGAGTACAATGGGGGGCAGTGGAGAGCGATGCGATGAAGAACTGCGACCGAATCACCGTCGATCCGGCCGTGATGGGCGGGCAGCCCTGCATTCGGGGGATGCGCCTGACCGTGCGCCGCGTGCTGGAAGCATTGGCGGCCTGCCCGAACCGGCAGGAGCTGTTCGCGGAGTACCCGGAACTGGAGGAGGAGGACATCCAGCAGGCGCTCGAGTACGCC
>CAZXOC010000393.1:0-5669 GCA_964642165.1 uncultured Planctomycetaceae bacterium | reverse complement strand
CTACCACTTGGGCTCGTCGAAGGGGTGGACGTAGCCGGTCTGCTTGGGCTTGGGCAGCGTTCGGATGACGGCGGCGGCGAAGGCCAGGTCGGCCGGGGTGGTGATCTTGACGTTCCGCGGGTCGCCCGCCACGACGTGGACGGCGTGGCCGATCGCCTCGACGAGGGCGGCGTCGTCCGTGGCGCTCCGCCCCGAGGCGTAGGCCTCGCGGAGGAGGTCCGTGCGGAAGACCTGGGGCGTCTGGGCCTCCCACAGGTCGCTCCGCTCGACGGTCTCGTCGATGACGTGCTGCCCGGAGACCCTCTTGAGCGTGCCGTGGACGGGGCAGGCGAGGATGGCGGCGCCGGTCTTTTCGGCCTCGGCGAAGACGGCGTCGATCCACGGCTGGGCGATGCAGGGGCGGACGGCGTCGTGGACGCAGACGAGCTCGGCGTCGTCGGCGACGTGGGTGAGGGCGTTGCGGACGGAGTCGCTGCGGGTCTCGCCGCCGGCAACGAGCTTCACGCCCATGAAGCCCAGGTTGCCGCCGAAGCGCCTCTTCAGCTCGTCCAGGTCGGCCTCGGCGACGACGAGGATCGCCTGGCAGACGTCGTCGCGCGACGTGAAGGCCTCCAGCGTGCGGAGGAAGACGGGCTGGCCCCCGCCGCCGATCCGCCGGAAGATCTTGTTCTCCTTGCCGCCGAACCGCCGGCCGGCGCCCGCCGCCGGCACGATCGCCGCCACCTTCGCCATCGTCTCACCTCGTCGCTTGTCCCGAGGGCGGCATCGTATCCTCCCGGTGCGGCGGCGCAAAGCGCCTTGTCGCGCGGCCGCATCCGACGGTACAATCGATCGGAAGAGGGCACCTGCCCCACGCACAGGGAAGCGGAATGTCGCTTGTGGGCAAACAGTTCGTCACGGCGGAGCAGCTCCTGTCGATGCGCGGTCCGGGGCGACGCGAGCTCATCGCCGGTGAGGTGAGAGAGATGACGCCGGCGGGGCACATGCACGGGCGGATCGCGAACAACCTGAGCTTCCTCCTCAGCGCGCACGTTCGGCGTGCGGAGCTGGGGCTCGTGTACGCAGCGGAGACCGGCTTCCTCATCGCGCGCGAGCCCGACACGGTTCGGGCGCCGGACGTGGCCTTCGTCGGGCGGGATCGGGCGGTTGCCGATGCGCCGGGCTACTTCCCCGGCGCGCCCGACCTGGCGGTCGAGGTGGTCTCCCCCGACGACCGCGTCCAGGATCTTGAGGAGAAGACCCAGGCGTGGCTGGCGGCCGGCACGAAGCTCGTCTGGGTGGTCTGGCCGAACACGCGGACGGTGTCGGTCCACCGGCCGGGCGCGCCGGTGGCGACCCTTCGCGAGGACGAGGAGCTCGACGGCGGCGACGTCGTGCCCGGCTTCGCCTGCCGGGTGGGGGACGTCTTCGCGAAGTAGCGCCGCGGACGGCGGACGCGGAAGCCGGACGGCCGGACGGCAAGCGGGGGAAACACCTTTACTTCGCGGGGCGGAGTCACTAGATTCCAGATTACCCCGTCGGCATTGTGGGCGGGACTCGCTATGATTGTGAAAGAATTCACATGAGTCGTACTGCGAGACAGGATCATCCCTGCGTCGGCTGCGGCAGTTGCGGGTCCAACCGCCTGGAGGCACCCCCTGACAGCGCGCTGAGCGGTTGGCGTCTGGGCGTCGCGGCGGCGGCGGTCTTCGTGCTGCCGTTGGTCCTGGCGGCCGTTGGCGCGATGGCGCTCGGCCCGGGGCGCGGGGGGCAGTTGGGCGGCGCGCTGGTCGGGTTGGCCGTCGGTCTGGCGGGGGGCATCGGCATCGGGAAGCTCGTGAGTCGATCGGCCAAGGAGGGTGCATGACCGGCTCGATGCTGAGCAGCACTGGGCGAGGCACCTTCCCTCGCGGCGTGCATCCGCCGGAGGGCAAGGAGCTTTCGGCCGATGCGCCCATCGAGGTCCTCCCGACGCCGAAGCGTGTGACGGTGCCGCTCCTGCAGCACCTCGGCGCGCCGGCGAGGCTGCTGGTCAAGCCGCGGCAGGAGGTGGCCTGGGGGGAGAAGATCGGCGAGGCGGGGGGCTTCATCTCGGCGGCGGTCCACGCGAGCCAGGCCGGCAAGACGGGCCTGGGGACGTCGGTGACGCTGCCGAACGGGCGGCACGTCCCGGCGGTGCCGATCGCGGCCGGCGAGGCCGAGCAGGTCGAGGGCGACGCCCTGCGGGCCGACGTCCTCGGCGGCGACTGGCCCGTGGAGGTCGGCGGCTGGGAGCCCGGGCAGATCGCCGAGGCCGTCGCCGAGGCGGGCATCGTCGGGCTGGGCGGGGCGGCCTTCCCGACGCACGTCAAGCTGCTCAAGAACGACAAGAAGCCCATCGACACGCTGCTGGTCAACGGCTGCGAGTGCGAGCCGTACCTCACCAGCGACTACCGCCTCATGCTGGAGCACCCCGAGCCGATCGTGACGGGCGCGCTGCTGGCCGCCCGCGCCAACGAGGCCGCTCGCGTCGTCGTCGTCATCGAGGACAACAAGCCGCGGGCCGTCGAGTCGATGCGGCAGGCGGCGGGGGCAACCGGCATCGAGGTCGCCGTCGTGCGGACCAAGTACCCCCAGGGCGGTGAGAGGCAGGCGATCCAGGCCGTCACCGCCCGGGAGGTGCCCACGCTGGGGCTGCCGCTGGACATCGGCGTGGTGGTGGTGAACGTGGGCACGGCGGCGGCGATTGCCCGCGCGGTCGTGCGCGGGAGGCCCCTCACGCACCGCGTCGTGTCGGTCACCGGCGGCGGCGTCGCCCGGCCGAGGAACCTGCTCGTGCCCGTCGGCGCGAGCTACGCCGAGCTGATCGACTTCTGCGGCGGGCTGAACGCCGAGGCCGCCCGCGTCGTCGCCGGCGGGCCGATGATGGGCTTCACGCTCGGCGACCTGGACACGCCCGTGACCAAGGGCACCAGCGGCGTGACCGTCCTGACGCGCGACGACGTCCGCCGCGCCGAGGAGACCTCCTGCCTGCGCTGCGGGCGGTGCGTCGACGCCTGCCCGCTGGGGCTGGTGCCCGCGAAGATCGCCGAGGCCGCCCGGCACGACGACTGGGAGTTGGCTCGCACGTACCACATGCAGGCCTGCATGGAATGCGGGTGCTGCGCGTACACGTGTCCGGCGTCCATCCCGCTGGTGCAGTGGATCCGCCTGGGCAAGGCCCGCATGCCGAAGGAGTGACGTGAGCGAAACGCCGCAGCAAGTCGAGCCGGGCAGCGCGGCGGCCGTCGCCGAGGCGCCGCCGCCGGCGCCCGTCCTGCACGTGGCGCCCTCGCCGCACGTCTACGACACGGCCCTGACGACGCGGCGGATGATGATCGACGTGCTGATCGCGCTGATCCCCGTCGTGCTCGTCTCGCTCTACGTCTTCCGCCTGTACGCCGTGAAGCACGTCGCCCTGTGCCTGCTGGCGTGCCTGCTGGCGGAGCTGGCGTTCAGCACGCTTCGCGGCGCGGCGCACGTGGTCCTGCTGGTCCTGGCGGCGGCGTGGCTGGCCGGGCTGTGGCTGGTGCATCGGTTCGCGCCGGACCTGGGCGCGTGGGCGGGCGTCGCGCGGCAGGGCGTCGTCTTCGGCGGGCTGGGCGTGATGCTCGCGGCGGGGCTGCTCCTGGCGGCTCGCGGGGGGCGCAAGGTGACGATCCTCGACGGCTCGGCGGCGGTGACGGGGCTGATCCTGGCGCTGTCGCTGCCGGGGGCGGCGCCGTGGTACGTCAGCGTGATCGGCTCGTTCGTGGCGATCGGCATCGGCAAGGTGCTCTTCGGCGGGCTGGGGCAGAACATCTTCAACCCGGCGATGGTCGGGCGGGCGTTCGTGCTGCTGGCCTTCGCCGGCGCGGTGGGCGCGTCGGGCTACAGGCTGCCGCCGCGGGAGGCCGTCGCGAGCCGGCCGGCGGGCCTCATGGAGCTGACGCGTTCGGACGCGATCACGCGGCCGACGCCGCTGACGGTGGGCAAGAAGATCGCGAAGAAGCTCTCGGCCGGGGAGGCGCTCGCGCCCGACGAGCGGATGCCCCGGCTGGCGGACCTGCTGCTGGGCAACACGAACGGTTCGCTGGGCGAGACGAGCGCCCTGGCGTGCCTGGTCGGCGGGCTGTACCTGCTGATCCGGCGGACGGCGTCGTGGCAGATTCCCGCCGGCGTGCTGGGGGCCGTCGTGGTCATCGGCGGCCTGATGCACCTGTTCGGCGATCCGACGTTCACGCTGCCGCACCACCTGCTGGGCGGGGCGCTGCTGTTCGGGGCGTTCTTCATCGCGACGGACCCGGTCTCCAGCCCGATCACGCCGAAGGGCAAGCTGATCTTCGGGGCGGGCATCGGCGCGCTGGTGATGCTGATCCGAACGCTGAGCAACTACCCCGAGGGCGTCATGTTCGCCGTGCTGCTCATGAACGCCGTCGTGCCGCTGATCAACCGGTGGACCATCCCCACGCCCATCGGCGGACCGGTACCGCGAAAGGAATAGGTTCACGGATGCCACGGACTGCGCGAACCGTGCGGAGCGCTGTCAGGGCCGATAGCTGATGGTCGAGTGCCTGCGATGAGGAACAGCTACATCGGACAAGCCTGGCTGGTGCTGGTCTTGGCGCTGTGCTTCGGCGCGGCGCTGGCCGGCGTGGAGACGTGGCTGCGGCCGCGCATCGACGCCAACAAGCTCGCCGCGACCATCCGAGAGATCCCCCGCCTCGTCGAGGGCGCCGACCCGAACGCCAGCGCCGCCGAGGAGCCCGTCGTCGTGATCCTCGGCAACGGCCGCGACCGGACCCGCTACGAGGCCTTCCGGGCGCTGGCGAGACAGGCGGTCGAGGACAACGCGGGACTCCAGGCCGAGCAGATCGTCCAGATCGGGTGGGTCATCAAGGCCTCCGGCAAGGGCTTCGCCGACAAGATCGAGCTGCTGATCGGCACGGACGAGTCCGTCGGGACCATCACCGGGCTGGCCATCCTGGAGCACAAGGAGACGCCCGGGCTGGGCAACGAGATCGAGGAGATGGGCACGGAGGCGAAGCACGGGTTCCTCTGGCCGTTCTTCCACTGGGGCCCGCGCGCGGACCGGCCTCTCGTCGTCGTGACGGGCGCGTCGCCCAAGATGGACGACCAGGGCTCGGAGAACAGAATCCAGGCCGTCTCGGGCGCGACGATCTCCTCCCGCAGCGTCTGCGACATCATCAACGAGACGCTGGGCAACCGGACGCTGCACCGGGAGCTGGCCGAGCGCGCCCGGCGGTACAACGAGCGGGCGACGAGCCGGCGCGCGCCGGCCGGCGCCGAAGGCGCGAAGGACTAGGCGTTCATGGCGAACGACGGCCCGACACCCCTGGAGCGGTTCATCCACGGCATCCTGCCGGAGAACCCCGTCTACCGCCAGCTCCTGGGCATGTGCCCGACGCTGGCCGTCACCAACGGCATGCGCGAGGCCATGACGATGGCCGGCGCGGTGACCTTCGTGCTCGTCTGCGCCAACATCATGGTCAGCCTCATCCGCGGCTTCCTCAAGCCGCACCTGCGGATCCTGGTCTTCACGCTGACGATCGCCGCCTTCGTGACCATCGCCGACCGCTTCCTGGCGGCGTTCCTGGGCGATATGAGCCGCAAGCTCGGGCCCTACGTGCCCCTGATCATCGTCAACTGCATCATCATCTGCCGCTGCGAGG